>NZ_JACJEQ010000009.1:0-175938 GCF_014164125.1 Pseudoalteromonas sp. SG44-8 | reverse complement strand
AAATAAAGCGCTAACTGCGTTATAATTTTTTCAAGTAGAACAACTACATGTCAAAATTTACGCCTTGTTATCACTGTATTTATCTGTCGCTATAAATGGTCAGTAACTTAACACGATTGGTATTACAAGCACACAACAATCATAGCGACTGCAGCAGCTAAACCAACCAGCCATGATAAAGAACGCAGTACGTCTAAATTTAGATAGTAAAAAGCACAATATAGAACGCGGGCAATAATATGAGTAATGGCTAATAGCTCAGTAACTTGGTGGACATTATTGGTGCCCAGCACGGTGGCTAACGCTACAGCAAACACGGCCAATGATTCAAAACAATTTTGATGTGCTGCCAGCGCCCTTGCGCCAAATCCGGTGAGCTTAGACTGTTGCTCTCTTGGGTGCTTATTATCGTAGCCATCGAGCTTGTTCATTGCAAATGCCACGGGGGCCTTGGCAAAGTAAGGCATCAGTACAGCAAGTAGTGCGCAAATAAGTAATATCGTCATCGTTACTCCTAATCATAGTTTTCATTAACTTAGCACAGCTAAACTGATCGCGTAATTGACTTGAGTAATAAAAAAGCCGCAATGACTTATATGAAATAAATACAAGGCATTGCGACTAACAATAACATCGCGATAACTATAGCCCAAAAAGTTGGATTTGCAGCTGTGCCATATTGTCGCAGCAAAGATATTTTCATTTTATGGAATCTTAGTTCGCTTTAGAGCCCTGGCACTGGTAACTTATCCGCCTCTGTGAATTGCTGTTTTTTCATTATGACTTGGATCTTTTTAACTATTTTAGCCGCTTTTATGCAGTCGTGGCGCAACGCTTTACAAAGTAAACTAAGTGCGCATGTGAGTGTTGCAGGCGTCACCTTAGCGCGCTTTATACTTGCAAGCCCACTTGCTTTGGCATACCTCATTTCATTATATCTCTATCAAGATGCCCCCTTGCCCACCTTCAACCTAGCTTTTATTAGCTACATTGTCGGCGCGAGCATAGTGCAAATTATTGCAACAGGATTAATGGTGACGTTATTTAAAATGAATAACTTTGCTGTTGGTGCTGGTCTTGCAAAAAGTGAAGCTCTCGTTGCGGCTATACTAGGAGTATTATTTTTTGGCGCGACGCTATCTTTATTAGGCTGGCTTGGCGTGTTTATTGGCTCAATTGCAGTATTACTATTAAGTGGAATTGCTAACATTAAGCACTTTAGCTTAAAAACAGCCTTACTAGGCTTGGCCTGTGGGACAGCATTTGCACTTTCCTCATCATGGATACGCGAAGCAAGCCTAAACTCAGGTCTGTCGTTTCCTTATTCCGCAGCATGGGTTTTACTGCTTATTATCAGCCTGCAAACTATCATGCTATGTGGTTATATTACAGTAAGGGAACGCTCAACATTTCGCGCTATGTGGAACCATAAAAAAACCACCAGTGCGGTGAGTTTTTTTAGCTGCATAGGCTCGATTGGTTGGTTTAGTGCGATGAGTTTACAGCATGTTGCCTATGTCAAAACCTTAGGGCAAGTAGAAGTATTTTTTACAATCTTGATCTCAGTTTTATGGCTCAAGCAGCCTTTAAAACGTCAAGATACCGCAGGGCTGGTGTTAATTGCTATAGCCGCAGTATTAGTCATGTTACCTTCGATATAAACAACAAAGGCGGCTCACTGCAACGTGGCCGCCTTTCGATTTTTTAATTCACTGAATTAATGGCTGATTTTCAATGTGATAACGCCGCTAATAATCATTAATACACCGGCAATACGGCCGAATGTTGCTGCATCATTATAAAATAGTATCCCTACTAAAAATGTTCCTGCCGCGCCAATACCTGTCCACACAGCGTAGGAAGTCCCCATCGAAATATCACGCTGTGCCAGCCATAACATAAAACCACTGGCGACCATAAACGCCACTGCAATGCCAATACCTAACCAGCGATTTTCACCCTCTTGCGACATTTTTAATCCTACAGGCCAGCCAATTTCCAGCAAGCCTGCAATAATTAAATAAATCCACGCCATTAATTTTCTCTCTTTTTCAATATTACATCGTACAGATCTTCACGACGATCTTTTAAGTTACGCACCGTGCCTTCACTGTGCAGAACTTTTAATTTATCCATATCTAAATCACTAAATAACAGCATTTCAGTATTGGGGGTTGCTTCATTAAGCGTAGCATCATGAGGGAACGAAAAATCAGACGGTGTTAATACCGCTGATTGTGAATACTGCACATCAAGACTTTCAACTTCTGGTAAGTTACCTACCGAGCCGGCAATAACCACGTAGCATTCGTTTTCAATGGCCCGCGCCTGCGCGCAGTGGCGTACTCGTAAATAACTATTTTTGGTGTCGGTCCAAAATGGCACAAACAGAATATCGAGACCTTGTTTTGCTAAAATACGTGACAATTCAGGAAATTCAACATCGTAACAAATTTGAATACCCACGCGTCCAGCATCAGTATCAAATACCGCAATTTTGTCACCACCTTGAATCACCCAGTCATTTTGTTCATGAGGCGTGATATGAATTTTACGTTGTTCGTCAATTTTACCACTGCGATGGCATAAATAACTGACATTATAGATTTTATCGCCTTCAGCAAGCGGCATTGAGCCGGTGATAATATTCGCATTATACTCAATCGCCATACGCGACATCGCATCACGAAAAGTCTCCGTGTATTCGGCTAAATAACGAATAGCCTCGGTCTGATTTCTTTGCTCTGTAAGCCCCATTAGTGGCGCATTAAAAAACTCCGGAAAAAGAATAAAATCACTTTTGTAATCAGACACTGTGTCTACAAAATATTCGACCTGCGTGAGCATTTCTTCAACCGACTCAACACTGCGCATTTGCCATTGCACTGCGCCTACTCGCACTATCGACTTCGTTGATTCAAGTACCGTGTCGGTCGGTTCAAACATAATGTTATTCCACTCAAGTAGCGTGGCATAACCCACCGAATTTTGATCTTCCGGTAAATACTTTTTAAGTAAGCGTTTAACCTGGAAATCATTCGACAATTGAAAACTTAAAATTGGATCATACAGCTCTTTATGATCGACTTTGGCAATATATTCTGTTGGACTCATGTCACTGCTATGATTGTAATAACGCGGAATACGTCCGCCAGCCAAAATAGCCCGCAGATTATACTGACGACATAATTCTTTACGCGCATCATAAAGCCTGCGCCCTAAACGCATACCACGATGAGTAGGCGAAATAACCACATCTAAGCCATACAGCGCATCACCATCGGGGTCACTAAATACCCGGTCATGGCCGTCAACAATATCTTCATAGGTGTGCGGATTAGAAAAGCGCGTGTAATCAACTTGCACACTCAACGCAATCCCTACCAGCACGCCATCATCCACCATGCCCAACTGCCCTTCAGGGAACTGGTCAATCAGTCTAAATATAGTATGGCTTGGCCATGCACCACCTAAATCTGGATAAGCCTGATCCATCAAAGTTTTTACTTGTGGATACTGCTCTTTAGTTAAATTACAAATCTCAAGATGGGTTTTTTCTGCCGACATACACAACTCCTTTAGGCGTAGGACATTAAATTTGATAGTTCAATACGCGCATAATACGTGATCAGCTCTGAACGCTTGCTTAGTGCAGCATACCTAGCGCTGGTTTATTTTTAAGATAGCACCAACAACAGTGTTGAAGTAAGTATAAGTAGGTATAAATTTTTATTTTTACACCTCTTTGCTCAGCTAACATTAACGCTGGTTTAGCGGTTTTCGACCTAAAGCTTAGGTTAATTGCACTTTATAAGAGTAAAAGTAATGGCCGAAATCAAACGGCCACTACCTCAAAACAAGGTGGCTTTACTCATTTAAAGCTCATTTGCAGGTAATATTGTGATCTCATGCATTAGTGTTTGCGGTAATAGCGGCGTTGGTTTTGCAGCTACGTAGTCATCAAATCCTGCGCGATAAAATGGCGATAGTGGATGACCTGACTGGCCACCGGGAATGGCCATTATGGCGTTTTCTAAATGCCCAGGTTGAGCAATAAATCGCTGTGACGCACCAAAACTACGCCCCTGCACTGCTGGCATATAACTGTCGCCAAATCCTGGCGCTGTCGGCATATTTAATAATTTACTTAGTTGTGGTATTTGCTGTGCGAATGGATGCTCAATAACCAATTCATTAACTGTCCCCCACTGCCAACCTTTTAAGTTACTGCCAAACTCTTTACTTAAATTACTGACAACTTGACTAAATGAATCAGTTAATTGTGCATCCCAATCAGCAAACTGTGGATTTAACCAGCTATCTGGTTGCTGTTCAATAAGCTGCCATATTGCCGGCTCTAAATCACGTTTAACATACTTTAATGAACCGCCCTGAGCCTGTAAATTTGCTTGCATAGCCGTAAATACACTATTGATAACTTCATCACGATAACGCCTAACCAGCGTGTAGCCTATTGACGTTGCACAGGCGCAACCTTGCCAGTTCTCTAACTCTTTTATGTACTGCTGATTAGCCGAACTATTTCTATTAAGCTGTTGCAGCAATAAGCTATGCCACGGTTGTAAAAAGCGCGCCTGATTATCATGCTGCAACTGGTTAAAATTAGCTTCATTAAAATGTTGCTTTTCATACAATCTATCACGAATTTGACTAGATCGTGCTCCCAAGGCATAACCACCATTACCAAAACGCTGGTCATCCAAAGCCGATACAACGCGAGAGTTCCCAGTCCATAAACGGCCATCAACAGGATTTTTAACTTCCGGCCTTTGCTGTTCATTATGCTGCCAAAGTGTTGAGTAGTCATTTTCCTGAACAGCTAGTTCACTGGGCTTAATACGCCCTGGAATGGCTCCCATATTTTTCCAACCCGCATTGCCTTGGCTATCTACCACCATTAAGTTTTGTACTGGAATACCCACTTCACTGGCAATCAGCAGCGCGTCATCGACAGTGGTTGCTTGTTCTAATTTCAATAAATCCATATCGACTGCATAAGGTTGATGGCCAACCCAGCTAAGCGCATAAGGCTTGCCATTTATTTCTCGCACTGGACCATACTCACTCAATGTCAGCTTATATTCTTCAATTGACCCATCGGGTAGTGCTATTTGCTCAACTTCTTGCCATGTTTTACTGTTATCAGTTAATGCTACCCAATCGGCGGTATCGAGGTAACCATTAGTAAATCCCCACGCAATATTGTTATTAGTTCCCACCACAATTGCTGGTGCGCCAGGCAAGGAAACCCCTGTCACTTGGCTCACTTTTCCTGACATTGCATAGTTAAGTTGCGCACGATACCAAATAACCGGCACTGCCATCGACAAGTGCATATCATCCGACAGCATCCCAGCACCTGTGGTAGTTAACTGCCCAGTCACCGCCCAGTTATTACTACCAAGTTCTTGATTTGCATCAATCCTGAGTAAAGCTTGTAAGGTTTGCTTAGGAAATTCAGGAATAGTTAAATTATAAGGTGCGAGTGTGCTGCCATCTAAAGCCGCTTGATATTGACTGGGTTGAGTTAAAAAACTGACCATTTCTGGGCCATAAATATCGGCAATTTGAATTAACGCTTGGTCACGTTCAAAGGTCGCCGTTTGTAAATCTAAGTACATACTGTAAATCACTAACAAACTGTCTTCACTGCGCCAAGGCTTTTGCTCAGCGCCTGTTAGTAAATATTCAAAACTGCTAAAACCTACCTGTGCTAAGCCTTCGTTAACGCCAGCGGCATAACTTGTTAATAATGCTTGATCTGCTTGAGGCAATTGCTCAACTATCGCAGCGCTGCGTTTTCGTAACTGGTGGAAGCGCATTTTTTTATCCAAACCTAATGCTGCTTTACCAAACAGTTCACTCAATTCACCTGCAGCATTACGGCGCAACAAATCCATTTGAAAAAATCGGTCTTGACCATGTGCGAAACCTAAACCATACGCAGCATCAAGGCGGTTCTCAGCTGAAATAACTGCTTGACCCAGTTGGTCTCGGGAGATTTTTACCGCTTGGCTGACGTGGTTACTACGCCCATTACCATCAAGCGCCGGTAAGCTAATTGACAGTACACCATAAATAACTGCTGTTACAGCTAATCCTAAAATTACGATTGCTAACACCAACCACTTGATAATTTTAAACATGAACCAGTCCTTTTACTCTTGATTAGCTCTATCATAACCATAGTTTTATGAAAAATAATGCGCTTAGTTCGTTTTTAGATAAAATAAATCACTGTAGCAACAACCAGCTTATATGAAGTTATTCTTAATACTTTCCCCACATAACGTGCGGTTATTTAAATAAAAAACAAATAGCTCAATTGATCGGACTATTTTTATTTCCGTGATAAATTGACTATAGTTGAACAGCCAAATATTAAAAGCACAAGTCGCTAATGCCATTGTTAAAAACAGATGATCACAAACAAGTCTACAAATTTAAACTGATATTTTGGTGCTCGCTCGTTTTTATTTTATTAATCAGTTTAGTGCTTGATCAGATCAGTTATAAACGTGCCCAAGAATCTCATCGACTATTAATTTTATCTGAAGTGAGTAGCTACCGTACTCAACTTGAATCAACATTAGTATCGAATATTCAATTGGTGCGTGGTTTAGCTGTTGCAGTTGCTGCAGAGCCTAATTTAGATCAACAACGTTTTGCCCAAATTGCCGCGCCATTATTCGACACCTCATCTGAATTACGCAATATCGGTGGTGCACCTAATATGGTGATCCGCATGACTTACCCATTGGCAGGCAATGAAAAAGCCATAGGGCTAAACTTTTTAGATAACAAAGCACAACGTGCAGATGCAATTCGTGCGCGTGATAACAATGAAATAGTTATGGCAGGCCCTCTTACATTAGTGCAAGGTGGCGAAGCATTAATTGCCCGAGTCCCTGTTTACCTTGCCCCTGACAAGCATTTTTGGGGGCTGCTCTCGGTGGTACTCGACATAGACAAAATATATAAAAAAGCGGGTATCTACGAACTAGAAGAAGACTATGATGTCGCCATCCAAGGACGCAATGGCTTGGGTCTAAAAGGAGAGTTTTTCCGTGGTAAAGCGGATATTTTAGAGCGTAACCCTCTGGAATTTACTTTAACCTTTCAAGGTGGCGAGTGGGAAATTTTTGTTACTCCTAAAGTTGGTTGGGCACCTCCAAACTCTGCGATTTGGCCGCTGAGATTAGCAATATTTACTATTTGCGGGTTACTAATTTTAGCTTTCTTATTATTCTTAAAAATGCTCAATCGCCAGCTAAGAAATGAAAAAATGCTAGTGACAATGAGTAGTCTTGCAAAAATTGGTGCTTGGTCATTTAACCTTGAAACACAACAAGTATATTGGTCAGATATGACCAAAAACATTTTCAAATATCCGCTAGACGAACAACCTGATTGGCCAACGAACTTTTCTTACTTTAAAGAAGGCGAAAGCCGTGACACGATAAAAAAGCTCGTTGAGCGAGCGATTAAATATGGTGAAAGTTATGAAGTTGAGCTCGAGGTTATCGATTCTAAAGGTAATGCTTTATGGGTATTAGTGCATGGTGAAGCAGAAATCCGTAATGGCCGTTGTATTAAGATTTTTGGCTCTTTACAAGATATAAACGTCCGTAAATGCATTGAATTAGAAAGCAGTAAAACCGCTTTGCACAATGAGGTACTCGCCTCACTTACCGTTAATAACGCAGTGCTGACTGGTAATTTAAAACAAGCAAAAGATATTATTACACAATCAATTTGCGATGCATTTAATGTTGAACGTGCCAGTATATGGCTGTTCAATGATGCAAGAGATCAACTGCAATCATTTGCCCATCATGGTAAACACACAGCAAATAACACTGCGTTACCAGCATGGCAGCAAACTGAGTTAAATGATTTTTTTACAGCCATTGATAATCAAGCTGTGATCCGCGCCTCAAATGCACTGAGCAATAAATTTACAGCCCCTCTTACAGCACACTATTTAGCTCCTTTCGACATAAAATCAATGCTTTGTGTATCTATTCCTACTGGAAGCGGGGCGATTGGTATTGTTTGTGCTGAGCATTGTCAGTATCCGCGGGCATGGTCGCGTAACGAAGAAAGCTTTTTAATTGCCGTTGCCGCTTTAATTGGCAGTTTATATTCTAGCGAGCAACGTATAGAGACCGAGCAACAATTAGTCACAGCAAAAGAAGCAGCGGAACAAGCTGTAACCGCTAAAGGAGAGTTTTTAGCGAGCATGAGCCACGAAATTCGCACTCCGATGAACGGTGTGCTCGGGATGCTTAATATTGTGCAACAAACTAAGTTAGATCCTCAGCAAACGCATCATATTGAATTAGCACAATCATCAGCACAATCGCTGCTTAATATAATTAACGATATTCTGGATTTCTCAAAAATTGAAGCTGGTAAATTAGATATCGAAGAGATTGCCTTTAATTTACCTAAATTACTAGGTGAAGTGGTCGAGTCATTTGCCCTTAAAGTAGAGCAACATAATACTAAACTGATTTTAGATGCCACTAAAATTAATGTAAATAAGATTGTTAGTGACCCAAATAGGCTTCGCCAAATTATTAATAATTTACTCGGCAATGCCGTTAAATTTACTCATAATGGTGAAATTATCGTGAGCGCAAATTTAAAAAATACCACTAACGGGACTTTTTTAGATTGCTCAATTATTGATACCGGTATTGGTATTAAAGCCGACAAACAAGCTTCGTTATTTGATTCTTTCACTCAAGCCGATACCTCAACTACTCGCCAATATGGCGGCACAGGCTTGGGCCTGGCGATTGTTAAGCAGCTTTGTAATTTGATGGATGGGGAAATCAACGTCACGAGTGTTTATGGCCAAGGCAGTACCTTTACTTTTTCCATTAAAGTACAGCCGCTTCTGGGTAAAGAACAAGACTTACCGAGTCATTTAATTACAAACAAACATATTTTAATTGTCGATACTTGTCCGTTAAATAGCTCAATTGCGCAAAAACAACTGAATGTGTGGGGGGCACGTGCGCATATCCTCAAAAACTACCTAGCCTTGAGTTACTATCTCAATTCGAGCGATGAATTGATTGATGCTGTGCTGCTTGATTATAGCTTTTTTCAGCAAGCCGGCGCCGCTGCAATTAATGCATTGAAAACTTACCTAAGCGAGCATCACGTAAAACTGATCCTTATGGCACCAATGAGTTTCTCACAAGAAGCACATGCAAACTTGCCAATCGAAGCCGATTGCATGATTTTTAAACCACTGACGCCTTCGGACTTGTTTGATTCTTTGGCGAATGAAAAATTTATCGAGCAACAACAAAATAACAATGCACTACCAGCAAGTATTGCAATCAACAATACACACTTTGTAAATCAAGACAAAATCCTGCTGGTAGAAGACAATAAAGTAAATCAAGTCGTTGCCTGTGCATTACTAAAACAAGCAGGCATAAGTTTTGATATCGCTGAAAATGGTCTGGAAGCTATTGAAAAACTAAAAAACAAAACCACAGAACCATACAAGCTATTGTTAATGGACTGCCAGATGCCAGAAATGGATGGTTACCAAGCAACTAAGGCTATCCGTAATGGGGATGCGGGTGAATACTACAAAAACGTAACTATTATTGCGTTAACCGCAAATGCTATGCAAGGCGATAGAGATAAATGCCTCAGAGCAGGAATGACTGATTACCTAACCAAACCACTCAATTTTGATGCGCTTAATCCGAAACTGCAACAATGGCTTGGTAAACAATAAAGGTGTAAGCTAAGGCATAACAAAAAGAAGGATTTATTATGCAACTCACTGCTATTGAACAACGTGTGATCGGCTGCCTACTTGAAAAACAAAGCACCACACCAGAACATTACCCGCTGTCACTAAATGCATTGACCAATGCGTGCAATCAAAAATCGAACCGAGAGCCAGTGCTCACGCTCAGCGAAACTGAAGTACAAGAGGCGATAGACTCGCTAGTTGCCCAGCGGTTAGTTACATTAGACGAAGGGTTATCTGGACGCGTAACTAAGTTCGCACATCGCTTTTGCAATACTGAATTTGGTAATTTACAGTTAACTGAGCAACAGCGCGCTATTATTTGTTTAATGCTGCTACGTGGCCCACAAACCCCTGGTGAATTAAGAACCCGCAGTAATCGGCTCGCTGAGTTTAATAATGTTGCTGAAGTTGAGTCGGCATTAAATGCCTTGATGACTGCCGAACATGTGACTAAACACCCGCGAGAACCCGGCAAACGTGAAAGCCGTTACAGCCATTTATTTGCTGATCCACAAAGTGCTGTTGCAGTAGAACCATCTGAATTGCCAGCACTCAAAGCTGACGAGCTGAATGAATTACTTGCTGAAATTGATGAGCTAAAAGCTGAATTACAAAAAATTAAACTACATTTAGGGCTTTAAATTAAACCCTTTGAATTAGATAATAATTCCAATTGCATTAAATAGAGATCATGCTTTTAAGCTAATTGGTATAACCATGACAACCAGTAATATTATTAGGAGAGCTCAGCATGCGCGCTGAAATAGTGGCAGAAATGAAAGTCCAGCCAAATATAGACGTCAACAACGAGATCACACGCCGCGTAAACTTTATAAAAAACCGTTTAGTGGCTGCACATTCAAGCTCTTTAGTGCTAGGGATTAGTGGCGGTGTAGATTCATCTACCTGTGGTCGCTTATGCCAGCTCGCCGTTAACGAATTAAATGCGCAGCAGCAAACCGACAAGTATCAATTTATTGCGGTTCGCTTACCGTATGGTGTGCAAGCTGATGAAGCTGAAGCGCAATTGGCTGTTGATTTTATTCAACCAAATAAACGCCTAACAGTGAATATTAAACCCGCAGCAGACGGCATGCATGAGCAAGCATTAGCGGCGGTGGTCGGTTGCGGTGATGCACTGCCGGAACAAGCACAAATTGATTTTATAAAAGGTAATGTGAAAGCCCGCCAACGCATGGTCGCACAATATGAAATTGCCGGACTGTGCCAAGGCCTAGTTGTTGGTACTGATCATAGCGCCGAGAACATTACTGGCTTTTATACTAAATTTGGTGATGGCGCATGCGACTTAGCGCCATTATTTGGCTTATCAAAACGCCAAGTACGCGCATTAGCCAAGCAGTTAGGTGCACCCGATTTACTCGTTAATAAAGCGCCAACCGCCGACCTAGAGTGTGATCGCCCTGGCCTTACTGATGAAGAAGCCCTTGGTTTAAGCTATGAACAAATTGATGACTTTTTAGAAGGCAAAGAAGTCAGTGACGAGGTAAGTGAAAAACTCATCGCAATTTATCTACGCACTCAACATAAACGCCAAGCTATTCCAACCATTTACGACGATCTTTAGGCTGTCATAAGTTCATAAACCGTAAATGACACTTCTAGGGCAATTAACAATAAGAAAAATGTGATTAATTGCCCGCTTTTCACTTTAGCACAAACATAAGCCCCTAACGGTGCTCCGACCACAACCACTGGAATAGCCGCTAATAAATACGACTGTATTTCGCTACTTAAGCTATTGAAGAACCATACGTTAGCAATGCTTGCCACTACAGACGTTATTGCCATGATAATCACCGAGGTTGCAGTCGCTTTTTGAATATTAGCGTTGCAGGCGATAATCAATAACGCAAAAATAGCAATGTCAGCTCCCGAACCAACTAAGCCAGATGCAACTCCTCCAATAACAGCAACTAATGCAACTGTAAATGTACTAACGTGTATATCGGTTTGACTACATACATGTTGCACCCTGCAGTAAATACGCCATAAAAGAGTTAATGCGAAGCATATTAAAAGTACGCTGAATACTCCTTTAACCACCAGTCTTGGTAATTGATCGGCAATAAAAGTAAGGCTTAGTAATACGCCAACTAATGCAGCAGGAGCTGCGATTAATACCACTTGGCGATAATATGGAATACCGGTAAAAATAATGGTTAATGCGGCCGCACTCATACCAAAACTTTGAATCGCTAACGAGAATACTTTTGCCGTTACAGGATCTATTGCCAGTAACTTAGTCATCACAGGAAATGCTACTGCGCCACCACCAAGTGCAGTGCCACCAGCAACAAAAGACCCAAAAGCCATAGTCACAGCAATGCTAAACTCTGCGATAACACTTTGTAGCGCGGCATTTGCGCCTTGCCAAGCAATTAATAAACAATACACGCCAGCAACAAATAACCAGGGGATCATACGCAGTTTATGGATCGGTTTAGGTGGTGATTGCATAGTTACAGATCATAAATTGAAGTTTTATTATTATGCCTGACAATCATCGCAGAGCAAATGATCGCAACTGTTCGTTACGGCGTACAAACAGATTGTTATATTGGTGCAATATCTTTGCAGTAAAGATGAAATAGTTCTGTAATTTAGTTTATAGTTGTTAGTAAACACATGGTAATCAAGCTCATCGCATTAAAAAAACCTAAGGATTTGTATTTAGTTATGACATCGCCCATTTTAATAACAGGTGCCGGCCAACGTATTGGTTTAGCACTGGCAAAACATTTTATAGCCCAAGGGCAAGCTATTATCGTTACTTACCGAACTCGCCATCCCGCTATTGATGAATTATCTGACCATGGTGCTGTATGTGTTTACGCAGACTTTAGCACTGACAACGGCATTAATGAGTTTGTCAGTCAATTAAAGCTGCACACAAATAGCTTAAAGGCGGTGATCCACAATGCATCGAGTTGGGACTGCGAAGCGAATAATCCAGATAGCAGTACGCTATTTGATAACATGATGCGGATCCATGCAAAAGCACCTTACTTAATTAACTTAGCGCTTAGCGAGTTACTGTTAAATTTTCAGCAACAGCAGCAACACCCTGCTGATATCATTCATTTAACTGATTATGTTGTTGAAAAAGGAAGTCCAAAGCATATCGCATATGCCGCAAGTAAAGCCGCCTTAGAAAATATGACAAAATCATTTGCAGCTAAGTTTGCCCCGAATATTAAAGTGAACGCTATCGCCCCTTCATTAATTATTTTTAATGATCACGATAGCGATGAGTACCGAGAAAAAACCCTTAAAAAATCATTAATGGGCATCGAGCCCGGTTGTCGCGAAATTATAAACAGCGTCGATTTATTGCTTAGCAGCCATTACATCACGGGACGTTCTTTACCCGTAGATGGTGGCAGACATTTAAAATAACGGATTAATCGAGAAATTTATGCACGATCAATTAAAAAATAGTTACCACGAAATTATTACTGCTGTAGGTGAAGATCCACAACGTGAAGGCCTATTAGACACGCCAAAACGCGCCGCCAAAGCGATGGAATATTTGACCAAAGGCTATCGTCAAACATTAGAAGAAATTACCAATAATGCGGTATTTACTTCTGATGCAGATGACATGGTTTTAATTCAAGATATAGAGCTTTATTCGATGTGTGAACATCATTTATTACCATTTGTAGGGCGCTGTCATATTGCTTATATTCCTAACGGCAAAGTGCTGGGTTTATCGAAATTTGCGCGTATTGTTGATATGTTTGCACGCCGCTTTCAAATTCAAGAACAACTGACTCATCAAATCGCTAAAGCGGTTGAAGAAGTCACCGGTGCTAAAGGCGTTGGTGTAATAGTGGAAGCAAAACATATGTGTATGATGATGCGTGGGGTTGAAAAACAAAACTCAAGTATGCGTACGTCGGTAATGCTAGGTAACTTCAGAGCCGATCCAAAAACCCGCAATGAGTTTTTACAACTTGTAAAAGGCTAATCCTATGGCCAATGCAATTATCCATGTAACTAACTTACGGCTGCGCACTTTTATTGGCTTTAATCCCGATGAACGTGAGAAAAAGCAGGATGTAGTGATCAATTTAGAAATTCACTATCCTGCTGAGCAAGCCTGTGAAACGGATCAAGTTGAACAAGCACTTAATTATAAAGTGATCACCAAAGAAGTGATTAGTATTGTTGAGCAAGGTCACTTTTTATTGCTTGAAAAACTAGTGGCAGAAATACTCAGTGTTTGCCATAGCCATAGCAGCGTGAATTATGCAAAAGTGCGAGTTGATAAACCTCACGCTTTGCGTTTTGCAGATTCAGTATCGCTAACACTCGATTGGAGTAAAGCTTAAAGCAACTTATCCAGCCCAACGGCAAAGGCTAGTACAAGCAAGTAACGTGCGCCTTTGCCAAGGGTAACCAGCCATAAAAATGTCCACCAGCGCACTTTAAAAATGCCTCCTACAACTGTTAGCGGATCACCAATAATTGGTAGCCATGCCAACAACAGGCTATAAACACCATACTTTTCAAAGCGCTCTGCAGCCTTATCGATACTTGCCTGTGACACGGGAAACCATTTCCGATCCTTAAAACGTATGACTTGCGTGCCTAACCAGTAATTAACGCAACTACCTAGTACGTTACCAACTGTGGCACTGAGCCATAACAACCAAAGTAAATATTCTCCTTTGGTCACCATTGCTGTGAGTACCACTTCTGATGAGCTTGGCAATAATGTTGCCGAAATAAACGCAGTAAAGAACAGAGTTAAATAAGCCATCTAAGCCTTTATTAATACATATAAAAAACCCAGCATTTGCTGGGTTTGATAAAAATGAAGAGTAGTTTATTTTATCAATTGTAAGCTAAATGGGTAGTTAAACTCTTTACCGTCATTAGTTTTGATTGCGCCAATCACCACCATAATAAACGAGAAAATAGCGACTATAGGTAATAGAATTACCCCGATAACTGCAAACATCAAAATCAAACACACTATATATGCTATGAACATAGTGATTTGAAAGTTAAGCGATTTACGCCCATGTTCAGCCACTAATGGCATTTCGTCTTTTTTTATTAACCAGACAATCAGCGGACCGATGATACTACCCATAGGTATAATAAATCCGGCTAATGCGCTTAAATGACATAACATCGCCCACATACGCTCATCTTTACTCGTTATAACTGGTTCAACCTGTTGATTATCTTCCATTACCATCTCCTTATTTCGTTAATACCTATATGCTGACCTTTTTCAGTCTTAATGTCTAGATTTTAATCAGCGTCGTCGATACTGCTAAGCTCGAGCAAGTGTGCAAAACCACAACACTTAATTTAGACAAAAAATTAAGGCGTAACCTAAGTCACGCCTTAATTGTAAAACACTAAAATCAGTTATTACTTTTTAATACCAGCTAAATCTAAGATAAATGCATAATTTAGAGCTGTATCTTGAAGGCTTTTAAAACGCCCAGATGCGCCACCATGGCCTGCTTCCATATCAATTTTAAACAGTAATTTATTATCATCGGTTTTAAACTCACGTAATTTTGCAACCCATTTTGCTGGTTCAAAATATTGCACTTGAGAATCATGCAAACCTGTGGTGACCAACATATTTGGATACGCTTGTTTACTCACTTGATCGTACGGTGAGTAAGACAGCATATAATCATAATATAGTTTGTCATCTGGGTTGCCCCACTCGCCGTACTCGTTGGTCGTTAATGGTAAGCTCGCATCTAACATAGTGGTCACTACATCAACAAATGGCACAGCCGCAACCATCCCCTGATAAAGCTCTGGTGCTTGGTTTGCCACGGCGCCCATTAATAAGCCGCCCGCACTGCCGCCCATCGCGAATATTTTATCTTGCGCACCATACTGCTGGGTAACTAAGCCTTTGGTTACATCAACAAAGTCATTAAAAGTATTCTTTTTATTGAGTAGCTTGCCATCTTCATACCAAGGACGACCGAGCATCTGCGAGCCACGAATATGCGCGATAGCAAATACAAAGCCTCGATCAAGTAAACTCAAACGGCTACTAGAAAAACTTGGATCCATGGTTGCCCCATACGACCCATAGCCATATTGTAACAATGGATTAGTGCCATCTTTTTTGAATTTATCTTTGCGATAAACTAAACTCACCGGTACTTTTACGCCATCTCGCGCAGTAATAAATAGTCGCTCCGATGCATAATTATCGGCATTAAAATCACCGATCACTTGTTGCTGTTTTAACAGTGTTTTCGTTGTGCTATTCAAATCGATATCATACGATGAACCAGGCGTCGTCATACTGGCATAATATACTCGTAAGCTTTCGCTATCTAATTCATTATTACCATATGTACTGACCATATAACTGCTGTCATTAAAGCTCAGCTGCTGTTCATCACCCGACTTTAAGTTGCGTATCGTTAAACGAGATTGCCCCATTTCACGCTCTTTATACACTAAATGGTCAATGAACAAATCGATGCCTTCAAGCTTAATATCATCACGCGCGGCGATCAGTGTTTGCCAATTCGCTTTGTCGTGCGCTTTATCTTTATCCACCGTCATTAGCTGAAAGTTTACTGCGTTAAGGTTAGTGACTATGTAATAAGTATCACCGAGTTTAGCAATATCATATTCTAGGTTTTCTTCACGTTCAATTAAGCGCTTTGGCTGTGCCTTGACGTCATTAGCATCAATTACCGACACACCTGAAGCGTTAGTACTGCCATGCCAAATATAAATTTCTTGTTTGTCTTTACTCTTACCAAGGCCAGTGTAATAACTTGTGTTAGTCTCTTCGTACACTAACTCATCTTGTGCTTGTGACGTACCTAAGGTATGGCGATAAACCTGATAACCTAGCAATGTCTGTAAGTCTTTTTTAATGTAATAAAAAGTTTTATTATCATTCGCCCAGACGATATCACCATCTGTCCCTTCGAGCTTATCTTCTAGTAATTTACCGGTCTTTAAATCTTTCACTAAAATAGAGTAGATTCGTCGACTTACCGTGTCTTCACCATATGCTAATAAGTGACCATTTGGGCTGACAGATAAACCTGTTGCCGCGAAATAGTCATGGCCTTTTGCCAACTCATTTACATCTAATATAACGTGTTGATCAGTGCCCTTATCATCGCTACTGCGAACATAAGTCGGGTATTCATTATCCCCTCGCGTTTGCGATGAATAATAATAATCGCCACTTTTAGTTGGCACGGAGTCATCATCTTTTTGAATGCGCCCTTTTAACTCTTCAAACAAAGTAGTTTGTAAAGCTTTAGTATGCTTTAGCATCGCATCAGTATAGGTATTTTCTGCATTAAGGTGTGCTATGACAGCTGCATCTTTTCGTTCATCGTCACGCATCCAATAGTAATTATCGGTGCGCGTATCACCATGAATAGTCATTTCGAAAGGGATCTTATTGGCTACCGGTGCAGTTACATTAACCACTGCAGCTTCACTCTGTACAGCCTCGGATTTTATATTATTTTGTTCTGGGGCTTTATTACAGCCCGCTAAAATAGCTAACGACAAAGCCGCTAACGCAAATGATTGACGTGTTTTCATAGTATTCCCTAGAGTTATTATTATTCCACTACTAGCAATATATCTAACTAGCTGTTGATTACCTATATTAGTTTGTAAAGCAATGTAAAAAGGGAGCCTAAGCTCCCTTTGTTTGATTAACTTTGCTAGTTAGTCACTGATAATTAAAATGACTAACTAAACAATTACTTTTATTTACGGCGGCGCATAAATGCAAATGGTGCAATAAGCAATGTTAACCATGCTAGTGAACCGCTGTCACCGTCATTATTATCGTCATCTTTGCCCACAATATTCTTTACTCGTACTTCAACAGCAACAGCTTTAGAGTTATTACCCGCACTATCAACAGCGATAACACTAAATGTAAAGTTACGCTCATATTCATAATCAATACTACCTGCAACAACAATTTCACCCGCAGCATTAACAATGACTAAGTCAGTGCCTGACACAATAAACTTAGTAACAGGACTTACATCAGCATCTGGATCACTAAAGTTAAGTTTACCAATCACTGTGCCAAGCGCTGTATTTTCATCAACACTAAAGCGTTGATTATCAACAATAAATGGCGTGTTTTCTAGTGCGTCTTGCGCTACAGTGATTGTTACTTCAACTGGTGCAGATTGATTACCAGCACTATCCGTTGCGCTAACCATCAGCTTTATCTCAGGTGTTGCATCATAATCAACGTCACCCGCCACTGTGATTTGGCCAAGTTCATCAATTGCAATACCGTTATGACCTGCAACTGTGTAGCTTACAATTGGTGTTACTGCTGTATCTGGATCAATAGCACGTATTTGACCAATCACAGTGCCTACCACGGCATTTTCTTGCACTTTAAAAGTTTGCCCAGCTTCGATAATTGGCGCAACTTCTGCTCCTTCATCAGCGACATTTAACACGTTAATCGTCACAATTTCAGCAGCTGACTGATGACCATCTTCATCAATTGCGACTATCTCTAACGTAATAGTACTTTGCTCTTCAAAATTAAGTAGTTGAGCAACGGTTAGCATCCCCGTATTATCAATCGTAATTGCATCACTTCCCGCTACAGTAAACATAGTGATTGAACTGTTATCTGGATCTGTGAAAGCTAATTGAGCAAATGCGGTAGCTACTGGGGTGTTTTCTGCAACAGAGAATACTTGGCCAGAATTTATAATTGGGGTTACTTCGCTCGCTTCATCTGCAACATTGGTAATGTTAATAGTAATAACAGCTGGCTCTGATGTATTTCCCAAAGTATCGATGGCAACAACGACTAGTTCAGCGATGTGCTTACCAACTTCAAAATCAACTAACTCGCTGTTTGATACAAGAATTTGCCCTTTATTATCAACACTAAAGCCTTGATGAGTTTGCGATTGCACATAAAACTCAGCAATCGCTAAATCTCTATCTGATTCCACAACACTCAAGGTGCCAACGAGATGGCCGTTTTCCGCATTTTCAACAACATCAAATGATGCATTTGCAAGCTTAGGAGCCTGCGTTTTTGGTAACACTAAGTCTTCAGCAGTCACTAGTTTCAGTACATCTTGTAATGACGATGCTGTAAAAGCAAATGGCGCACTAGCATTCACAATCGCTTTTTCACCTGGCGCAAGTTGATTTACGACTGTATCACTGCCATCCACCGCAGTTAAACTCACTGACGCTGAAGAACTAAAGGTCGTAGCGCCAACTAGACTATCTGTTTCAAAGTACACGCCGCCACCATAAGATGGATAGCCTACAGATGCCTTAATATTTAACGGATCACCTAAATTATCACGTGTTAACCCAAGTGTGCTGCTACATACCGAGAAGGTAATAGTATCTGCACCGGCTGATTGATATAACGGTGTCAAAAACCGAAGCGTTTCTGCGCCAGCGTCATCGATAGTACCAATAACAGTACGTGAACGCCCTGGCGAAGTCGTTTTACGACCTCGGTCATTGTAGTTCTGCATAAGGAAGTCATAGGCACCATCGTTGTTGGTGTCTATATCTAAACGATAACCTGCTTGGAATACATGAGTGATCTCATCACGTAACTGAATCGATGCTGTAACTAATACACCAGATTCACATCCTTCAGCTGCTATTGCATTGAATGTAGTTGCAAGAATATTGAACGGTGCCTCTGCTGCTGACTTAACTTTACCAGTTGCAACAATATTTTCTGTCATTGTTGAAACTGTTGTTGCCCCAGTATTCTCAACGATAAGTTGCATCTCATTACCAACCACTTCAGGAGCAATACTTAATTCACTAGCCGCTTTTGGTAGCGCATGGTAAACAACATGTAGCGCATAATCTGAATCAGTGTCATCCACATCGTCAAACACTAAGGCGCCGTCAAACTCTGCGAGCGTTAATGCGGCGCTTCGTGCAGCTACCGATTCGGCATCAAATGGGTTTTCCAGTTTCCACTGATGCAATTTACTGGGATCAACAGTTAGCGTTACATCAAACTCTGTAGTTTGACCTGCGGGAATTGTTACGCTGGCTGGAATATCCCAACTGATTGCGCCACTGTTTTTATCATTTGCGTAACGTGCTTCAGTCCGTAATTTGTAGGTTTTTTCTTGTGTCGAGAAATTTTTCACGGTGACTGTTTTGCTGATTGACCTAACGCCAGTAAAGTTTTCTAAGCCAAACGATAATGCCGCTTGTTTAGTTTTAAACTCGGTATTATCAACCCATGCTACAACAGGCAGATTAACCGCTTTTTCAACGTTAACTAAACCAGCACCAATCATACTAATTGGTGCTAATTCAGAATCTGGATTTGTGCTAAGCGGCTCATTAGTCACATTTAGATCTGCCGTATTCATTAATGTTGCTTTAATTTCAAAGGCATTACGCTGTGGGTGTGCTGCGCGTACTAACGCAACCGCACCGGCAGTAATCGGTCCTGAAAAGGATGTACCTGAGGCTGGAGCTAGTTGATCTTGCGTACCAGTTGCTGCAACCATAATGCTTGTACCTGGCGCTGTGATTTCAGGTTTTAATAAACCATCCATTGATGGACCGCGCGATGAAAAGGTTGCCACAGCACCTGATGTTACTTTACGCTCAACAACTAAGCTATATGCAGCTTTGCCTGATGCTTTAAGCTCCGCTTTTATCGCTGCCCCGGCAGCATAAGTAATGCCAATATTTGGGATAGTAACCGTGGCATCAAATCCACCCATTGAAGCAGGAGTACCGTCATCTTCGTTATTTGCAATAAATACAAACGATGCGCCGCGCTGCTGTGCATGCAGTACTTTTTTCGTGAAATTACATACACCACGATCTATAAGCACCGCTTTATTATTAAAATCGGTGTCTTCTGAAAATACTTCACAGCCATTTTGATTTGCGGTTGGGTAAACAAGTTCAGCATCGGTATCTGCCATAGCAAATGCGGTTTGCGGACCAAAACCTGAAACTTGAAAAACAACCTCTTCTCCAAGTACGGTACCTGAAGCAATCCCAATATCTAATGTTGGATGCGTCATCGCACCAACTGCAAGTGCGTTTGGCGTGGTACTTGGTCCCCCAATACGAAAAGGATGATCGCCATCATTGCCTGCTGAGATAACAACATTTACACCTAAATCAACCGCTTTTTGAATTAAGTATTGAGTACCTCCGTCAGTTTCAGTGCCACCAAACTCGCCACCTAAAGACATATTAATAACATCTACGCGGTCAGAGATATCGCCATCACCATTAGGATCCATTGCCGCTTCTAATGCTGATGCTTGTGCTGCACTTGGACAACCACCACCACACACTGAGTACACATATAACTCTACTTCAGGAGCAATTCCAGTAACAGAGTGAGAAACAGACGTACCATGACTGGTCGGTTCATCAACATCGGGGATCACGACTACAGGATCATGTTCAATTGGATCAGCATCGTCACGAATAAAGTCGTAGCCACCATGTACGATGCCTTGCGGCCAAGCTACAGAAGTAGGATCAGCTTGAGCTGCGTCATACGCCTCTACGGTACCCGCACCACCAAAAACGTTGTGCGTGTAGTCAACACCTGTATCCAGTACCGCTACCGTTTGACCTTTACCTGTTACAACCCCATTTGCAACCAATGGTGAAGCTTTTAAATAATCTGCAGATGCGGCGACATGTAATTCATAATCATACATTGGCAGCACTTTCTCAACTCGGTAGTCACGGGCAATTTTTTCTAACGCCTCAGGGCTTGCTTGTACAATCAAAGTAGGCGCCAGCACTTTAGTTTGGCCGATTACTTTTGTACCAAAATCTAGACTACTTAGTTCAATTGTCACTTCACTTTGCACTTGCTCAATTTGTGCAATGGTTGCACGGCTGTCACCTATTTGATAAATACCTTGCGCCATTAGATCGGCGGCGGTTGTCGCTCTTAGCACAATCATATGAGCTGATGGTAACTGTTCTTTAACTTCGGTTTCATTAAATGTAGCTGTAGAGAAATTATTGAGAGCGGTAATACTGTGTGCTGTTTGCACTGTTTGTGCATTTACCGATGCCGCCATTAGCGCTGATGATACTGCAATTGATAAGGCTGTTTTTGTTATTAACTTGTTAGACATAAATTCCTCTGATGAGATTATTGTTATTAAATGTCCCCAAAAAGAAACATTAAGTCCCGAATACTACACCAGCAAGAAACAAAAAAACAACATTGAAACAAAAAGTGTAACCGTTTTAGGTAATCACAATAAATTTAAAACAAAAAAAATACCGCCCAATGGCGGTATTTTAACTAAAGCTATATGCCTTTAGAGGCTATATTACTACTTTTGTTTACGGCGACGCATAAATGCAAACGGTGCTACAAGCAGCGTTAACCATGCTAGAGAACCAGAGTTGTCATTGTCGTCATCATCGTTCGCACGTAGATTGTTAACACCAACAACAACACTCACGGCTTTAGACACATAACCTTTGCTATCTTCAGCTTGAACACTGAATACGATTTCACGGTCAAATTCGTAATCAATTTCGCCAGCAGTAACAATTGTTCCATCTGGATTTACTGAAACTAAATGGCTACCTGATACAATAAAGCGTTCAACTGGTGACACATCAGAATCAGGGTCAGAGAATGCAAGAGTACCAATAGTTGTTCCTAAAGCAACATTTTCATCAATTCTGAAACGTTGATTCATCTCAATCATCGGTGCATGTGAATTAGGATCAATTTCCACGTTAAGCATTACAGTAACAGGTGCAGACTCTAAACCGCTATCATCAGTTAGCGTAACTTCTAACTCAAGTGTTGGCATTGCATAATGATTTAGGCTACCAGTAACGACTAATTCACCCATTTCATTAATTGCAATTACGTCAGAACCTTTAACACTGCCTGAAACAATCATCGTTGCTGAACTTTCGAAAAGCTCCGCTGCTAGTTTACCAATAACAGTACCTTCAGCTGCAGATTCAATCACGTTGAATTTTTGACCTTCAGCAACAACCGGAAGTTCATCAGCTACGTTATTGATTGTTACTGTAAATGTTACTGGTGCAGACTCAGTACCAATAACGTCAACAGCTTTTACTGTGATTGTAATTTCTTTAAGACCAGCTTCTGAGTCAATTAAATCAGTGTTATCAACAATGATATCACCAGTATCAGCATCAACAATAAGACCCGGAGCAGACATACTCAAAGTTTCAAAATAAGCAATATCAAGTGCTGCCTCAGCATCGAGTTTGATTGTGCCAATGGTTAAACCAGTAAGCATTGTTTCGTCGATTGCAAAATCTTCAATTACTAAGTTAGGTACTTTAGGTGCACCAGGAATATCTCGTGGCGCAGATAAATAAACTTTCGTTCCTGCAGGTGATGTAAGAGCAAACGCACCGCTAGATTTAACAACAGCTTTTTGACCTGGCTCTAGTTTAGTGATTGCATTATCTACGCTATCAGTCGCATACATTGTTACTGCAGGGTTCGCTGTAAACACAGTAGAACCAGCTGCACTATCTGTTTCGAAGAATACACCAGCCTGATAACTTGGGTAACCAACTGAAGCTGCAATATTAATTGTTCCTCCCAGCATGTTTGCATCTAATCCTAACAGATTACTACATCCAGAGAAGGTCACTGTATCTTCGCCAGCAGCATGATACATAGGTGTACCCCATTGCCATACATCCTCACCCGCCGCATCGATTTCACCAATTAATGTACGGCTGCGTCCAGGTATTGCAGCATCACGGCCAACATCATTAAGATTCATCATAAAGTGATCATAAACACCGTCATTATCAATATCGAGATTCATACGAACACCGACTTGACGCATATGGGTAATTTCATCTCGTAATTGAATTGAAGAGGTAATAAACACTCCAGAATCACATGTTTCAGATGCATAAGCAGCAAATGTAGTGCTAAGAATGTCAAAATCTATCTCAGCATTTTCAGGGCTAGATGCAACGACCTGCTCAGATGTTGGCTCTACAGCCAGCGCACCAACGTTCTCAACAACTAACTGCGTAGAACCATCGATATCTTCAAAAGAGAATTCTAACTCAGCACCGGCCTTAGGTAATGCATGATAAACAATGTGTAAGTCGTGATCCGTATCGGCTGTTGAAGTATCATCAAATACCAATGCGCCATCAAATTCAGCCATTGTCAGTGACGGACTACGAGCAGCTAGATCATCTTGGCTAAATGGGTTTTCTAATGTCCACTCATGAAGTTTAGATGGATCAACTGTCATGGTTACTTCGAATGTTGTTACCGTATTTGCCGCAACAGTTACACTACGTGGAATATCAAAGCTAACAGCACCTGTATCCACATCATTCATATAACGCTCTTCAATACGAAGGTCATATGTTTTGTCTGCATCAGAGAAGTTTTTCAGCGTCACTGTTTTTGTAAAGCTGGTTGTTTCTGTCATGCGTTCTAAACCGAATGATAACGCAGCCTGTTTAGTTTCATACTCATCATCTTCAACCCATGCTGCGACAGGTAAATTAACCGCCTTTTCAACATCCACTAAGCCTGCACCGATTAAACTAATTGGTGCAAGTGGTGAATCTGGGTTAATACTAATAGGATCTACGGTTACGTTTAAATCAGCCGCATTCATGATTGTCGCTTTTATTTCAAACGCATTACGCTCTGGATGCGCTTCACGAACTAATGCAACAGCACCGGCAGTAATCGGACCTGAGAACGAAGTACCTGTTGCTGGAGCTAGCTGATCTTGTGTACCAGTTGCCGCTACCATAATATCAGTACCTGGCGCTGTAATTTCAGGTTTTAATAAACCATCCATTGATGGACCACGAGATGAGAATGATGCAACTGCACCCGCAGTCACTTTACGCTCAATCGTTATGGTATATGTTGGCATTTCACCGGCCGCTAAAGCAGCTTTCATTGCTGCACCTGCAGCAAAGTTAATGCCAACATTAGGAATTGTTACTGCAGCATCAAAGCCACCCATTGGAGCAGGCGTGCCATCATCAGTATTGTTTGCTATAAATACAAACTTAGCACCACGGTCTTGAGCATTTAATACTTTTGCCGTGAAATTACATGCACCACGGTCAATAATTACCGCTTTACCAGTAAAGTCAGTTTCAGCAGAGAATGCCTCGCAGCCATTTTGGTTTTCTTCAGGGTAAACAACTTCAGCATCGGCATCTGTCATTACAAACGCAGTTTGTGGACCAAAACCTGACGGCTGAATTGTGGTCTCTGCGCCTTCAATTGTGCCTGTTGCAACGCCAACATCATTTGTAGGATGCGTCATCGCGCCAACAGATAATGCGTTAGGAGTTGTAGAAGGGCCACCAATACGGAATGGGTTATCGCCATCATTACCAGCAGAAATAACAACGTTTACACCAGCCTCAACCGCTTTTTGAATTAAGAACTGCGCACCGCCACCGATGTATGTGTCACCAAACTCTCCACCTAAAGACATATTGATTACATCAACACGATCTTCTGAATCACCATCACCATTTGGATCCATAGCGGCTTCTAATGCCGAAACCTGTGCTGCACTTGGACAACCGCCGCCACACACTGAATACACGTATAGCTCCACCGCTGGTGCAATACCTGTTACTGAGTGAGATACAGATGTACCATGGCTTGTTGGTGCATCTTCTTCTGTAGGAGCGGCTGGATCATTTTCAATTGGATCAGCATCATTACGTATGAAGTCATAACCACCCATAACTTGGCCTTGTGGCCAATTTACTGTGGTAGGATCTGCTTGAGCTGCCTCATAAGCTTCAACGGTTCCTTCACCACCAAAAATTTTGTGAGTATAATCAATACCCGTATCTAATACTGCAACAGTTTGCGTTGCACCTGTAACTGTACCATTTACTACTAATGGCGACGCTTTGATGTAGTCAGCGGTTGCTGCAACATGAAGGTCGTAATCAAACATAGGTAAAACACGCTCTACGCGTGAGTCTTTTGCAATTCGATCTAGCGCACCTTGACTTGCTTGAACAATTAACGTCGGTGCCAAAATTTTAGTAGAACCAAGTACTTTTACATTACTATCAAGAGTAAATAACTTATCTTGAACTTGGCTTTGTAACGTTGCTACTTGGTCATAACTTTGACGAGCATCAGAAACATTATAGGCGCCTTGCTCCATCATATCAGCTGCTGTTTTTGCCTTTAAAACAACAAGGTATGCTGAAGGTTGATTTTTATTAACAATATCGGTCTGTGATACTGGTGTGTAGCTAGTATTCTTAAGTGCGCTGTTATTTATAGTATTTGCATTTACAGCACCTGCAACTAAGATGCTTGTTACAGCGGTTGCAACCGCCGTTCTTTTTATTAGATTCTTAGACATGATTTCCCCTGGGATATGTTATGTATTATTGTACTTATTGATGATCATAAATTAAGTGCGAGACTAATATAGAACTTCAACACCCAAAATGACAACAATTCGATTACATGTAAATTACAAAAAGCAATGTGAAAATTAACAAATTAACACTAAGTGACTGTTTTAAATAAAAAAACAATCAAAAAAATAAATGTAAATCTTTGTAAACGGAATAATTAAAATCTACCAATGTACCTAAAAGGAAAGCAATGAACTCTGATGTTATAAATATTCTAACAATGGCAAAAGTAATCCAAACAGCCGTTGCGCCAGTTTTTTTAATTACTGGTATTGCTGCTACGCTGGGGGTTTTATCTAATCGCTTAGCTCGAATTACCGACCGTGCTCGTCAACTTGAACGAAAATTAAAGGTAAGTACCGATGAAGAATTTAATTCATCGCTAACAACCGAGCTACGAGCACTGCTGAAACGCTCTCGCTGTATCCATATTGCCTTTAGTTTAAGTGTATTAAGTGCGGTACTTGTTTGCGCCGTGGTCATGCTGTTATTTTTGTCTCATATTCAATCAGTTAATTTAGGTGTTTCCATCGGCAGTTGTTTTGTTGGCGCAATGGCACTACTTATTTGTGCATTTATGTCTTTACTGGGTGAGGTGTTTTTAGCTACTCGTAGTATGCGCAGAGGAATGATCTTTGCTGATATTGATATCAATAATTAAGATACAATCTTAGTTTTATAATTCAATAACAGTTCAGTTTAACCGCAATATACTTGAATAATCTGACTTGCTGATATACAACAGCAACTGTACAAGCAATGAATTACATATAAGGGGCAAAAGGAATGAAGTTAAAGCAATTATTTTTAGGTGCAACACTTTGTGCACTAACATTTGGTGCAACAGCAAACTCTGTATTTGAAGAGCCTAGTGACGCCATTGAGTACCGCCAAGCGGCATTTTCAATGATCCGTGTCCAAATTGGTGATATGGGTGACATGCTAAAAGGCAAAGTACCTTTTGACGCAGAACAGTTTAAGCATCGTGCAAATAATGCTGCTGCATTATCAAAAATGCCATGGGAAGCATTCGTTGCAGGCAGTGATAAAGGTGACACATCTGCATTACCTGCTATTTGGAGCGATAACGAAACCTTTATGAAAAAAGCAGCAGCATTTCAACAATATGCTGACGAACTAGCCGTTGCCGCGCAAACAGGCGATAAAAAAGTAATTGCTAAAGCATTTGGCCCATGGGCTAAAGGCTGTAAAGATTGCCACACATCATTTAAAGACTAATCTTTAATGCGATCATCTTAAAACTAAAACGGCGCTAAATTAGCGCCGTTTTTGATCTGTTAAACAGTTTAACTAAACAAGTAAGCCACAGGCTCTGCGCCCCATGTCATCAGTAATGCCGCAAATACAACGACAAGAATAATTATCGCAGTCCACGGTGATTTTGTTAGCTCTTCATTACTATCATTATTTTTTTCAGCGGCATAGCCCGTAACCATTGCTTTGACTAAATTTTTACCTTTCATGCGATAAATTACAATTGCCACAATATGGAGAATAATCGCGTACAACAATAAATCAAAGTTCTTATGATGCACCCAGCCGGCCCATTCAACTACATTACTTGATACATACTGCACTAATGGGCCATCTGTCAAAATGTCATCGGTGGTCATTAAGCCGCTTACTAACTGCGCCAGTAATAAAATAAAAAATGCCAACACCATGTAGCTGCCCGCTGCGCCATGGCCTGGTTTATTATCTGTTTGTTTAAATGATTTTAGTGCTGCGCTAGGTGAATGAAACAATGCACTTAACTTAGCTGTTTTGCTACCAATCAAGCCCCAAATAAGACGTGTTACTAGTAGCGCTAAGGTGAAAAAGCCAGCCACAAAGTGTAATTCCATCATGCCTTCTTCAGCACTAAAATACAGCGCCGCAATTGCAATAACTAACAACCAATGGAAACTGCGAATAAACCCATCCCATACTTTAATTTTATGCATGCTTAACCTCTTTTGCGTAAAAGCTTATTATTTCAAACTTTTGTTAATTTAGCATCTTTGCTGTTCAGGGTTAATTGATCTATGGCAGACTAAGGGCATTAATTACCGTAATGAATAATATTAATGACACTTAGCACCAAACGCGCACTCCTAAAAGGCTTTTTAGATATGCTACCACTGTGTTTAGCAGTGATCCCTTGGGGGATTTTATGTGGTTCACTGGCAATTCAAAATGGCTTTAGCGCATTTGAAACCCAAGCCATGTCATTATTAGTGTTTGCCGGTTCCGCCCAACTAGTCGCTATAGAGCTAATGGCTGGCAATACGCCTTTATTAACTATTTTATTCACCACCTTCATAATTAGCTCACGGCACTTTTTATACGGCTTAGCGGTGCGTCATAAAGTGATTGATCAGTCGCTACGCTGGCGCTTACCGGTAAGCTTTGTACTCACTGATGAGCTGTTTGCGTTTTCCCATCATCGCAAAGCTTATCGAACTAAAACTCGCTTGATCTACGCGCTCAGTGCCGGCTTTAGCTTTTATATTACTTGGAACTTGTGGACATTAATTGGCATCGTAGCGGGCAGTCTGCTACCTGATCTCACTAATTTAGGCTTAGACTTTGCTATTGCTGCAACTTTTATTGCATTAGTAATTCCTGGTATTAAAAATCTAGCTACATTGGCAACGGTTGTAAGCGCTGGTGTTGTGGCTACCGTTTTAAAAAGCCAGGGGTTTGAATTATGGTTAGTAGCTGCGGCACTATCGGCGATGACTATCGGTTACCTTATTAGCCGTATCCAAGGTAAATTGGAGCATAATTGATGATAACAACTATTTTACTTATGGCATGTATTACCTTTTTTACCCGTTACTTATTTTTACATCGTGACCTACCATTTAAAGTTGGCCCGAAAATGCAGCAGTTTTTAAGTTTTAGCGCACCGGCGGTACTTACCGCGATTTGGGTACCTATTGTGTTTGTAACAGACGAGGGGATAAATTTAGATTGGCAAAACCCATACCTCAGTGCGGCAATAGCAGCTATTATTGTCGCATATAAAACGCATAACATTTACTACACAACACTGGTTGGTATGGGTTTATTTTTGATCTTAAATTAGCGCATTTGTAATGCGCTAAAAGTAGCCTTAAACGCTGGCTAATAAAATTGCACGACTCTTATCAAGCGTGACTTGCTCTCGCTCACCGAGTGCCGTCATCCCATGGCGATCTAGTTGCGCAACAATTTTGTCTGCGACTTCTTCACCTAAGTTATAATCACTTAAACGCGTTGGCATATTAACACTATGAAAAAACGCTTCTGTTGCTGCAATCGCTTGCTCAATAGCCGTATCTTCATCGCTAATATCAAGGCCTAAAACACGCTCTGCGTATTGTAAGATTTTACCGCGCTTAGTGTCTTTTTGCTCCGCCATCATGCGCGGTAGTACAATTGCCAAGGTTTGTGCGTGATCAAGACCATAAACCGCTGTCATCTCATGGCCTAACATATGCGTTGACCAATCTTGTGGCACACCAGCACCAATTAAACCATTCAATGCCATGGTTGCTGACCACATAATGTTAGCGCGTACTTGGTAATTATCTGGCTCACTGAACGCTTTCGGTCCTTCTTCAAGTAAGGTCATTAAAATACCTTCAGCGAAACGATCTTGAAGTTTTGCACCTACGTCATAGGTCAAGTATTGTTCCATGGTATGTACAAACGCATCAACAATACCGTTTGCCACTTGACGTTTTGGTAATGAGTAAGTCACCGCAGGGTCGAGTACTGCAAATTGTGGCTGTACTAATGGACTCGCAAAAGGCAGTTTATCGTGGCTATCAAGGTTTGAAACCACACTAAAAGAATTTGATTCAGAACCCGTTGCTGGCAAAGTCAATACAACACCTAATGCTATTGCTGATTTTACCTCACCGCCTTTAGCTAGAATATCCCATGGCTCGCCGTCATAATTAGCTGCTGCGGCAATAAATTTACTACCATCAATTACCGAACCACCGCCTACAGCAAGAATATAATCAACTTGCTTTTCTTTAACCAAAGCAACGGCTTTCATACATGTTTGGTAACTTGGGTTAGGTTCAATACCGGCAAATTCAAACCAAGTGTGTTCGCTTAACGCCGCAGCCACCTGATCATAAATACCATTACTTTTAATACTGCCACCGCCATAAGTAACAAGTACCTTTGCGTCTGCCGGGATCTCATTTTTGATTAAGGCAATTTGCTGTTCGCCAAAATGAATCTTGGTTGGGTTTGCAAAACTGAAATTTAACATGCTTGCTCCATTGCTTTGAGGTGCTCATTATTTAGTGTGAGCTAAAATTTGCTGACCACCTAATTGTAGGGATTTAAGCATTAATTTAAAGACTAAGCTCAGAGAATCACTTTTGCACAGCTGCAACAATAGATGGTATAAACTATAATTACTTAATATTTGAGAACTAAATTATGTGGCATGGCCTTGATGAATTTTTACATGTGGTTGAACATGGCAGCTTTACCAAAGCAGCCAAAGTCATGGAAGTATCAACTTCCCATATCAGCCGCCAAGTACAGCAACTTGAAAACCGCTTAGGCTCATTGCTATTTCAACGTACCACCCGAAAAATAAGCCTCACCGATGCCGGCCGCGAATATGCCGTAAAGCTCAAAGCAATTAAACAAGAGCTAATTGATGCTAATAATCAACTGCAAGGTGAGCAACGTAAACCCAAAGGGGTCATTAGAATTTCTGGTGCTGGTGAATTTGTTGCATGTCATGTAGCACCTAAAATTGTTGAGTTTGTAAAACGCTACCCTGAGGTTGAAGTAGATATGGACTTCAACAATCGTAATGTCGACTTAGTTGAAGAAGGTTTTGATTTAGCGATCCGTTTTGGCCGCATGCAAGACTCTAACTTAATTGCACGACCACTTAGCCCGCGAATCATGACTCTCGTTGCCAGTCCAGAATATTTAGCACATCACCCAACCCCAACTACGCCTCAACAATTAACCGCTCATAATTGCTTAATTGCCATGGGGAAACGTTGGCGATTTAATTTTGCCGGCGATATTAAAGAGGTAAAAGTTGCCGGCAACTGGCGCAGTAACCATCCGCGCGCACTATTATCTGCGACATTAGCAGGCTTAGGCATTGCCCATTTAGCCACTGATATTGTTGATAAGTATATTGAAAACGGGCAACTAATTACCTTACTTGATGAGTTTCAGGTAACAGACAATGCCTCTTGGTTAGTGTATCCACGTAAAGATTTAATGCCATACAGAGTGCGATTATTGATTGAACATTTACTCAAAAGCTTTAATCATGCAAGTTAAAATAAAATGGTATATGCAATGTGATGATAATTTAAGCTGTATGTCTATCACAACTCAGGATAGAATTTAACAAACAACAATAACTAGAGAGCAACATGAACGACTTCTATCAACTTTCAGCCAGCAATTTGCAAGGCCAAAGCATTGATTTTTCAGATTTCGCAGGCAAAGTTGTGTTAATTGTCAACACTGCCAGTAAATGTGGCTTCACTCCACAGTACGAAGGTTTACAACAATTACATGCAAAATACGCTGATCAAGGGTTAGTAATTATTGGTTTTCCGTGCAATCAATTCGGCAAACAAGAGCCTGGCGGCGCAAAAGAAATAGCGCAAGGTTGTTTGATTAACTACGGTGTTGATTTTGTGATGATGAGTAAAATTGATGTTAATGGCGAAAACGCCCACCCTGTATTCAGGCATTTAAAATCAGCATTACCTGGATTTTTAACCCGCAAAATAAAATGGAATTTTACTAAGTTTTTAGTTGGCCGTGACGGCGAGGCAATTAAACGCTTTGCACCATTTACCAAACCGCAGCAAATCGAAGGTGCTATTATCAAAGCCCTTAAAAGCAGTAATATCTAAACTCTAAAAGCAATAAAGAGGCAAATTGCCTCTTTATTTAAATTATCTCTTAGTCGTTTAAATACTCATCTAAGTCATCATCGCCCAAGTTTTTACGCAAGCGTTTTTGCTCAAGGTAGTCTTCCAACTTTTTCTTAACCTTTTGCTTATTCTTGTCGTGTTGATTACGCCCGACCATTTCGTACTCGTCTTCAACAAAATCGTCATCTAGCGCATCGTAACTAAATGTCTTACCCACAACCCACTCCATAAAGTGTTTGAGACCAATTAAGGATTTTTATCACTATCATTGGTAAATTAAAAATGTTCAGCACTATTTCACCGTATGAAAAAGCACCAAAATAAAGCCATAACGCGATTCTAAAATAGTGTTATGTCGATATTGTGAATAAATAGCGCTAAATTTGAGTTCTGGAAAGTGAGAGTTTTTTATCGAAACGATAAGTATATTTTATGTATCAATGTAAATTAGTCAAAATGACTAAAAAATGGCTTTTTTATAACCTCCTAATACAATTTAAAAATAGTAAAAAACAATTAACCCTTTGTTTTTATTTACTAATAATTGTTGGCACTAAACTTGATATGTATTAAATACGTTAAATGCGTACTGGTCATAATCAACAAATTAGCAGGAAATAAAAATGAAAAAATTACTATTAATAAGTTCTTTATTCATTGCCACAGGGGCAATGGCACACAATGACAATGAGACGAATATTTCTTTTAGCGGCGACACATGTGACGTTGAATTTAAAAATGATGTGCGTATTAAGCCAAATGAATTAGAAATTTTTACAGCTGATAACCACACTATGACTTTTATAAATAGTGGCGAGTTAATGATTGATGGCCAAACTTTGACACTCAACAGTCAACAACACCAAGCTATCAGTAATTATTCAGACAGTCTGCGTAGCCAATTACCAGAAGTCGCGAACATTGCTCTTGAAGGCGTTAAAATTGCCGGGGTCGCCATTGAAGAAGTCGCCAATGCCTTTAATATCGATGGCCTAGATAGCATTAATGAATTAATGGCTGATATTCAGGTAGAAGTACAAAACACCTTTTACCAACAAGGCGCTTTTGTAATGGGCCAACAAAGCTTTAGCCAATTTGGCGAAAACTTTGAAAGCCAATTTGATGAGCAAATAGAAAGCGCTGTACAAGCTGCGATGATGCAATCGATGGGTAGTATTTTAATGGCTGTAGGTTCAGAACTAATGGGCTCTGGTGGCGATATGCAAGCCTTTGAACAACGCATGGAAAATATGGGAGCTGAAATTGAAGCCAAAGTTGAGCAACAAGCTAACCAACTTGAAAAACGCGCTGATGCACTGTGCGGTAATTTTTCAACCATTGCTGATCAAGAGCAACAATTAGTTAAACTAGTTCCAGAATTGAAAGACTACCAATTATTTAGTTATAAACAAAATAACTAACTTGAACTCAGGTTCTAAACGCTAAAAGTTTGATATCCCTTTAGCAGCACTCTTTTTTAAAGGTGCTGCTTTTTTATGCCATGCTATTTCTTCGCTAAATGCACTAACTCACCTAGCTTTATAATAGCTTGTTCAATTTTTTCACCCCATGGCAAACCATAACTTAATCGAATACAACTGCGATATTTATTAGTGGCTGAAAAAATATAGCCAGGAGTAATGCTAATGCCACTTTCTAATGCCAGTTGAAATAGTTTTACACTATCGTAAGCCGCACCTAAATCAATCCAGATCACACATCCGCCTTGCGGATCGCTGATCCTAGCGGTACTCGGAAAGGCCTGTTGTAAACACCAGATCATTCGTTCTTTATTAGAACGTAGACGCTGTCGCAGTAGTTTTATATTACGATCATAATCACCACTAACTATAAATTCATATAACGTCCATTGATTGATCAATGAAGTAGAACAACTCAATGCACGCTTATAGCGACGCGCTTTGGCAGCAAACTTTCCGGCAATCAACCAGCCAACACGATAACTCGGCGCCGCAGTTTTAGAAAACGATGCACAGGTTAATACCAACCCTTTTGTTGAGTAAGCCTGAGCGGGTGTACCGCGCTGCGGGGTAAAATGTAAATCACCATACACATCATCTTCAATTAGCACCACATCTTGAGATTCCAATAACTCTACTAATTGTTTACGCTTATGATCAGGCATAAAACTACCCACAGGATTATTGATCGAAGTAGAGAACACACAGGCTTTAATATCGTGATCATGTAAAGCCTGGCTCAGATCATCAAGCCAGATCCCATCATCAGGACACAGCGGGATCTCGAGCGCCTTGAGGCCCAGGCTTTCGATCAATTCAATGATACCAAAATAACAAGGTGACTCGATCGCCACCACATCACCTACTTTAGTGACACATTTTAGCGCGATCGCCAGTGCTTCTTGAGCACCGTTGGTGATCACAAGTTCTTGCGAGTCAACACCAATGCCAAAATCTAAATAACGATGGATTAACTGCTTTTTCAATGGTGCAAAACCATCCATCGCACCATAATTTATGGCGCGACTGCCGGCAATCGACATAACCCGGCGCATCGTACGACTTAGCATTTTATCAGTTGGAGCGGCAGCAACAGGATTAGCAATGCCAAACGGTACGACATCGGCTTGATGAATTGCATCATACACTTGCTCAATTAATACCTGCATGTTGACCGAAACTGGCTCACGATTGAGTTTAACCCGCTTTGGCCGCGCTAACTGGGTATGTGCCGTTTTTAAAAAATAGCCTGACTTTTCTCGTGCTTCAACCAAACCTTGTGCCTCAAGTGATTGGTAAGCCAATTTCACCGTCGGAATACTGACATTCAGCTTAGTGGCCATTTTACGTAATGAGGGGAGTTTTTCGCCTGGTAATAGTGTCCCCTGCTCACTCAGCTCACGCACCAGCTGCATTACTTGCTGATATAAAAAGTCATGGTTGGTTTTGCTGATCACCAGCGACATAGTAGACACCTTAAAGCCGTACAATCTGTATATGTTGCATTTATAGTTTTCTGTGTATGTTAAGTATACAGAAGTATCTTAAAATAAACACTTAATCGACATAATGGACCAAGGCCATGAAAAGTATCGTGCTTTATGCACTAACCGTTTTAATTTGGGGCTCTACCTGGCTCGCAATCGAATTTCAACTTGGCGATATCGCCGTTGAAGTTTCACTATTTTATCGCTTTAGTTTGGCTGCAATTCTAATGTGGGTATGGGTGAATATTAAAAAATTACCGATGAATTATAGTCGTCGCGATCATGGCTTTTTCGTATTACTAGCACTGTGTAACTTTGGCCTTAATTACTTAGTACTTTACTGGGCACAACATTATTTAACGTCAGCCATGGCATCAATCGCCTTTTCAATGTTGTTATTAATGAACATTGTAAATACCCGATTATTTTTTGGTAAACCCATCGCTAAACGTATTTATACGGGTGCATTGATAGGGGTATTGGGCATCATCAGTCTGTTTTGGCCACAATTACAGCAGTTCGACTTGAGTAATGGGGCGTTGGTCGGTTTGCTACTTGCCTTAGCTGGCACCTTTGTGGCTTCATTAGGGAATATGATCAGCGTACGTAACTCTCAACAACGTATTGGCGTCATGCAGGGCAATGCATGGGGCATGTTATACAGCGCTATTGGTTTATTTGTATATGTAATCATCAGCGGTGCCGATTTTAGCCTGTCGGCCCCAGCAAGCTACTGGTATTCATTAGTTTATTTATCGGTGTTTGGGACGGTTATTGCATTTGCATGTTACTTTGCACTACTAAAAAATATCGGCCCAGAACGTGCCAGCTATGTGATTGTGTTATTTCCATTAGTTGCAGTGACTTTAAGTACATTATTTGAAGGTTTTAGTTGGCAAGCCAATACGTTTATCGGCTTTAGTTTAGTACTGCTTGGTAATGCTATTGTACTGACTCCAACAAAAAGAATTAAAGCGTTTATTGAGTCTAATAAAGCATCATTTGCTAATAAACGCTCCATCCCCAGTTAGAATGCGTATATACGCAACTAACGCCAAAAGCGCCTACTTGTTAGGCGCTTTTTTATTACTAACATATTACTCGTCATTTAACATTGCGGCATACAAAAACGCAACGCGAGCGGATGAATAGTCACCACCGCTGGGGTAACGCCTACCAACTCACCATCTGCTTCGATTGGTAAATCAGGCGTATTTATATAAGCAATTTCTAAGCGCTGGTAGTTGAGCTCTTTCATACCGTGGTGCTTACGTAGCAATAAGCGCACAAAACTGTAGAGGTTACCTAACAAACCACGCGTAGGCACGCGATAGCACTCTAAATAGCCACTATTCAATTGTGCTTTTGGCGCTATCATCAACCCCCCACCAAAATAATGATGATTTGCAAATACAGTAATCAAATTACCATATTCGCATTGCTGCCCTGCAAAACTCCCAGCCAAGCGAGAAGGCTGATAAACGAATAAACACTTAAAGCCAGCTAAACTATAACTTAAAGCGGATAATGCAGGCTTGGTTTGCAATGCCTGTACTACATGCGCATCAAAGCCAACCCCCGCAATATTAATAAAGTAACGGCTATTTATTTGGCCAATATCGATTTTTACTTGATGCTCACTAAAAATAGCATTACGCCAAGCTGAGTTTGAACAGCCAAAGCCGCGTGCAAAATCATTACCCGTCCCCTGAGGCAATAACGCCAACGAGCAACTCAATCCCATCAATGCGTTTACAGCCAAATGCAGGCTGCCATCACCACCGAGCACAACAACGCGCTTTTGTGACTGAGCCAAAACCGTTATTTTTTGGCAATCATTGGTAAAATGTCCTGTGGTGTAAAAAACAGTGTAACTAATTTGACGTTTTTGACACTGCTCTAATAACCAAGTGCAATTTTTTTTATGTTTTTTTTGCGTACTTGGTTTAATAATTATTAGCATCTGGATACCAGCCTATTCAAAAGTAGGGAAATAGACATTTTCAAAAAATAAATTAATCTGAATAATTAGTCACTTTATTTATTATCTAATGCATTAAAATATCAGCGGCAGTGTAATATTGCTTTTAAACAAGTGATTTAGGCGACTTTAAATTTCATAACCATGCATAATACTCAGTACTTACTATCTGAATCATACCTTAATAAAAACAATTCGGATTAGTTATTTCTATCCGACCACCCTAATTTTTATCGTTTTATTTTTGTGCAAAAAAAGCTCAGAATAGCCGTGTTGTCAAAACAGACATAACCCGGAGCAAAGTAATGAACCCAGTAAATACATTAAACGAAAATGTAGCTACCCATGTTGCAGTAAAACCGACCAACCGCAAAGCAAAAATGCTTGCCAGACTTAACCGTTTCGGCAAAAAGCTAGCTCTTGGCGGCGCAGTTCAATACAAGTAATCACCCAACCATGATTACTTTAGCGGTGCAGCAAACACCCAACCACTAAATGAAACTACTTATTTAGCTCCCTCGTTTGCTGCAACCCCTTCTTTAAACTCCCTAAAAACTCCTTTTTTATAAAAAAACCTCTTTTTTAGAACAAAAAAACAGCAAACGATCTTTTTCCTATTTACACACCCCAATCACCTGCGTATTATTCTTTCCCAACGGAGAGATGGCAGAGTGGTCGAATGCACCGGTCTTGAAAACCGGCAGGGGTTTATAGCCCCTCTAGGGTTCAAATCCCTATCTCTCCACCATTATTACGTTTTGGTGGTTCACTCGATTATCAAAATGACAATTTATGCGCCGGAGAGGTGGCCGAGTGGCCGAAGGCGCTCCCCTGCTAAGGGAGTATAGGGTTTGTAGCTCTATCGAGGGTTCGAATCCCTCCTTCTCCGCCATTTAATAACGAAAAAAGCCCCGCAATTTATTGTGGGGCTTTTTTTGTTGTTAAAAATGGCAGAAGGCGGGTGAGAACCCTCGACCAGGGTTCGATAAAATGTCAGGAACATTTTAGGCCGCTGCAAGCGTCGCGAAGCGATTAGTTACATGGACGTAAGCAAGCCCATCCCCACGTTTGACACAAATTTCAGAATGAAAAGCCTATTGTTTTATGTCCGTAACCTTTACACCAATGAAGGCGGGTGAGAACCCTCGACTAGGGTTCGACCAAACTTTGTCTGGAACAAAGTTAAACGCACGCAGTGCGGCCAGAAAACTAAACTCTAGATCCCTTCCGCTAAGTTGTGTAATGTAATATCAAATAGAACACATAAGTCAGCTCTTAAACCAAATTCAAAAATCGTTCTGACTTTTCTTTTTAAAAACACCAAAATATTTTCTAAGGCTACAAGTTGAATAACAGTGAGGACAAAGAAAGTGGTATTTTATATGCAGTTTTTACAACTGTATTATTGTACTTCCTTTTCAAAATCACTTTAATTTACACAATAGTTTCAGACCGACATGCTTCTTGTCTAAGCTCTCGCTGGGACAACATTGAAGTAGTTATTACTCCTTTTTCAGCATTCTTAATTTTAGCAATGTTGAGTTGTATTTGGTTGTTCCTTAGTTGTTTAAAATATAAAAAGAAAGTAGGTAAAGCAGCCTATCTAGTATTTTTTTTCGCAGCGATATTCTATTATTTTTGGTTTAAAGGTTTTTACGGCTTTTGGTTACTAATGGAGTATGAGCAGGACAAAATAACCCTATCTCAATTTTTTAACAAAACTGGGGGCAATGAGTTATTTAAATTATATGATGGGCATCACGAAATTCAGATATTGTGCCAACCATATAATCACAATGCAGATAAAAAACCGGATAACTAACTGTTACATCATAGTAATGCAATAGGTTGCTACCTATTAAATCAATACTTTAACCTAGCCTAGGTATTCTCTCGTAACGATTGGGTGAGCAGGTAAAAATTCATCGCAGATAAACGGCCTTGTATTGATACAAGCCTGTAGATTATTTTTTTGTTGTATGTTGTCGGGTTTCGCTGCGATCAAACTCACCTACAATGCTTCTGCGTAAAACGGGTAAAGAGGCTAAACAGTCTCTTTATCTTAATAACCCAAACTAAACCCATCGGCATCTAAATGCGCTGGGAAACTTTGCTTAAAGAGCTCAAGCGGCTGTTTGTCCAAAGTGATAATAACAACATCATCTTTGTTATCAGTAGCGGCTGCTAACGTATCACCTTTAAAGTCATACACTGCCGTGCCGCCATTGTGCGCGACGCCATTAGCATCATCACCAATACGATTAACGCCAATCACATAACACTGGTTTTCCATCGCCCGCGCCATTAGTAAGGTGTCCCATACTTTGCGCCTTGCAGCAGGCCAGTTGGCGACATTAACCATCACATCGTAGTCATTGCGATTGCGCTGAAAGACCGGAAAACGTAAGTCGTAACAAACTTGCGGTAGAATTCTAAAGCCATTAAGGGTGAACACTTCACGTTGCTGCCCTGCGGTTACAAAATCGCCCTCTTTGCCCAAACAAAATAAATGCCGTTTGTCGTAATATTTCACTTCGCCATTGGGCCATGCCCAATAAAAGCGATTAGCTTTTTTATCGCCTTGAGTTACCAATACCGAGCCTGCAATTACCGCATTGCTTGATTTTGCCGACGCGATCATCCAATCAAGCACTTTGCCTTGCTTTAACTGATGATCCGGCTCTGCGCAATCAAGGTTAATAGCAAAGCCGGTGGCAAAGGTTTCTGGCAATAAAATAAGCTCTACTGATTTATCTATATCAGCTATTTTATTGCCAAAGTGTGCCAAGTTGGCGTCTTTATCTAACCAATTAAGCGATGTTTGTATCAGTGCTATAGTTAAAGTTGACATAAAATCTCCGCGGCTTGTAATAGCGTGGCGTCATTTTTGGCAAAGCATAAGCGAATAACTTTATCGTTGCTTGGTTGCTGATAAAACACGCTTAGTGGAATGGCTGCAACGCCTGCTTGTTCTACTAACCACTGGCAAAATTCTACGTCATTTAAATCCGATACATCGCTGTAATCAAGCAGTAAAAAGTAGGTGCCTTCACTTGGTAAAATGGTAAAGCGGCTATCTTTTAGTGCTTTACTAAGTACATCACGCTTTTGTTGATAAAACTCACTGAGCTCATCCACATGCTCACCTTGCTGTTCTAACATATCGGCTAATGCATGTTGTGCCGGCGTAAAGCTTGAAAAAGTCACATATTGGTGAATTTTACGAAACTCGACCGCAAGTGCAGCGGGTGCGATGCAGTAACCCATTTTCCAGCCTGTGCTATGAAAAGTCTTGCCAAAGCTTGAGATCACAAAGCTGCGAGCAAACAATTCGTTATCACGCAGCACACTTAAATGCGGTTGCTGATCAAAAGTAATATGCTCGTATACTTCATCACTTATCAGGTATAAGTCATGCTTAATTACTAAGGCTTTTAGAGCATTAATATCGTGCTGTTTTAACGTTTTACCACTTGGGTTATGTGGGGTGTTGATTATAATAGCCCGCGTTTTGCTATTGATAGCCGCAGCCACCGTTTGCCAGTCAATTGCATAACTCGGAGCATGCAGAGCAATATTGACTGACTTACCACCGGCCAATTCAATCGCTGGCTGGTATGAATCATAAGCGGGGTCAAACACAATGACTTCATCACCTTCGCGCACCAGCGCCTGAATGGCAACAAACAAGGCCTCGGTCGCGCCAGAGGTTACCGTTACTTGCTGCGCGGCATCTATTTCAGCTGCATATTTTCGTTTTGCTAACTGGGCAATTTGTTGCTGCAGGCGCGGCACACCAGATGAAGGTGAATATTGATTAACTCCTTCAAGCACATAATGATTAAGCTGTTTTTTAAGTAGCTCAGGCGCATCAAACTCAGGAAACCCCTGCGATAAATTAATCGCTTCGAATTGATTTGCTAAAGCAGTCATTTGACTAAAAATACTGGTGCCTAAATTTGGCAATTTACTTTCAAACACTGGTTACCCTTAATGATGGTTTTGCGCCCAAAGCGATGCTATCATTGCTGTTAACAGATGTATAGCCGTCTAAAAAAGTATGAGGAATGTATGCATAACAATACCGCTATTTCAGAACTTATAGAAGCAGGAAAGTGGATCAGTCAACGTGGTTGGGTGCCAGCTACGGGTGGTAATTTTTCAGCGCGAACTAACACCGGTTTTGTGGTTACTGCCAGCGGTTTTGACAAAGGTCAATTAGGGTCGCATACCTTTATTGAACTGGATCATGTCGGTAATCGTAGCGCTAGCGCCGCCAAACCCTCAGCTGAAACCGAATTGCATTTGTGCATGTATAAACTTATTCCTGCTGCTAATTATGTATTGCACACTCATTCGGTTGCTGCGACGGTATTATCTCGGGTTATTAAAGGTCACAGCCTAGACTTACACGGCTACGAAATGCAAAAGTCACTAACCGGCATTACTTCACATTTAGACACCTTGAGTATTCCAATCTTTGATAACGACCAAGATATTGATCGCTTGAGTTTATTAGTGAGCGATCACCACTTACACACGCCTATTGAGCACGGCGTGCTTATTCGCGGCCACGGTTTGTATGTAGTGGGTCGCACTATTAGTGAAGTACGCCGTCAATTAGAAGGCCTTGAGTTTTTATTTGCATGTGAGATAGAACGCTTAAAATTAGTAGGATTAGAATCATGATCAAAGCACTGCTGACCGATATTGAAGGCACTATTACCCGTATTTCGTTTGTTAAAGACGTACTATTTCCATATGCCGCAAAGCAGCTCCCCGAATTTGTAAAAACTCATCAAGAGCAAAGCGCTGTAGCTGAACAAATTTATGCCGTAAAAGCGGTTATTGAACAGCCAGATGCCAGTATTGATGTCGTAATTAACACTTTACTTGAATGGATCCGTGACGATAAAAAAATCACTCCATTAAAACAGTTACAAGGTTTGATTTGGCAAACTGGCTATGAAAATGGCGATTTTACCGGCCATTTATACCCAGATGCCTACCACTTTTTAGTTGCACAGCAACAAGCCGGCCAGCAGTTGTATGTGTATTCATCAGGGTCAGTAAAAGCACAGCATTTAATTTTTAACTACTCTGACTTTGGTGATATTCGCTCCTTATTTACTGATTATTTTGATACTCAAGTCGGCGCTAAACAAGAGCAACGTTCATATCACAATATTATTGAGCAACTACCTTTTGCCGCTAATGAAGTGTTATTTTTAAGTGATGTGGCAGCCGAGCTTGATGCCGCCAAAGCCGCAGGTTTAAAAACCTTGCACCTGATCCGTGATGGTCAAGCAAGCTCGCCTGCGCATAACTATATTAACGATTTTAGCCAATTCACTGTGGAGCATTTAGCATGAGCCAACTGACTATTTTTGCTGACTGTAACGGCAATAATGCTTTATTAAACACTCAAGATACAGCACAAATTGCCACCGAGCTTAATAAAGTAAATGTACGATTTGAGCAGTGGCAAGCAACAAAAATGATTACTGCTGATACTAGCCATGAAGCTATTATTTCCGCCTATAACGCTGATATTGAAAGCTTAAAGCAACAAGGTGGTTATCAAACTGTAGATGTTATTTCGCTGGCAAAAGGCAATCCGAACGCTGCAGAATTACGTGCTAAGTTTTTATTTGAGCACACCCATAGTGAAGACGAAGTACGCTTTTTTGTAAAAGGCCAAGGATTATTTTGCCTGCATATTAACGACAAGGTTTACCAAGTACTTTGCAAGCAGGGTGATTTAATTTCAGTACCAGAGCTTACTCCCCATTGGTTTGATATGGGCAGCGATCCTGAATTTACTGCGATCCGTTTATTCAATAATACCGAAGGCTGGGTGGCACAAAGCACCGAATCTGAGATTGCTAAGCAGTTTCCTTTATTGGACTAAATATCTGTTAATAATGGAGTTTAAATGGAAAAGTTGTTTTCATACGGCACACTGCAATTAGAGCAAGTACAGCTTGATACCTTTGGCCGCTTGCTCGAAGGCCAAGCCGATACACTACAAGGTTACGTAGTAGGCGAAGTTGAGATCACCGACGCCGCCGTGCTGAAAAGCAGCGGCCAGCGTTTTCATCCAGCATTAATTAAAACAGGCCTGCCAACAGATACAGTAACTGGCACTATTTTTACTATCACCTTAGAGGAACTTGCTAACGCGGATAGCTACGAAGTTAATGACTACATCCGTATTGAAGAGTCATTTAGCAGCGGCATTAATGCATGGGTGTATGTGGCAAAAGGCTGTTAAACCAGCCTTTTTAATTCACCAACTAACACTTGTTGTTGGTCATACACGCCAGTATCGAGTACCCAGCCGGTAATAAGCTTAGCGGGGGTTACATCAAATGCGGGATTATATACGTTAGCATTTGTAGGTGCCCATAGCGCTTCACCAAAGCTTCCGCTTACACCGCGCACTTCTGCGCTGTTACGTTGTTCTATTTCAATGTCTGCACCGCATGCTGTGTTTACATCGAGGGTTGTTAGCGGCGCTACGACATAAAATGGGATGTTATGAAAATGCGCCAGTACTGCTAAGTTATAAGTGCCCACTTTATTAGCAAAGTCACCATTTGCAGCAATACGATCTGCACCGACAAAAATTTTATCAACCTTGCCTGCAGCCATTAAACTCGCTGCCATATTATCGCAAATTAAGGTGTAAGGTACTTGCCAGCGCTCAAGTTCAAACGCGGTTAAACGCCCGCCTTGCAATAATGGCCGCGTTTCATCCACCCATACATGAATATCGCCATGACGTTGCTGCGCTTTATAAATAACACCAAGAGCAGTACCAATACCTGCGGTTGCTAAGGCACCAGTATTACAATGTGTGAGAATATTATCGCCGCGGTTAACCAATGCAACTCCATGATTTGCCATGCTTTCACACAAGGCGATATCTTCATTAAACAATGTTACAGCGGCGCTTACAATTGCCGTTACATAATCATCTTGTTGTAATGCAATACGTAACTTTGCCATACAATGCATTAAATTAACCGCAGTTGGCCGAGTGGCTTCTAAATCATCAATCGCCTGCGCTAATGCTACTTTAGCTGTGCCTTGCTCTGCCAAATGGGCAACTAGCAAACTTGCTCCTAAACCAATCAGCGGTGCGCCGCGTATTTTTAAGCTTAGAATTAAATCCCTCATACTGGCTACATCATCACATTCGTGCCATACCTGCTGATGCGGCAGTAGGTATTGGTCTAACACGCTTAGTGTATTGTTTTGATATTTTAAACTGCTCGCTATGAGGTCTTGCATGATTGATCCTGAATAATCGTTAGGCTGAGGTTATTTTACAGTAGTTTTTAAAACGCACAACCCAGAAGTGTAGACATCTAAACGGTTGAAGGTATAGAATGCTATTGTTTATCATTTTCTGAGAGTACGCCGATGGCCGAATACGTTGCCTTTAATGCACAGCATGCGATTGATTATATTAAAAATCTTGTAACTAAAGATGGGTATGATTTGTTTGATCCTGACCAAACGTTATCGGCGTATGAGTTTGGAGATGGCAATTTAAATCTCGTTTTTAGAATAAGCGACGAGCAAAGTAATAGCGTTATTTTAAAGCAAGCCTTACCTTATGCGCGCTGTGTGGGTGAGTCATGGCCATTAACGCTTGACCGAGCACGCATTGAAGCTGAGGTTTTACTCAATCACGGCGCATTAAGCCCTGACTACACAGCAAAAGTATTGCATCATAATCCAGAGCAAGCACTGACCATTTTAGAAGATCTTGGTCACTTACAAATTTTGCGTAGCGCACAAATAAACGCAGAGCAATTTCCGCTATTAGGTCAACATGTGGCTCACTACTTAAGCCATACTGGTTTTTATAACTCAGACTTTTACCTAACCGCGCAAGATAAAAAAGCCAAAGTCAGTCAGTTTACTAATCCAGAGTTGTGCCAAATTACTGAAGATTTGTTTTTCAACGATATCTTGCGTGAACATGAGCGTAATAACTACCCAAGCGAGTTGCAAAGTACAGTCAATAAACTACAAAATAACACCGCATTACATTTAGCGATCGCAAAACTAAAAGCTAAGTTTTTATCATGCCCGCAGACGCTATTACATGGTGATATGCATAGCGGCAGTATTTTTGTCGATCAAAAAACCACTAAGATGATCGACCCTGAATTTGGCTTTTTTGGCCCAGTTGGCTTTGATATCGGCTCATTTATCGGCAATTTATTATTAAACTACTGCGCGCAAAATGCTCGTATTAGTGAATTTGTTACACGCCGTAACTATCACACCCATTTACTGACTTGCCTGCAAGAGAGTTATTCTTTGTTTGAACAACAGTGGCTGACATTTATTGCAGAGCAAACCACAGATAACAATTTAAAAGCCGCTGGTTATGGCGAGTATTTTATGCAACAAGTATTACAAGACGCGATTGGTTACTGTGGGACAGAACTGATACGCCGCACTATCGGCTTAGCACACGTTGCTGACATTGATGGCATTGAAGATGCGCAGGCGCGTTTAGACGTACAACGCCACACTTTAGCGCTGGGTGAGCAGTTAGTACTCAACGCCCACACTTGCAATAACAAAGAAGAGTTTTTCTCTTTATTGATAAGCCAACTAAATTAAATTTATAAAAATAGCAAAAGGCACTTTATTTAGTGCCTTTTATCAACCTATTTGGGCGGGACCTAGCTTCTATTACCTAGTCTTTTAAATTACTGGTAATTTTCATACATTTTATCAAGCGGCTCTGATAAACCATTTTCTTGCACAACGCGCACATGCTGGCGGCCAAGTTCACGGGCACTAAATACCCCGCATGAGTGAGCAATTAAACCCGCACCATAATGAATGTACTTATTGTAGTTTGCTACGCGCTGCGCTTTATCGGCGACATCTAAGCCACGTTGCAACCGCTCGTTGTGTGTGGTTATCCCTGTTGGGCAAGTGTCTTTATTACATTGCAGCGCTTGAATACAACCCAAAGCAAACATATGACCACGTGCCGATACAACAAAGTCTGCGCCCAGCGCGAGCGCCCATGCAACCTTAGACGGCACAATCAGTTTGCCTGACGCAATAACTTTAATTCGCTCTCGCAGGCCATGCTTTTCGAGCATATTAACAACCAAAGGTAAACTTTCTTTCAGTGGTAAACCCACCGAATCCATCAGCGGTTGTGGTGCAGCACCGGTACCGCCATCAGCACTATCGATAGTAATAAAATCGGGCGCAGATTCAATACCACGATGATTGATCTCAGCAAACAAGGTTTCCAGCCATGCATAAGCGCCAATAACCGCTTTAAAGCCGGTTGGCTTGCCAGTCGTTTCGCGCACCGAGGCAATCATATCAAGTAAATCTGCAGGGTTTTTAACTTCAGGATGACCATTTGGGCTAATTGAATCGTGACCTTCTGGGATACCACGAATAGCCGCAATTTCAGCAGTCACTTTTTTGCCTGGCAACATACCGCCTTTACCAGGCTTCGCACCTTGGCTCATTTTAATTTCAAACATTTTTACTTGTTCATGCGCAGCTATTTGCTTGAGCTTCTCATGACTTAATTTACCTTGTTCATCGCGCACACCATATTTAGCTGTGCCAATTTGAAACACAATGTCGGCACCTCCTTCTAAGTGATAAGGGCTTAAACCACCTTCACCAGTGTTCATCCAACAACCAGCGAGTTTGGCACCTTGCGATAACGCACGTACAGCAGGTTTTGATAACGCACCAAAACTCATACCTGAAATATTGAATAGCGATTTAGTAATATAAGGATTTCGACAATGCGGCCCTAACGTAACTGCACTAGGTTCAAGCGCTTCTTCGTCCAAGGTAGGAAACGCGCAGTTCATAAACATCACGGTCCCGGTAACTTCTAGGCTCTGAGTTGAGCCAAAGGCGGTGGTACGATCAACATTTTTAGCCGCTTTATAAACCCAACTACGATCGGCGCGATTAAATGGCATTTCTTCGCGATCCATAGCGAAAAAGTATTGACGAAAAAACTCACCTTGGCGCTCAAAAAAGTATCTAAACCGACCTATTACCGGATAATTACGTCTAATCGCTTGTTTAGATTGAGTTACATCACTGATATAAAAATAAATAACAACTAAAACTAAACACCCAAATACCACTATAAATAAGCTGGCAAACACATCAATGCTAAAAACTATTAAATTACTCATGCAGCGCCCCTTGCTGGTTGTTTTTCCAGCTTTGAGAATATAAGCAGAACAAGTTTCAAGCAAATGTTTTGTAAGGAAAGCTCGGTTACACGCTAATCAGCACGAACCGAGATAAATTGAACGTTGTAATTTAGCCGCGCTTTTCTAGCTCGGTTTCAATATATTGATGGATTTGATCTTCTAATACTGACATTGGCACAGAACCGTGGCGAAGTATTTGATGGTGAAACTCACGTACATCAAAATCTTGACCAAGCGCTTGCTCGGTTTCTTTACGTAAGCGCTTAATAGTCAGCTCACCAATTTTGTATGATAGTGCTTGTGCTGGCCATGAAATATAACGATCAGTTTCGGTTTTCACGTTATGTAGTGACAATGCCGTATTTTCACTCATAAACTTCATCGCGCGATCTCGGCTCCAGCCATACATATGCATGCCAGTATCAACCACTAAACGAGCTGCTCGCCACATTTCATAAGTTAAACGGCCAAAGTTACTGTATGGGTCTTGGTAAAAACCCGCTTCAATTCCTAAATACTCAGAATATAACCCCCACCCTTCACCAAATGCCGATAAGTATGCATTCTGACGATAGCTTGGTAAGTTTTCTAATTCAGCATTAAGGGAGATCTGTAAATGATGCCCTGGTACAGCCTCATGAAAAGTGAGAGCTTCTAATACGTATAAAGGGCGCTTATCAAGTGCATAAGTGTTTACCCAGTAATAACCCGCTTGATCATCACGACTCGAACCAGAATAACGGCCAGTCGTGTACTTAGGCGCTATGCTTGCTGGCACCGGCGCAACACCATAAGGCATCCGTGGTAAGGTATGAAATAGCTTAGGTAATTGTGCATCCATCTTTTTAGCTATGTACGATGCTTCTTTTAATAACTCTTCCGGTGTTTTAGCATAAAATTGCGGATCAGTACGTAAAAAGTGCACAAATTCAGCAAACGTGCCTTTAAAACCAACTTGCTCAATAATCTTATCCATTTCAGCACGAATACGTGCCACTTCTTTTAACCCCAGTTCATGGATTTCTTTTGGCGTCATATCTGTGGTGGTATAATACTTGGCGCGATTGGCATAAAACGCAGCACCATTAGGTGTTGCAGAGATACCAATTTCAGTACGCGCACCTGGCTGATACTCTTCATTAAAAAATGTTAAATAATCTTGATAAGCAGTAATCACTTGCTCTTTAATAATTTTCTTTGCTTGTTGTTGTAAAGCAAAAAACTCACCATCACTCAAACCAGCGGTATTATTTAAAAATGGTTTATAAAACTCAGACTCAGTAGCGTCATCAACAATATATGCACTGATAGAGTCTTGATAACCCACAAGCACCGCTTTCGGTTGCGTTAAACCAACTTCTAAACCTTTGCGCATCCAGCTGATGTTTTGCTGAAAAAATCGAGGAACTTGCTGCAAACGTTGCAAATAAAGCTGGTAATCAGCTAATTTTTTATAATCTGAACTCGACACCATAAAAGATAAACTAGAGTGAAAGCCATATTCAGAAGTAAGCGGCATGTAGTGGCTGTTAAATACATATTCATCGATACTATTTTGTACTTGTCCACGAATTATAGTGAGATTAATACGGTTTTCATCACTGAGTTTATCTTTATCTATTGCATCTAACTGCGCTAATAATTCAGTGTTATGTTGATATTTCTTTTCAAGAAACTCAGCAGATAAATTAGTTAACAAATAACCATCAACACCCTCGGGGTTGCTATACGTGCTAATACTTTTACGATAATCAACAATTGATTGCGCAACCTGCGTAAATTGTTGATCGCTATCTACGGTGGTCATTTGGCAAGCACTTAATGTACATGCCAAGGCGATGCTTAACAGAGAATGACGCATAACCGATGAAGGTGATTTTTTCATAATAATAGGGATCTGCTACTGAAAACGTGAGGGTTAACCTAACCTAGACTGCTACAATAACCAAAAAAATGCGACCAAGGGCAATAAATACAAGGTTAAATTAACCGCGACTATTGACTAGTAGTTAATCAGCACTTTTTATTGCTTAATAAGATTGTCGAGAAAACCAGCTATTGAGCGATAAAAATAGAAATTTCGCTATCAAATTACATATTTTTGCTTTTAAATATCCCCGATACAGATTAATGTAAGGCAATCCCATACGCTAGGATTGCGTCAAGACCTCACGGAGAGAGTTATTTAATTTCGCTGTTACGTGTATTTAATTGGTGTATACAATGATGTTCCATGATTCCATGGCTATTGCTCAAGAAAAAATGACCAAGGTATGTATCTTTTTAGAACATCATATATTACCACCGACTCCTCTTAATTATCACGTTGTCTACACCTACGTTAGCCAAGTTAATTCTGATTTAAATACCACTATCGATCGTGCAATTGCCCAAGGCCAAGAAATTGACTGTGTTTATGTAGAACAACTTTATTTCGATTACATGGATCAAGCCCATAAAGCTGAAACCAATATGGTTCGTAATGTTGATGGTATTATTAATTCATTATCACGTAGCGCGCACTCAACCGAAAAAGATATTATCCGCTTTGCAAGTCAAGTCAGCGACTGTGTACATTCTTTAGATGAAAATAATATTGCCCAAACTCGCCTCGCACTTGAGACATTAAATAAGCAAACTGCTCACTTGCTCACTCAACATAAACAATTTAAACAAGAGCTGATCAAAGCAAAGCGACGACAAGAAAAAACTCAACAACAACTCGTACAATTACGCAAACAACACATCACCGATCAACAAACAGGCCTTTTTAAACGTCATTATTTAAACCAGCAAACACAATTATGGTTAGACCAAAAAAAATCTGTGTGCGCGATTGCCATTCAAATAGATAACCTAGATCACTTTATTGATAACTACGGCGATATCATTGGTGAAGTAATTTTAAGCAAGGTAGCTAAACAAATTCAAAAATATGTATTTGAAAGTGGCCTACCAGGGCGAACAGGCAAAGATGCTTTTACTGTATTACTGGCTGATATCGACCCTGAAACTGCGAATGTAATTGCTGAAAAAGTCCGTAATGGAGTCGAAAAATTACGTTTCGTTAGTTCTAAAAACGGTATTAAACTTCCAGCAATCAACCTTTCATTAGGGATTGCCAAGCACTTAGACGAAAAAGATTTTAATAATCTTGCCCGTAAAGCCTCCAATGCAGCACATAAAGCCAGATCGCTTGGCCAAAGCAGCTTTATTGCCGGACAGTGAGCCGTAACTCATAAAGCTTGATCCACAAGCAATTTTCCCCAGATTCAAATTGCACCATGGCGTAACAATCAAGTACACTAGTCTTTATTACCACGATAGAGATTAATCATGAACGAGAATCCTGAAAAGACCACGCATTTTGGTTATAAAACCGTTGCCGAAACCGAAAAAGCTTCTATGGTTGCCGATGTATTTCATTCCGTTGCTACTAAATATGACGTAATGAATGATCTCATGTCGTTTGGTATTCATCGTTTATGGAAACGTCAAACCATTGCTAGTTCAGGTGTGCGTAAAGGCCATCATGTGCTGGATTTAGCCGGTGGCACCGGCGACTTAACGGCAAAGTTTAGTCAACTAGTTGGTGATACTGGGCAAGTAGTATTAGGTGATATTAACTCATCAATGCTTAAAGTCGGGCGCGAAAAGCTACATAACCTAGGTCTTGTCGGTAATATTGACTACGTACAAATGAATGCTGAAGCACTGCCTTTCCCTGATAATAGTTTTGATTTAATTACCATTGCCTTTGGTTTACGTAATGTTACAGATCAAAATAAAGCACTTCGCTCGATGTACCGAATCTTAAAGCCTGGTGGTCGTCTGCTGGTATTGGAGTTCTCCAAACCAGAGCATCAAGTATTAAGTAAAGCCTATGATTTTTACTCATTTAACTTACTACCTAAAATGGGTGAGTTAGTTGCTAACGACGGTGAATCATACAAATATTTAGCTGAATCAATTCGTATGCACCCAGATCAAGAAACACTAAAAGCAATGATGAACGAGGCTGGATTTGAGCAAACCACCTATCAAAATCTCACCGGTGGTATTGTAGCATTACATCGTGGCTTTAAATATTAAGCGTCACACTAGCTAGTAAAGTTTATTGCTAAGGTATTGTATGTTAAATAATTTCATGGTCGCACTCGTCGAAAGGGTTTTAAATACGGCGCTTAAACTCGATCCCACTCTTAGCGATAGACTGTCGTCAATATCCCAACAACGTTTATTAATTGATATACGCGATTGGCAACAGCAGTTTTTAGTGGTGTTTACTGGCCAACAACTGCATTTATACAACACTACCGAAACGCAATATGACTGCATGATAAGCGCCGATATTAATACTTTAATGGCACTTAAAAACCCTGCAATGCTGACTCAGTTAATCCGCCAAGATAAACTCGATTTGCAAGGTGATCTAAATATTGCACAAGGGTTTAGTAATGCTTTCGCTGCGCTTAATATCGATTGGCCTGAACACTTATCTGATTATCTTGGTGACGCAGCGGCACAGCAACTATGGCAGTTAGTTAAACAAACTCAACAGCAAAGTCAAAAAGCCAACAAGAAACTCTCTACAACGCTAACTACTTTATGCCAAGACGAGCTCAAAGTGACCATTCATCCTTTAGAGCTTGAGCAATTTAAGCAACACACGCGTCAACTCAAAGCACATGTTGCGCAACTTGAGTTACGTATCAACCAACTACTTCAAGCAAAATGAATCAGTAAGGATTATCTGTGTCAGCTGCTCGGCTTTATAACATCACAAAAACCCTCCTTAGCTATGGTTTGGATGAACTGATCCCATCACAAAAAATACCTTGGTATGGCAAAGTTGGCCGTGCATGTCTATTTTGGCTAACCAATAAGCACCCAGAAAAACCAGCAGGGTTAAGACTGCGTTTAGCATTACAACAATTGGGGCCAGTATGGATCAAATTTGGCCAAATGTTATCTACTCGGCGCGATTTATTACCACTAGATATCGCTTTAGAGCTAGCCTTGCTGCAAGATCAAGTACAGCCATTTGATGGTGTGTTAGCACAACAACTAATTGAAAATGCACTCGAAATCGATGATATCAGTGAATACTTTAGTGATTTTGAGCAAACCCCTTTAGCTTCAGCATCCATTGCCCAAGTACATACAGCCACTTTAGTGGATGAGCATAATCAACCACAAAAGGTGGTTATCAAAGTCATTCGCCCTGATATCAGAGAACAAATTGACGCTGATTTAGCATTAATGGAACAATTTTCTAAAATAGTGGCCAAGTTAATCAATGAAGCGAAAAGGTTACGCCCTGTTGAAGTAGTCAAAGAGTATAAGAAAACCTTACTTGATGAACTTGATCTGATGCGTGAAGGCGCAAACGCCATTCAATTAAAGCGTAATTTTGAAGGTTCTGATTCGCTTTATATTCCCTATGTTTACAGTGACTATAGTCGCGTAAATGTACTAGTCATGGAGCGAATTTACGGCATTCCAGTGTCTGATACTGAGGCATTAGTTGCGCAAAACACCAATATGAAACTACTGGCTGAACGCGGTGTGGAGGTGTTTTTCACCCAAGTGTTCCGTGATAGTTTTTTTCATGCTGATATGCACCCTGGTAATGTATTTGTATCCTATGAAAGCCCTGAAAACCCCAAATTTATCGGTATCGATTGTGGCATCGTGGGCACGCTAAACAAAGAAGACAAACGTTACTTAGCCGAAAACTTTATTGCCTTTTTTAATCGCGATTATCGTCAAGTCGCACAATTACATGTCGATTCTGGCTGGGTACCTAAAGACACCAGCGTGGAAGAATTTGAGTTTGCCATTCGCACTGTCTGTGAACCGATTTTTAATAAGCCATTAGCAGAGATTTCATTTGGCCACGTCTTAGTTAATCTATTTAATACCGCTCGTCGCTTTAATATGCAAGTTCAACCCCAATTAGTTCTACTACAAAAAACCTTGTTGTATGTTGAAGGCCTTGGGCGTCAGCTATATCCACAATTAGATTTATGGAAAACAGCTAAACCCTTTTTAGAAGACTGGGTAAAGCAACAGGTTGGTCCTTGGTCGGTATTGAAACAGGTATACGCAAACTTGCCATTTTGGGCAGAAAAAATGCCTGAGTTACCTGATTTGATCTATCACAACTTAAAACAACAGCGCAACAGTCCTGCACCACTGCCACAGCCATCGCACAAGCCATTATTACTTGGTCTTTTTGCTGGCTCAGCAATGATAGTATCAGGGTTATGTTATTTGCAGCATGACCTTGTCGCTGCAGGTATTGCTGCGATATGCTCTTTAAGCGGCTTTATACTTGCTTGGCGCAGCGCTGCATAAACTAAGTGCTATTTAGTGCTCGGTGAGTATAATCAGTACAATAATTTTAATTCACAGTATTTAATTAAGTGGAGAACATCATGGGTTTTGGCGGCATTAGTATTTGGCAATTGTTAATTGTTTTGGCAATCATAGTGTTACTTTTTGGTACGAAAAAATTGCGTGGTATTGGCGGTGATTTAGGTAACGCTGTAAAAGGGTTTAAAAAAGCAGTCTCTGAAGATGAGCAAAATAAACCAGCAGAACCAATTGAACAAGCAAATAACCCAATACAAAACAAAGAGTCTGTTGATAAAAGTAAAGAAGACCATAAGGCTTAATTAGCATGGGTATGTGGGAACTTGTTGTGGTGTTAATCGTCGGCTTAGTGGTACTTGGCCCTGAGCGGTTGCCAGTTGCTATTCGTACTGTTAGCCGTTGGATAAAAACTATAAAATCGCTGGCTAATTCGGTTAAGGCTGAAGTTAATGAAGAATTAAGAGTGCATGAGTTACACCAAAATTTAAAAAAAGCCGAACAACAAGGCATGCAGGACTTAAGTCCTGCAATAAAAGATTCAGTCAGCGAATTGCAAAAGGCTGCGGACTCGGTCACCCATAGTTATAAAAGAAATCCTCCTGAGCAAGCAGATAAAGTGAATGTTGATGAACAAAAATGAAATTATTTTTGTTAGCTATGGTCTATATATCGGTAACGAGTTAAATTATGACTGAACAAGTTAAATCAGGCTTTGTAAGTCATTTAATTGAATTGCGAAATAGGCTCATGAAAGCCTTATTAGCCATATTAGTATTTTTTATTGCGCTGGTTTACTTTGCAAACGATATTTACGGTTTTGTAGCGGCTCCATTAGTTGCGCACTTACCAAGTACAGCAACCATGATCGCTACAGATGTAACTGCACCGTTTTTTGCGCCGTTTAAGTTAACCTTATTTGTCGCTTTATTTGCAGCGTTTCCGTTAATTTTACACCAAATCTGGGGCTTTATTGCGCCAGGGTTATACCAACATGAAAAACGTATGTTAATGCCTGTTTTGGCATCAAGCATTATTCTTTTTTATAGTGGTATCGCATTTTGTTACTTTGTAGTGCTGCCCATTATTCTTGGCTTTTTTACTAGCGTTGGTCCAGAAATGATGACCTTGGCACCAGACATTAGTAGCTACTTAAGTTTTGCATTGAAGCTCTTTTTTGCCTTTGGGGTCGCTTTTGAGATTCCGGTAGCTATTATGCTGTTATGTTTTAGTGGCGCTACCACAACACAAAGTTTAAAAGAGAAACGCCCTTATATTGTAGTCGGGGTTTTTGTTGTAGCAATGTTTTTAACGCCACCTGATGTGCTATCACAATCTTTATTAGCATTTCCAATGCTGCTGTTATTTGAATTGGGTTTAATCTTAGCATCCTTTTATAAGGCTAAACCTCAACAAGATGAATCAGAGGAATAAATGAAAAAACAACTTTTACCAATACTTGCCTTGTTAAGCATTCCAACTGTTCATGCCAATGAAGTTAACTTAAAAGCTTTACAAGCCTGTACATTTATTGAAAATGACTTCAATCGCTTGCTTTGTTACGACAATACCATGGCAGGCAAGTCATTAACTAAACCAGAAACAACAAAAACCTTAACTCCACCTGCAAGTTCAGTCACCGCAACAGCCGATGTAGCTGTTGCTAGTAAGCAAATAGTTAAAGTTAAAAATGAAGATTTTGGCTTAGAGCATAAAGAACTAGTAAAAGAAAACGACAATGAAATTACTGCCGTCGTGACTAACGTAAAAGAAGCACCTTACGGTGAGTTAATAATTAGTTTAAATAACGGCCAACAATGGCGCCAAATTGGCTCAGATAGCTTGCGTATCGACCAAGATGATACTGTAATTATTGAGCGCGGTATGTTCAACTCATTTTTATTGAAAAAAGCAGGTCAGAATCGCTCAATCCGCGTTAAGCGCACTAATTAATGACCACATCACTTATTGATGCTGGCGTAAATCTTACCAATCATCAATTTGATGCTCAACATTCGGCTATCATTACTCGTGCAAAAGCGCAAAATGTTAGCCAGATGCTGTTAATTGGTTGCGATATAAACTCCAGCCAGCAAGCTCTTCACTTAGCACAACAGTACCACCTACTTGCTACCGCCGGTGTTCACCCCCATGACGCAAAATCAGCCGATGAAAAACTAGAAATACAATTGTCCGCTCTTGCTGCAAATCCTGAGATTGTAGCAATTGGTGAATGCGGGTTAGATTACAACCGCGACTTTTCGCCTCGTGAAACTCAACGTTCTGTGTTACACCGACAACTCGCTTTAGCGGTAGAGTTAAATCTTCCGGTATATTTACATGAGCGAGATGCGAGCGAAGATATGCTGGCGATACTGCAACAGTATTCAGTGCGAGGAGTATTACATTGTTTTACCGGTGATCAACACGCCTTAGAGCAATACTTATCACTCGGTTTATACATTGGTATTACTGGTTGGGTCTGTGACGAACGTCGTGGTAAATCACTACAACAACTGGTGCCTATGCTGCCATTAGAGCGTCTATTAATTGAAACAGATGCGCCGTTTTTGATCCCACGCTCGTTAACTCCAAAACCAAAATCGCATAGCAATGAACCAAGCTATTTACCACATATATGCCAAACAATTGCGTCCTTAAAAGGTCTAGAGTTTGCAACTGTTGCAAAGCAAACTACACTTAACTTCCAACAGTTATTCAACCACAAGGGCTGATAATGAAGCGTGTTTGGTTGCTGCTTTATAGCTTTGTACTTATTTCATTCTCAGCCAATGCAACGCAGATCACCTTAGATAAGCATTTTGAACATATATTAAATATTCCTTTTGAATATTCTCAACAACCTTTAACAATAGAGCAAGCTAAGCTAGCCCCTACTCAGCAATGGCAACAACTTCCTGAGCAATCGCTCAATTTAGGACTAACCAATCAAGCCGTATGGCTGCGCCTACAACTGGTCAACGCTGAGGATTCAGATCTACAAATTTTACTGTCCATTGATAATCCGTTATTAGATAAAGTGGCTGTATACCATTACTTTAAGCAAAACAGATTATTGTTTAAAGAAATTGGTGATGCATTACCACTCAATAACCGACAAATTAAAACAGAATCATTATTAGTAAAGCTAACACTCCCACCGAAAAGTAACTCAACATTACTACTTCATATTAAAAGTCTAGATGGTGTCAGAGTGCCGTTAAGTCTTTGGCAATATGATGAATATTTAAAATATAAAAGTAAGTTTAATTTAATGTATGGCTTGCTAGTCGGGTTTATTTTATCTTTAGCGATCACTTGCTTGGTTATGTTTGGTTTTTCACGAAAGCGCTACTTTGCACTCTGTGGCACTATTTTAATGACTTTATGGTTATTACTGATTTACTTATATGGCTTTGGCTATCGCTATTTTCACCCGTCTTTGCCTAGTCTGCAGCAGCTTGCAGTTCCAAGCATGTTGATATTAACCACTTGCTTATTCAAACTATTATTTGAACAATTACGACTGTCCACGAAAATGTGGCTGCAACCCTTACATAGATTGAGTAACTGGTTACTTTTTATCAGCCTATTTTTTATTTGGTTATTACCAACAAATATCATGCTTTATTACAGTCTACTCTTGCCCGCGCTAGTGATGTTATTACACATAGCGGCGTTAGGGATCGATATTAAGCAACAGCGAACACAGCCACTATGTGCGCTGCTATGTGGAGCGTTGATGTTTTTTTCCGCACAGCTTTACATGATTATTGTTGTGTTTAATTTCTATGATTTTAATGCGCGTGGTTTACCGTTTGTATTTTTTAGCTTTTTAATCTGCTCACTCAGTTTAAGCTTTGCTACCATCAAACACTTTTTAATCGAACGCGATGCCCAAGTTACTGCACAGCAGAGTAAAATAGCCCAAAGTGAAGCACAAGATGCCATCTTACAAGAACGTTTAGAGCTGCAAGAACAAGCTAGGTTAGATTTAGAAGCAAATATAGAAGAGCGAACGTTTGAACTTCAGGTCACTCTGCGTGAGCTTGAAGAAAAGAATCGCGCACTTGAACAAATCAATATGGAAGATCCATTAACACAAATAAAAAATCGCCGCTATTTCGATAAAAAGCTAGTAATGGACTTGCGTCGCTCTCGTCGGGAGCAAACATCTTTAAGCGTGATAATGCTCGACATAGACCACTTTAAGAGCATTAACGACACCTATGGGCACTTAATTGGCGACCAAACTATTCGTGCTGTGGCTGACATTATAAAAAGCCATTTAAAACGCCCACTTGACGAAGTAGCCCGTTATGGTGGCGAAGAGTTTGTTATCTTACTCCCAAATACCGCCCTCGGTGGTGCTGTAGAAATAGCGGAGCAAATCCGCCAAGCAATCATGGATGCGACAATTACAGTAGCAAACAATGAGATAAAGTTTACTATTAGTGCTGGTGTATATAGCGCCATCGCTGAAGACATTCACAATCCGGGATTATTCACCGACTGCGCCGACAAAGCACTTTATCATGCCAAGCAAAGTGGGCGTAATCGTGTAGTTAGTTTTCCAATTTTAGACTAGGAGCAAATAATGGCCCAATCAGGTCTCGACCTTTTCCCTTATACTCGCATGCGCAGAATGCGCCGCAATGATTTCTCTCGCCGCTTGATGGCTGAAAATCAACTCAGTGTGAATGACTTAATTTACCCAGTATTTGTGCTTGAAGGTAACAATCGCCGAGAAGCCATTGCATCGATGCCAGGCATAGAGCGCTTATCGATTGACTTACTGCTGATTGAAGCAAAAGAGTTGGTTGAATTAGGTATTCCTGCAATCGCTATTTTTCCGGTCACCCCTGCGGACAAAAAATCATTGCTTGCTGAAGAAGCTTACAATGATGATGCACTGGCACAACGCACTGTACGCGCACTCAAAGAAGCCTATCCAGAATTAGGGGTAATCACCGATGTAGCACTTGATCCCTTTACAGTGCATGGGCAAGACGGAATTATCGACGATGATGGCTATGTAATTAACGACATCACGACAGAAATATTAGTTAAACAAGCGATATCTCATGCACAAGCGGGTGCAGATATTGTTGCCCCTTCAGATATGATGGATGGCCGCATTGGCGCGATCCGTGAAGCGCTAGAGGCCGAAGGCCATATTCATACACGCATTATGGCTTATTCAGCTAAATATGCCTCAAGTTACTATGGACCATTTCGTGATGCAGTCGGTTCGGCTGGTAACTTAAAAGGTGCGGACAAAAAAACCTACCAAATGGACCCAGCTAATTCCGATGAAGCCATTCGTGAAGTAGCGCTGGATTTACAAGAAGGTGCTGACATGGTGATGGTGAAACCCGGTATGCCTTATTTAGATATCGTACGCCGAGTTAAAGATGAATTTGGTGTGCCGACGTTTGCTTATCAAGTGAGTGGCGAGTACGCGATGCATAAAGCGGCGATTGATAATGGCTGGCTTGCTGAAGAAGCCACAATTATGGAGTCCTTGCTTGCTTTCAAACGTGCTGGCGCTGACGGTATTCTTACCTATTTTGCAAAGCAGGCTGCACAACTGCTAAAAAGGTAAGCCTTATACATTTTTAATTTAGAAAAGGGCGATTCTGCGCCCTTTTTATTTCCATATTATTAACATTTTGTATTTTCTTTGTCATAAATTTTCCTTAAACTGTTTGTCCCACTCGGGACACAATACACGGGAAAAAATAATAATGTTCAAAACAAAAATAACGCCATTGGCGCTTGTAATTGCAAGCCTCAGTGCACCAGCTTCTGCTAATTTAATAATTTCAGAATATGTTGAAGGTGGTAGTAACAATAAAGCAATTGAGCTTTTTAATACCTCTGGCGAAACACTATCGCTTGATGGCTATAACATCTCACTTTTCGCCAATGGCAATGGCGACCTGACAGCTCCAAATAATACACTTGCTCTATCCGGTAGCTTAGCCGCCAATGGCACCTATGTAATCGTAAATGCAGGCTCTGTAGACGAGCTTAAAGCTAAAGCTGATATTGAAGCAACCGTTACTTATTTCAATGGTGATGATGCATTGGTACTTACGAAAGACGGCACTATTGTTGATAGCTTTGGTCAGTTAGGCGTTGACCCTGGTAGCGAATGGTCAGCCGGAGGTGTTAGCACCAAGGACAAAAGCTTACGTCGCAAGCTAAGTATTACTGCAGGTCGCAGCGATGCTACTGCGTCATTTGATCCAAGTGAACAATGGCTACAATTTGATAAAGATGACTTTTCAGGGCTCGGTTTTCATGGTGAGAGTACTGAGCCAACCCCAGATCCAGAACCAGTTATTCCATTAGAATGCGGCGCAGCTAAAATACTTATCAGCGCAGTACAAGGTGAAGGTGGTGATAGCCCTCTATTAAACACAGAAATTGAGCTGGAAGGCGTAGTAACTGCTGATTTTCAAGGTAGTGAGCAATTAAGTGGCTTCTTTATTACATCACTTGATGCAGATATTGATACAAACCCACTTACTTCTGAAGGTATCTTTGTTTATTTTGCTAATACCGATGTCAATGTTGGTGATCACGTGCGAGTTAAAGGCAGTGTCGCAGAATACTTTAATGCCACCCAAATTGGTGATGTTAGTCAAGTGGAAGTATGTGCTACAGGCTTAACGCCAACAGCAACAAGTATCACTCTCCCTGTTAATAATGTAACCGATTTAGAAGCTTATGAAGGCATGCTGGTTTCACTAGAACAACCGCTGGTTGTTAGCAACAACTATGGTTTAGGCCGTTATGGTGAAGTAGGTCTTGCCACAGAACGCTTATATCAAGGTACACAAATAGCCCTTCCTGGTGATGCTGCTAACGCTGTTGAAGCCGAAAACATAAAAAAACAAATCTTACTTGATGATGGTTCAACGAAGCAAAACCTTGACCCAGTTTCTTACCCTGGTACTGGCTTAGACGCTTATAACACATTACGTTTAGGTGATTCTGTAAACGCAATCACTGGTGTAATGGGTTACAGCTTTGATCGCTATCGTATTCACCCAACAGTACAACCAACTTTTGTTGCAACTAACCCACGTACAAATGCGCCAGAACTGCACGCTGATGCAGATATTCGAATTGCAAGTTTTAATGTCCTTAACTACTTTAATGGTGATGGTCAAGGTGCTGGTTTCCCAACCAGTCGTGGCGCTGATAGTGAAGTTGAATTTATTCGCCAACAAGCGAAAATTGTCAGTGCACTTGTTGCTATAGAAGCTGATGTTATCGGCTTAATGGAAATCGAAAACGATGGTTTCGGTGCAAATAGCGCTATTGCTAGTCTAGTTAATGCGTTAAACGATGAAGATAGCAATAATGAATACGCCTTTGTTAATTTTAACGTAGATAAAATTGGTACTGATGAAATTACCACCGCACTTATCTACCGTGCAAATAAAGTCGCACAAGTTGGCACCGCAGCTATCACAACCCAATATCCATTTGACTATAGTAACCGTACACCTATCGCACAAAGCTTCAAATCACTTGAATCAGAAGAAGTATTTACTGTTGCTGTAGCACATTTAAAATCCAAAGGTAGCTGTGGCAGTGCCGATGGCAACAATGCCGATTTAGGTGATGGGCAAGCATGTTGGAATGAGATCCGCGTTGCTGGTGCTAATGGCTTTGCAGACTGGCTTGATAGCAAGCCAACAGGCATAGACGATGAGGACATCATATTAGTAGGTGATATGAATGCCTATGCGATGGAAGATCCAATACGTGCATTTGCAGACAAAGGATTTAAAAATGTCGTTGCAGAATTAGATGGTAACACTCTTGGCTATTCATATAGTTTTTCTGGACGTATGGGCAGCCTAGATCATGCAGTTGCCAGCCCAAGCTTACTCGCGAAGGTTGTTGCAGCGACAGATTGGCATATCAATGCTGATGAGCCGATCAGTCTGGATTATAACGTAGAGTTTAAATCTGATTCTCAAGTTGCTAGCTTGTATTCAGAGAGTGCTTATCGTGCCTCTGATCATGATCCTGTAATTATTGATATTCAATCTGCCCCTGCTGTAGAGCCAATTCCTGAGCCACAAGCTCCAGTTCTAGAGCCTGAGCAGAGTTTTAGCATCAGTGAAAATAGTCCAATTGGCACTGTCATTGGTCAATTGAGTTTTAGTGATGCCGATGCACAGTACACACCCGTTATTGGCTTCATTGTATCTGGCCACGATGCAGTAACTATAAATGAGCAAGGGCAACTAATCGTTGCTGGTGATTTAGACTATGAGTTTGAAAGAAAAATCACATTAATGGTACAAGCAAAAGACAGTGCTGGTAATTTATCAAATGCGCAGCTTGTTTACATTAATATCGCTAATGATGAGACTGATGACGAAGACGATGACTCAGGTTCATTATTTTGGTTAACGTTACTGGCGTTACCACTAACATTCCTACGCCGTAAAAAAGCGTAGCATAAACTAAACTCTGCTTGTAATAAGTTTATTCAGCAGAGTTCAGATTAGTAAAAAGGCCGCTAAACTGCGGCCTTTTTTATGCATTACATTGGGTATGCTGTGAATTATTACAGCTATTCTTCTTACTATACCAATACATAATTGACTGCTGAGCTTGATCATCAAACTGCCAATTATAAAAGTGGATTACTTTGCTATCTTCTAAAGAAACCGATAATACAGTCAGTAATTTTAATGAGTTAAATTGAATATCAATAATTTCATCTGCATTAATATATTTTTTACCTAACCCCTGAGAGTAATAAATGCCCGCTTTATAACAATGCAAAAAGCGTAAATTGATGATGCTCAAAATTGAGATAATAAATATAACAGGAACAATAATTAGGGCTAAAAAAGTCTGATTTACAGCAAAGATGATTGTTAGCAAAAAAGCAACAGCACAAAGGGTTAGTATCATAACTAACTGCAACAGCCAGTTTGGGCTCAATTTAATTGAATTCATATAAACGTCCTAAAAAGTACACATATATGTCTCTTTATTCGAGAGACTTCCATTTCTCTAATATGCGTATATGGGTGGCATAAGCGGGTATTCTACCTGTATTAGTAACTAAGATTCAAGTAATTGCACTACTTTTTACCTAGTTATAAATAACTAGTTTAATTAGTAAGACAGCCAGCTTTTAAACTACAACTTATGAGTGGAATAACGTTTAAGCTGCAGTAATAAATAGTTGATTATTTGACTCTTTGCTTCAATAGCGACTAAGAGTGCTAACGACTCATTGCTAGCATAACAACAAAAAAGTATTCGATTGTTGGAGGGATAATATTTCTGGCAATAAAAAACCCGCAACAAGTGCGGGTTTTTTTAAGAGTTTAAAGGCTAATTACTTAGCAGCTTTTTTCTCTTTTTCTGCAGCGATTACAGTTTCAGCTACGTTTTGTGGACATGGTGCATAGTGTGAGAACTCCATAGAGAACTGACCACGACCTGATGTCATTGTACGTAATGAACCGATGTAACCGAACATTTCTGATAACGGAACGTCAGCTTTAATACGAACGCCTGTTAAACCAGCTTCTTGGTCTTTCATCATACCACGACGACGGTTAAGGTCACCGATTACATCACCAACGTGATCTTCTGGAGTGAACACGTCAACTTTCATGATTGGCTCAAGAAGTTGTGCGCCCGCTTTAGGGATCGATTGACGGAAAGCGCCTTTAGCAGCGATTTCGAATGCGATTGCAGATGAATCCACGGCATGGAAGCCACCGTCGAAAAGTTCAACTTCAACGTCAAGCACTGGGAAGCCAGCTAGCACACCTTCGCTCATCATTGACTTGAAGCCTTTCTCAACTGCAGGCCAGAATTCTTTAGGTACGTTACCACCAACAACTGATGATTTAAACGTGAAGCCTGAAGCAACTTCGCCTGGCTTGATGCGGTAGTCGATTTTACCGAACTGACCAGAACCACCTGATTGTTTCTTATGCGTGTAGCTATCTTCGATTTCACGAGTGATAGTTTCACGGTAAGCAACCTGTGGTTGACCAACGATAAGATCTACGCCGTAAGTACGCTTAAGGATATCAACTTTGATATCTAAGTGAAGCTCACCCATACCTTTAAGGATAGTTTCGCCTGAATCTTCATCAGTCTCAACTTGGAAAGATGGATCTTCTGCAACCATTTTACCGATAGCAACACCCATTTTCTCATTACCGCCTTTATCTTTAGGCTGTACAGCAATCGAGATTACTGGAGTTGGGAATACCATTGGCTCAAGTGTTACTGGGTGCTTAGGATCACAAAGAGTGTGACCAGTTTGCACGTTTTTCATACCTACGATTGCAATGATGTCACCAGCTTGTGCGCTAGTTAATTCGTTACGGTCGTCTGCTTGCATCTCAACCATACGGCCAACACGCTCAGTTTTACCAGTAAACGCGTTAAGGATAGTGTCACCCTTATTAAGTTTACCTGAGTAAATACGTACGAAAGTTAATGCACCAAAACGGTCATCCATGATCTTAAACGCTAACGCTTTGAATGGTTCGTCAGTAGATACGATTGCGAATTGACCATTTTCGTTACCTTCTTCATCCATAAGAGGTTGAGGATCAACTTCTGTAGGAGATGGTAAGTAGTCAACAACAGCGTCAAGTACTAATTGCATACCTTTGTTCTTGAAAGCAGAACCACAGTATGTAGGGAAGAAAGCAAGGTCACGAGTACCTTTACGGATACAACGCTTGATATCTTCTAAAGAAGGCGCTTCACCTTCCATATACGCTTCAAGAAGTTCGTCGTCTTGCTCTAGAGCAGTTTCAACAAGCATTTCATAGTATTCTTCAGTTTTGTCTACCATGTCAGCTGGAACGTCTTCGATCGTGTAGTTCTCTGGAAGACCAGTTTCGTCCCAGATGTATGCTTTTTTAGTTAAAACATCAACAACACCACAGAACTCATCTTCGATACCGATTGGTAACGTCATGATTAGTGGGTTTGCGCCAAGTACTTTACGTACTTGCTCTGTTACACGGTAAAAATCAGCACCCATACGGTCTAATTTATTTACGAAAATAACACGTGCAACTTCTGATTCGTTAGCATAACGCCAGTTAGTTTCTGATTGTGGCTCAACACCACCAGAACCACAGAATACACCGATGCCGCCATCAAGTACTTTTAATGAACGGTATACTTCAACTGTGAAGTCAACGTGTCCAGGAGTATCGATAACGTTAAAACGGTGATCTTTCCAGAAACAGCTTACAGCCGCAGACTGGATAGTAATACCGCGCTCAGCTTCTTGTTCCATGAAGTCAGTTGTTGATTCACCATCATGAACCTCACCAGTTTTATGGATTTGACCAGTAAGCTTTAGGATACGCTCAGTAGTCGTGGTTTTACCCGCATCAACGTGCGCGAAAATACCAATGTTTCTGTACTTCGATAAATCTGCCATTATTTTACTCTTAATAAAGTCGAAAAATTATTCGGCGGGAGTATAGCATTACTTATAGCGAACATCACCATACATGTCGCTTAAAATGCAATCAATTTTATAATATTTTACTTTCTATGGGTTTTGAAGCGCATAGCCACACTAAAGCCGAGCGCTTTAGCCATTTTATGCACTTTTAAAAAAGCACCGCTGACCCTTCACATAGGTCGCCTGAATACTAAAATCGCTGTTTAAAATAGCAAAATTCGCATGCTTACCTTCCGCTAAAGAACCAACTTGGCTGGCAATATTAAGAAATTGCGCGGGCACAATGCTGGCCATATTTATCGCCTCACGTAGCTCAACACTGCCTAATTGATGCATATTTTTAACTGCTTGCTCAAGCGTTAAAGTGCTGCCAGCTAACGAGCCGGAGGCAGTTCTCGCCACACCTTGTTGCACAACAACATCCATTTTACCCAATTTATACTCACCATCATTTAGTCCACCGGCATTGATACAATCACTGATCAAAGCGATTTTTTGTGGACCTTTTAGCTTATAGATCAGCTTTAAAATTGTAGGATGAAGATGTACACCATCTGCAATCACTTCAACAAGTGCGTCATCATTCATCAATACCGCGCCGGCACAACCTGGATCACGATGATGAATGCCACGCATCCCATTAAAAACATGCACCCCACCGCATGCGCCATGCTCAAGCGCGCTTTGAGTTTGTTCATAATTGGCATCACAGTGACCAAGCATTACCCTAATTCCTTGCGCTGTCAGGTATTCAATTAATACATTTGCGCCTGGCTTTTCTGGCGCCAACGCAACCACTTTTAAGCTACCCGTGGCTGCATTAATCATCGCTTCTAGATGCGACTGCGATAGCTCTAAAAAGTAATCTTGATTGTGCGCGCCTTTATGAACTTCACTGAAAAACAGGCCCTCACTATAGCCACCTAGCACCTGTGCACCGCTAGGTTGCTGCGTGTATGCCTGACCAATTACACTCATAGCATTAAGTGTTTGTTGCCAATCGGTGGTCACTGTCGTTGCTAAAAAGCCTGTTACTCCATGCTCTGCAAGTGAGCATGAAATCGTTTCAATACTACTCATTTTACAATCAATCACATCACAACCTTCGCGACCATGAATGTGTAAATCAATTAAGCCTGGAATAATTGCAGCATTACCATAATCATCAATAGGCACACCGGCTGTAGGGTTTTGCGTAAAATGACTAATAATGCCATTTTCAACTAACATGAAGTGATTTTTAAGTACTCGTTCTTGACAATAAATTACATCAGCTTTGACGTAAAACACGGATCCAATCATGCCAGCGCTCCCACTTGTTCTTTGGCCAAAATAGCGGCACCGCGAGCGCCACTGGCATCGCCAAATTCAGCAAGCACTATTTTTGGCACCCGAATATCAGCAAATACATACGGTACGATTGCCTCTTCAAGCTTGCTCATTAGTTCATCAACTAAAGACATACCGCCACCAACTACAATCACCTCAGGGTCATAGGCCATAATAATTGCCGCAAAAGTACTGCCAATTAAATCCAAATAACAGGCAAAGCTTTGTTGGCAAAATACGTCGCCTTTTCTCAACCCTTCAACAATTTCAAAAGTAGTTAATACTTCGCCAGAAAAGTGCTGGTAAATTCTCGCCAAGCCAGGGCCTGCAATATAACTTTCAATGCACCCTGTTAAACCACAGCCACATTTTAAAATAGGTAACTGGTACTTCTGCTGTAACACTGCAGAAAGTGCGTAATGACCGTATTCACCTGCAATTCCCTGGGCGCTTTTATACAATTGACCATCAATACACAGCCCACCACCCGCACCAGTACCAAGAATTGCACCGAACACCCGGGTATGTTGCAAACCAACGCTGCTGCGCGCTTCTGAGAGTGCAAAACAGCGGCAATCGTTTTCGATCGCAACCGGGCGATTTATTAACTGAGCTAAATCTTGCGCGGCATTTTTACCGGTCGCATGAGGCACGTTAGCCGACAGTACTTGTTGGTTCGCATTAACAATGCCAGGCATACCAATACCGACCGCACCGTGACATTGATATTTATGATCGGCACTTAAAATCATACCTACTAACGCATTTAGAAAGTCTTGATAACTATTTTGCGGAGTCGCAATGCGCCATGATTCAAGTTGCTTTAATGAAGCGTCAAATACAGCAAGTTCAATTTTACTACCGCCAATATCAATGCCATAAATATACTGCTTAGTCATTAATATCACCTTGTTTTAGCGGGTAAATCGTCACCCCTTGCACCACTCTGTTTACTTCACCAGTTGGGCATGGGTTATCTACTGTAATGCCTAGTTGCCACGCTTTATAGAACGACATTATTTGCGCGCAGACCATATAATATAAGCCATTAAATACATCGTCTAATTGCTGCATCACCGCGTCATCTGGCAGCGTCAAGGCGTGAACATCAATAGCTTTATTATCGCGACGTAACTCATTCAACAAATCAATATCGTACTGCTTGGTATAGGTATTAGTTGAGCCAAATAAAACAATTAAAGTTTTATCATCAACCAATGATTTTGGGCCGTGACGAAAACCAAGCGGGGATTCAAAATACCCCATAACTTGACCCGCACTTAATTCTAATAATTTTAATGCTGATTCTTGCGCATAGCCTTTTAAGGATCCTGCGCCTAAATACACTAAGCGATGCATAGGCAGTTCAGCCAATGTTTTTAGTTCAGCTAATTTACCAGCAATATTTTTTTCAACCGCTTCTGCAATAGTTAAAACAGCGTTATCTGCATCACTAAATATTGCCACACTTGCCACCAACATTGAGGTAAAACTACTGGTCATAGCGAAGCTGTGATCAAGTGTTTGCGTAGGCATCAATAACGAGAAATAGTTTTCATCTTGCGCTACTTGTTTATGCAGTGCTCCATCAGGGTTACAAGTAATAAATAGATGCGCGCAGTGTTTTACATAGTTATTCACTACATCAACAGCGGCAACACTTTCAGGACTATTGCCCGAGCGTGCAAATGACACTAATAAAGTTGACTTATTTGGCTGTAAATACTGCTCTGGGCAGGCAACAAGCTCTGTGCTACTAACACTTCGACAAGCAATATCCAATTGTTGATTCAAATAACCAACAACCGCCTCACCAACATAAGCTGAGGTACCGGCACCGGTAAAAATTATTTGCGCATTTGGCTTATCTAATACGCCCGCAAGCCAACTATCTAGCTGCGCTCGCGCAGCTTTTACAATACTGAGCGTTGCTCGCCAACAATCGGGCTGCTGCATAATTTCTTTTGCAGTCCATAAACTATTTTTAGCTTCTAAAAGGGTTTCATCAATTGCTAAATAACTAGACATTACTACCTCACTTACGTCTATTGTTGTTTAAAACACGCATCTGCGTAGCGACTGGTTACTTGCATTATGTGATGAAGTACCAAAGATTTAGGGCTGTTTTGCAGGGTGTTATTTCGCACTGCAAGATACTGCAATGGCATATATTGGCTTAGTAACGGCAGTGGTATCGGTTGTTTTTGTAAATTACAAAATAGCTTATCAACGGCAGCTTGATTGCCTTGTTGTCCCCAGTAATAACGGATTCGATCACTAAAACTAAAGCGACGATAAAGCTGCTGCACTGATTTATCAACTTGATAAAAACGCTGCCAATTTTTCGGAAACTGCTGCATATCGGCATCAATAACAGTGCGTATATGTGAACATTGCTCGGTGTCTATTAGCGCATCTTCAATATGGCTTAATGCAAATAATGCCTCACGCAAAGCAAAGGTAAGCTCTGGGCCCACTTTTAAAATCGCAAAATGATCATTTACTAATTGTTGATACGCGATGGGCGTTTGATAATCAGTTGAATGTGCTTCAAAGGCAATGCCATCTACGGCCTTTATATATTGCTTTAGCCGTTGCGCTTTAGCACTATCATAATCAAATACTTGCGTGTTATCGAATTCCACACCTGGCTGTACAACCAAGCCAACTACTCGCTGCCATGCCGATGATAACCCCTGCTGTAAAAATGCATCGTGATGCAATGCCAATGTACTAGCAACATGGTCAGTTTCTGTGACTGCAAGCGTATCTATTTGCTCATCGGCACCACCGGGCGGCGGCACCTCAGTACCAATAACATAGACTAAGTCACTGCGGCCAAAGGTATCTAATGCTGTTTTTTCAGCCACTGCACACAACTGCGCCGCACGTGTTGCAACTGTTTCATCTGCTAAAATTAATTCATCATCGGCGCAGCGCATACTGGTGTCTAAGTGAATTTTTTTGAATCCTGCACCAACATAACTGGCGATCAACTGCTCAGCTTTTTGCATCGCCGATTCAGCGCTTTCATCACACCAACACACAGGGCCTAAATGGTCACCGCCAAGGATCAGCTTATCAATTGCAAACTCTTGCTTTGTCGCAAGCTGCTCAATAAATGCCATAAAATCAGCAGGTAACATACCCGTATAACCACCAAACTGATTGACCTGATTAGCGGTTGCTTCGATTAATAAATAACTATTATCTTGTTTGGCTTGCAATATGGCAGCTTCTAGCACCAATGGATGAGCGGAACAAACGGCATAAATACCCTGTTTTTCGCCGCGTTTATTCGCTGCGATTAATTGCTGTAATATCGTCATTGCAAGCCTCTTCGTTAGATAATCTTTGTTTAGTTATGAAAGTTAAAGATCGAGAATATGTAACCGCACACCTGCATCTTCGAGCGCGGTTTTTATCTCTGCTGGAATTCCACTGTCTGTAACCAGTACGTTTATTTCACTGGCGGCAATAATCTTATGCACGCCTTTACGATTAAATTTACTAGAATCTGTTACTACTATGATCTCTCGCGATACTTCACACATCACCCGATTTAGCAGAGCTTCAAGCTCAAAGTGCGTTGTAATACCAATATCTTTTTCAAAGCCATCAACACCCAAAATTAACTTATCAAAGTGATATTGTTGTAAGTGCTGTTCAGCTTGGCGGCCATAAAATGACAGTGATTTTTTACGTAGCGTGCCACCAGTCATTAACACTTCAACCGATGGCGCATTAAGTAGTGAGTGCGCCACATTTAAGCCATTGGTCATCACAACTACGCCGTGGTGGCTGGTTAGATTTTTAGCGACCTCTTCAGTTGTTGTCCCTGAGTCTAAAATAATCGATTCACCATCCTTAATTAGACTCGCTGCAAATTTACCTAAGCGCTCTTTAATACCGCGATTTGCATCGTGTTTTTCTTTTAATGATAATTCTTGAGTTAAGCGATTACTGGCAACTGCACCACCACGGGACCGTACCAACAATCCTTTTTCATCCAACTCATTTAAGTCGTTACGGATAGTTACCGTTGAAACACCAAACAACTGAGCTAACTCAGGAACCTGCACCCGCTCTTGTTTGTAGACCAATTGCACAATCTCATGACGCCTTTCGATAGTGTTAAGCATGCCCGCTCTCTTTCATTGTTAACTTTCATTCATTGTACGCAGCTTTCGTTTACTTTCAATTCAATTTTTTTACATTTATCTTTAAACATTAAAAAGTGAAATTAAACCATTGTAAATAAAGACTTTAAAATAAAAAATAAAAAACAACACCACCAAAACGAAAGTAAATGAAAGATTTTTATCTTGCATTGACATTTCATTGTGTGTACAAATAAAAGCCTGCGAAAACAAATTTACAAATAATAAACAATAAGGGCAATGTTATGGGCGATCTCAACCGTAGACGATTTTTACAATCAATGGCCGCAATTGCAGCAACCAGCGCGGCTTTGGGTTGTACCTCTACCACCAATTCCAAATCAATATTAAGAACCGCACAACAAGGACGTTCAACCCTTGGCTTAACAGTGCCAAAAATGGACGTAGTAAGGGTTGGCTTTATTGGCGTGGGTGAACGTGGTGTTGGTGCTGTTAAGCATTTTTGTCATCTCGATGGCGTTGAAATTAAAGCAATTTGCGATACCCATCAGGCCGTTGTAGACAGGGCCGTGAAGATTGTCGTTGATAAAGGTTTTAAAAAACCAGATACCTATGGCAAAAACGATCACGATTACCGTCGCATGCTAGAACGCCAAGATATTGATATTGTTATTATTTCAACACCATGGCAGTGGCATACGCCGATGGCTGTCGATACCATGGAAAGCGGCAAGCATGCTTTTGTTGAAGTACCAGCAGCAGTGACTGTAGAAGAGGCATGGCAACTAGTAAACACCTCTGAGCGAACTCAAAAAAACTGCATGATGTTGGAAAATGTTTGCTACGGACGCGACGAATTAATGGTTCTTAATATGGTTCGCCAAGGCGTTTTTGGTGAATTGTTGCATGGTGAAGCAGCATATATCCATGAGCTACGCTGGCAAATGAAAGAAATTGACCATAAAACAGGTTCTTGGCGTACACCATGGCATGCAGCGGTTAATGGTAATTTATACCCAACTCATGGCTTAGGCCCTGTTTCACAATACATGAATATCAATCGTGGCGATCGTTTTGACTATATAAGCTCGATGAGCTCGCCATCATTAGGCCGTGCAGCCTACGCTAAAAAAGAATTCCCCGCAGATCATAGCCGCAACAAACTTAACTATATTGCGGGTGATATGAATACCAGCATTATTAAAACGGTTAAAGGTCGCAGCATTATGGTGCAACACGATACCACCACCCCACGTCCTTATTCTCGTCATAACTTAATTCAAGGCACTAACGGTGTGTTTGCTGGCTTTCCAAATAGGATCGCACTTGAGCAAGGTGGCAGTAAAAGCTATCACGAGTGGGATTACGACATGGCTGATTGGTATAACAAATACGATCATCCGCTCTGGCAAAAAATGGGCGCTGAGGCTGAACGCAACGGCGGCCATGGTGGCATGGACTTCTTGATGTTTTGGCGGATTATTTTTTGCCTACGCAATGGCGAACCACTTGATCAAGATGTGTATGACGCAGCTGCATGGTCAGCTGTTTTCCCGCTATCTGTTGATTCTGTAGCCGATAGAAGTAACAGCAAAGACTTCCCAGATTTCACCCGTGGTCTTTGGCAGCAAGCAAAACCACTTGGCATTATTTCGTAATTAACCTCACGCGTGTTGGAGAAAAATACACTCAACACGCGTGGCAATAACTCAATAAAAAAACAACCATCAACAAGTAAAATACAGGTAACTATTATGAAAGCACAACTAAAACTGTCCACACTGTTTTTGTCTATGAGCGCCATCTTCAGTGGCACCTCGCTGGCAGCTGATGAAGACAAAAAAAAAGAAAAAGAAGCCGAAGCAGAGCAAGTCGAAGTAATTGAAGTTAGAGGTGTTCGCTCGAGTATTAAAGAATCCCTGTATTTAAAACAACAAGCTGTGGGGGTTATGGATGCTATCGTTGCTGAAGATATCGGTAAGTTTCCCGACCAAAACATTGCCGAGGCATTGCAACGGATGACGGGGATTGCAATTACGCGTAACGGCGGCGAGGGCCAAAATGTTACCGTGCGAGGTTTAGGTGGTGACTACAACGTTACCACCGTTAATGGCCGACGCATGGCATCAGAGCATTCTAGCCGTAACTTTAATTTTGATTTAATCGCCCCCGAAATAGTCCAATCCCTCGAAGTATACAAATCCCCACAAAGTAAAACACAAGAAGGCGGCATTGGCTCAGTTATCAATATCAAAACCCGCAAACCTTTGGATTTAGATGGTTTCACTTTATCAGGCAGTGCCAAAGGCATTTATGAAGAACGTACTGGCGACACCAATCCACAAGCTTCGTTTTTAATTAGTGATACCTTTTTTGATAATACCTTTGGAGCGCTGTTTACAGCGGTATATTCTGAACGTACACAGCGTGAAGACTCTTATGAAGGTGAAGGTTTTTATGATCCAGACGAGAATGTTGATGTACGTATCCCAATCGATAGTAACGGTAACGGCAAGCTTGAAGATAATGAGCAATCATACCCATCGATTATTCCAGGCTACGTACGTTATTCAAATTGGCAGGATACGCGTGAGCGACTGGGTGCAAGCTTAGCGCTGCAATGGCGCCCGTCAGATAGTATAGATGTTAACTTTGACAGCATGTACTCACAATACGAAACCAATGGTGAGCAATATCAAATTTCATTTGTAACCTATGATGAATCTTGGACACCGGGGATCCCCGCTATCGGTGAAGTAAAGTTCAATGAAGATGGTAATGCTAATTATGTAGAACTAGTTGATGGCGCAATGGCTGAGCTGTTAAATGTGTCTGTGCCACGTAATACAGATACTTGGCAATGGGGTTTTAATACGGTTTGGTATGCCACTGAGAGCTTAACGGTTGATTTAGATATTTCACAGTCACAAGCTAAAAATGTCAGCAATGGTAACAATCGTTTTATTGTTGCACGTGGTTTTGTTGATGGTATCACTATCGACCAAACCGGTAGTAATATGCTGCCAGATGTGACCATGACCCCAGCACTGAGTGCAGAACAACCTTTTGGTGCGCATTACAGCTACAATTCAGGCACCGATGTGAAAGACCAAATAGAAGAGGTGCGCTTAGCAGCAACCTATATTCCCTCTTTTGAACTAGTGAAAGATATTCAATTTGGCGTTCATTACGGCAAACAAACCAAAGAACGCAGTGTTTATAAATCAAAAAATGCATCAATGTTCAGTAATGGTGGCGCTTATTTTAAAAACTCAGAATACGACAGTTTTGACGACTCAAGTGTTGAAGAGCTAGGCGGCTTAAACCTATTTCGTTTACCAGCAGATGTACTCGTGCCAGCTAACTTTGATAACTTCTTAGATGGTGAGCCTGGTAAACATCCGGATCCATGGGCAAGCTTTAATTACGACAAACTGTATGCTTTTTATGAATCAATTAATCCACAAGCGGCGCAAGATAAAATTGTCGCAAAGAACAGCCCAAAGGATTCATTCGCCCTTACTGAGCAGACCTTAGCGGCTTTTGTTGAAGCAAATCTACAAGGCGATATTGCTAAACTGCCTTTTGCACTAAACATGGGCGTCCGTGTAATACAAACCGATGTCACATCAGATGGTTACATCTTTGATGTTGATAATGTTCGTTACAATATAACCGAAAAAGATGGCGCATTAAGCTATCGCGTTGAGGGTGAAATTGAAGATTATTACACCCGCTCTACCACTGAAGAAAGCTACACCGACGTACTACCGAGCTTAAACTTTAAATTGCATCTACGTGATGACTTACTCTATCGTTTTAGTGCGGCTAAAGTAATCACACGGCCAAACTTAGATTATCTATCGCCTTATAGCTACTTAGATTTTAATAATGCCGAATACCATGCCTCAAACCCGGGTATTAAGCCACTAAGAGCCAATCAAATAGATACGACGATTGAATGGTATTTCTCTGACTATGGTGCACTAACCTTTGCAGCCTACTATAAAGACATCGAATCAGTGATTGCCCGCGGCCGAGTAGGCACTGCGCAAGTGGGTAATTATTTTAAAGATGGAGTGGCTGTAGAAGGCCCAGTTTTTACAAAAATCTCACCTACATCGGAAAAAGGCGCAACAATTTTAGGCTTTGAAACAGCTTATCAGCAGTCTTTTGACGAAATACTTCCAGCACCATTCGATGGCCTGGGTGTACAAATAAACTATACTTTCACAGACAGCAGCTATGACGACGAAGAGCTAAATGATCTGCCATTTGTGGGGATGTCTGAGCACTCGTATAACGCGGTTATTTATTATGAAAAAGGTGATTATCAAACCCGTATTGCTTATAACTGGCGCGACGACTACTTAGTCTATCCTGATGCATGGGGCGGACCAGAATGGGCGGCAGACTACGGCCAATACGATTTCAGTGCCAGTTACAATATCACTGAGAAAGTGCGAGTTGATTTAAGCGTAACCAACTTAACCAATGAAAGACAGTGGTCATACGTAAAAACAGAAGAACAAATTCGTCGCTTAGCGCGCTATGGTCGCTCGATTAGCCTTGGCTTTTCAGCATCATTTTAAGCTTATACCCAAACCACCTCAAGATGCAGAATTCACATCTTGAGGAGGCTTGGGTATACCCTCTTATATTAGCGCCGTTTGTCGGCGCTTTTTATGGAGCTCACTATGAGAGTTTTACTATTTATTGGTTCATTATTATGGACTTCATTTTCGCCATTTGCAGTGGCAAACCAAACCACGGATTACTTTATTCCCAGTTATGGCAATAGTGCTACTAGCCATAGTATCGCAGCAAATAAAAAACTGATTAGTGATGTGGGGATCACGCACTGGCAAGACTCTGCAATACCAGTTAATCACTACTTTTACCTGCCAACAAAAGCGGCTTTTAATTTAAAGTTGCGCGTAAAAGTTGCAGGCGATCGCAGCCAGCTTAAAGTCGACTTTAATCAACAGAGTCAGTTAATTACGCTCACTAATCAGCAATTTCAAGATATCGATCTTGGCGAGTTTCTGCCAGATCAAATCGGATACCAACAATTGCAACTTACCGGTATCGCTAAAACAGCTGACACCTTTGCTGATATTCAAGGTCTTATTGTCACGCTAGATAAAGAGTCGGCGGCGCCTTTATATGTAAAAGATGATATTTATTGGGGTCGTCGCGGGCCTTCCGTGCATTTAAACTATCCCATACCTGACAAGACTAAAAACTATCAATGGTTCTATTCAGAGCTGAGCGTACCACAAGGGTATGATCATCAAGGCTCGTATTTTATGGCCAATGGTTTTGCTGAGGGTTACTTTGGTATGCAAGTAAACTCTGACACTGAACGCCGAGTATTATTTTCAGTATGGAGTCCTTTTCAGACCGATGATCCAGCTGCTATTCCTGTGGAAATGCGTATTCAGCAATTAGCTAAAGGGCATGATGTGTATACCGGTAAGTTTGGTAATGAAGGTTCTGGCGGGCAAAGCTATTTAGTATTCCCTTGGCAAGCAGAACAAACCTACCGCTTTTTATTGAAAGTAAATCCGACTGAAAACCTTGCTAATCATACCGACTACAGCGCATATTTTTATGATCCTATCGCCGCAAAGTGGCTGTTCATTGCTTCATTTAGACGCCCTAGTACAGATACATATGTGGCAAGGCCACACAGCTTCTTAGAAAACTTCATCCCTGATGCAGGGCAATTCGAGCGCAAAGCGCTATACAGTAATCAGTGGCTCAGAGATACTCAAGGCCAATGGCACTCGCTTGATAAAGCACAATTTACTTATGATGCAACGGCTGCCAAGCAATCGAGAATGGATTATCAAGGAGGCACTGAAAACGCAGGTTTTTACTTACGCAACACTGGCTTTTTTACAGGCCCAACTAAATTACACAGTGAATTTGAACGCCCAGTTGGTCAAGCGCCTGAGGTAGACTTAAGCGCTTTGCCAGATAACTAAGCCATTTTATAACAGCGCTCTGGCCGACCTATGCTGCCGTAGCTTTGGTCGGCACTGACTTGCTCTGCCTCTAGTAAATATTCTAAGTAACGGCGTGCAGTTGAGCGACTTACTCCTACAAGATCGCCCATTTGCTGTGCTGTAAAAGGCGTTTTTTTGTGCTCTTTAAATGCATCAATAATCTTTTTTAAAGTAAGCTGATCAACCCCTTTAGGCAGTCTAACCGGTGCTTTACTTTGTTCGCTTGAGCCAAATAAAGTGTCGACCATAGATTGGGTCACCTCGTTAGCATCAGACAAACACTGCTGGCGTGACTCAAATCGCGCTAACGCCTGATCAAGTCGATTAAGCATCAAAGGTTTAACCAAAAAATCACAGGCCCCTAACTGCATTGCCTTTTCAAGAGTTTCGACTTCTTTGGCGGCAGTCAGTAGCATCACTTCGCTTTTAATTGAGCGCCGACGCAAGTCTGTTAATAACTCAAGGCCATTGCCATCTGGTAGATGGATGTCAAGCAAGATCAAATCGGGCTCTATCGCCTGTAATAGCGCGGTAGCTGTACTTAAGTTTGCTGCAATACCAACTACTTGATACTGATCTTGACGCAAGCTTTGTCGGGCAGTTTGGTTCCCCGCAACCCCATTCGGTAAAAGCAGGTATTGAGCAAGAAGTTGTGCAACTTCGAGCTCATCTTCGATGATAACTACTGAATATGTCATTTTTTATTACTCATTTTAGCGTTGCAATGTTAGCCCATTTACTTTTATTGTTGTTTGCTTGGCCACTGCTTATTAGCCTAAATTACCTTAGGGTTATTTAGGAATATAGACGCTTAATCGCGCGCCTTTTAAATCTGACTCACCAATTTCTAAACTACCACCACACGAATCTAAATTAGTTTTCACTAAATATAAACCAATGCCATGCTCTGCCCCTGCTTTTGAACTGTATTGTGGGGTAAATATCACTTCATGGTCGTTACCCAAGCCAAAACCACTGTCTTCGACATCAAACAATAATGTCTTACTCGTTTCATCAACCGTGACTCGTACATGAGGTTCTCGATCTTTACTGGCTCTGATCGCCGCATCAATGGCGTTATCAATTAAGTTGCCCAAGATTGATACTACTCGTTCTAACATTTCAGTACGTGCGATGGCACCAAGTAAACTTTCTGGGTTTAATTCCAATACTACGTTTAACTCGCGGGCTTTATGGTATTTACCCACCAGCAAACCGGCTAACACAGGATCTTGAATACGTTCTAATAAATGGTGGATCTGTGCTTGTGAACCTTGGCTTTCTTGGCCGATCAATTCGATTGCTTGCTCATTTTTACCCATTTGAATAAGCGCCCCAATTAGATTTAGCTTATTCGAATAATCATGGGTTTGCACCCTTAATAACTCGGCAAATGCTTGTACTTTAGTAAGTTGCTGGCTCAAGTATTCAAGCTCATCAGCTGGGCGCAGAGTGAGTAAAATACCATCCGCCTGCCCTTGCACTTGCAATGAAAAACGCGACAACACCAAACGTTTATCCGCAGCAAACAACTCAAAGCCAACCATTTTACGACGCTGATTTCGTAATAAAAACTCAGCATGCTCTGGCAGTAAATCTTTCAGAGTTAATGACTGATTAATACAGGCAACTGGTTTATCTAAAATTTCGCAAGCACGCTGAGTCAGTTTGCGTACTCGTCCGTCGGGATCAAGTGCAACAACACCGCTACGCATGGTATTTAAAATAGCGTCCTGCTCTGAAAACAACCTCGCTATTTCATCTGGTTGCAAACCAAAGATGGCATTTCTTACTCGCTGACCAATAAAGATAGCGGCAATAATACTCAAAGCAACTAACAACAAACCCCAAATCATAATTTCAACAATCCGCTCACGGATCAACGGCTCAACCGATTGCACTAAAAAACCGACCGAGACCAAACCAATAATATTTTGTTGCTCATCGTATACCGGCACTTTACCGCGAATGGATTCACCTAAGCTGCCCTGCGCCACTGAAATATAACGCTCGCCGTGTAACGCGTCTTGGCTATCACCGCCAACCATTTTTTTACCGAGTTTATTGCTATCTGGATGGACGATTCGATGCGCATTTTTATCACCAATAACAATAAAATCTGCGCCAGTTAGCTGGCGCAGATTTTCTATTTCTTGGTTGATTGCCACCAAGTTACTAGGGTTCTTTAAAGCTTTAACGACATCATCGCTTGATGCAATACTCGTCGCCACAGCGAGTGCTTTGTCACCAATGTGATCATGCAAACTTTGTGCGGTAATTCGATACACCAAACCGCCAAATAACACCGCTTGTAATACACACAGCCCTGTAACCCAAATTATTAACCGCGTTTCTAAACGCTTAGGCTTTTTAACTATGTTTTGCAGCGGATTTTGCGTCTTGGTGTAGCTCATTTTTTACCTCAATTATGCATGCTCTTGCTTCACTTTAAGCGCCGCTTTATCTGCCCGGCGTTGGGTTATAAAGTCTTTTAATGGAAATAACAACACTAATATTGAGATAATAAAAATGCTCAATGTTAGTGGGCGTTCCCATAAGAAGCTTAATGAACCATCCGAGATCATCATTGAACGACGGAAGTTACGCTCAATCATGTCGCCTAAAATAAAGCCTAATAGTAATGGTGCCATTGGGAAAGCCAGTAATCGTAATACCAACGCCACCACAGCAAAGCCAACCATCATAAATAAATCAAAGGTATTAAAGGAAACTAAATACACGCCAATTAAGCTGAAGAACAAAATCATTATCGTTAATACTGATTTTGGCATCGCTAATACTTTTGCAAAATATGGTATCAAAGGAAGATTCAAAATCAGCAATACGATGTTACCAAAATACATGCTAACGATAACCGCCCAAAATACACTTGGGTTTTCTTGCATCAGCATTGGACCTGGCTGAATACCGTAAGCAATTAAGGCACCTAACATAATAGCAGTCGTACCCGAGCCTGGAATACCTAATGTAAGTAATGGTACAAATGAACCGGTACACGCAGCATTGTTCGCTGACTCCGGTGCTGCCAAGCCTCGTAATGAACCTTTACCAAACTTTTCTTTTAAGCCTTTAGGCGCTAAGTTACGTTCCGTCGCATACGCCATAAAGCTAGCGATAGTGGCACCTGCACCCGGCAATACGCCAACAATAAAACCAAGTATAGACGAGCGGCCAATAACTGGCGCAATGTCTTTGATCTCTTCTTTGGTCAATTTAGTTGAACCGATTTGCGGTGTGTCTGAATCATTAATACTTTTAGTTTCTTTTTTCTCTGGACGCACTACATTAATAAGCGCCTCAGCCAGTGCAAAAGTAGCCATTGCCACTAATAAAAAGCTAATGCCATCAAGTAAGTCAGCTTGGCCTAACGTAAAACGCTCAGTACCAGATGATGGATCAATCCCCACAGTCGCGAGCATTAAGCCAAATACTGTCATCATCATGGCTTTTAAAAATTGCCCTTTATTAGAAAACGCCGCGATCGCTGTTAAACCTAAAAACATCAGTACAACGTAATCTGGAGATTGAAAACTCAGCGATACTTTTGCCAACAAGGGGGCTGCAACCATCAATAAAATTGCGCCTATGGTTCCGCCGATAAAGGAGGAGTAAGCGGCTATCGCCAATGCTTTGCCAGCATGACCTTGTTTAGCCAGCGGATAGCCATCAAAGGAGGACGCAACTGTACCCGCCACCCCAGGGGCATTAATTAAAATAGATGATGTTGAACCGCCAAAAATTGCACCGTAATACACCCCCGCCATCAGAATCATCCCTGAATCGGCACCAATGCTATAAGTAATTGGGATCATTAACGCAATAGCAGTAATTGGCCCAAGCCCCGGAAGCATGCCGATAAAGGTACCAACAAAACAACCCACTATTACATACAATAAATTGTTCCAGTCGAGTACGGTCGACAAGCCCAGCATAATTCCATCAAACATAACTTAACTCCACAGGTTGCCAGGAACCAAATAAATACCGAGCACTTGGGTCATTAAAAACCAAAACACTACAGCAACAGGGATAGAGGCCAATAAGAGAATAGCCTTGCGGCGCTCACCCATAACAAAAAAGCCAACTAATAAAAACGCACTGGTTGAGATTAAAAAGCCAATAGGCTCAAGCGCTGCGCTATATATCACCATCAATATAAGCAACCCGATTGTTCGCAATACATGTGACTTTTCGAGCGCATTATCTTCATCAACGGCTGCAGTTGGTTTAAGTAAAGTAGCCCCGATAGAAAGCAGACAAACGATAATACCAAATGCCGCATATACTTTAGGTAAGGTGGCAGAAGTAACCGTTTCATACTCTTCAAATGGGAGTAACGGAATTTGCCATGCAACAATGGCGTAGAGGGTAAATAGCGCCAAGAATAAACTTGGCCCTAGTAGTTCGCGATTCAACATAAAAGCCTCGATTAACGTGACGTACGAATAAAGCCGAGTTCTTCCATAACAACTTTAAGCTGTGCTTCTTGCTGTTCAAGTGACTTTATAAATTGATCTTTTTCTTGGAATAGGTTTAACCAACCGTTACGTGCACGGACTACTTCCCACTCTGGAGTGGTTTGTAATTTACGTAACTTCTCGGTGTATTCTGCAAGTTTATCAGCCGGTAAATTAGGTGCCGCAAAGAAACCACGCCAATTAACAAACTCCATATCATAACCAAGTGATTTTAAGGTTGGAATTTGTGGATAATCTGGTAGTGCCTCACCAGAGGTCACAGCTAGAATGCGTGCTTGACCGCCATTAGCGACTTCTAACGCTTCGCTAAGTCCGGTAGAAAGTAAGTTAACCTCGCCAGATAACAACCCTGCTTTGGCTTTACCACCCGCGTCATAAGGGATATAACGCAAACGACGTCCGTCAAGGCCTGCCGCTTTAACTGCTTGCGCTGCAACTAAGTGATCCATGCTGCCACGTGCAGAGCCACCAGCTACTTTTACAGAGCCTGAATCTTCTTTCATTGCTGCGATCACATCCTGCCAGGTTTTAAATGGCGAATCGTTACGTACTACAAATGCACCGTAGTCGGCAATCATACTGGCAACGGGAGTTAAATCACGGTAGCTGTAAGGAATTTTACCGGTTAGTGCCCGCAACACGATAGGTGTTGAGTTAACCATTAAGATATCGCCTTTTTTAGTACCAGACTCAATCAGATAAGCGATTGCACGGCCACCGCCGCCGCCCGACATATTTTGAAAAGACGCATTATCTTCAATACCCGCTTTCACTAAACCTTCACCCACACCGCGTGCTGTGGTATCCCAGCCGCCACCAGGGCCGCCCGGTACTAAAAAGTGAATGTCAGCCATAGCAAACGGACTGCTTAGTACTAACGATGCCGCAAGTACCGTAGTTTTAAATGATTTAAATGATTTTTTAAGTAAGTTCATCTCAATTTACTCCTAAAATAAATACTGCATGCGCGCACTAAAGCCCATACCTGAGTCTTCATCACCCACTAACGCAGTTGCGCCTGGACCCTCTACATCGCTGTAGATCAAGTTGCCCATAAATTTGATATCGCTGCTGATATAATAGGATGTGCCTAGGGTATAAGTAGTTACTTCAGTACCTTGCGTGCTACTTGTTGCATCCATTTGTGATACTCGGGCGACAAGCTCCCACGCATCTTTAATGCCTTTAGGTTGTACAAATAATGCTGAACCGGCTTTGTACCTGCGTTGCTCACCACCTAAGAAGTAGCTCGCTGATACATGAAAACCATCATAACGCTCGCCATCAAGCGGGTCGGCGCCATTAACAGCATCGAGTGTGCGGCTTGCGTATTCAGCCTCTAGCGTTAATGCATCAGCTTGATACGCAAACTCAAGACCACTTTGCGACAAACTATCCAATGCCACGGCATTACCACCCACCGCATAATCAACAAGACGTACATTGGCTTCACGTATTTCGCCACGGGCAAAGCGCGCACCTAACTCGTTACCACCCATATCACGGTATGAATGCCACGCACCTAAATGAATCACATCGCCTGGGGCTGCGCTTGACCAAGTAACACGTCCCGTTGCAGCGAGTGTTAGTTGATCATCTTCGTCATGACCCGTCGCACCAAAGGCATCATTTTTATAAACACCAACGGCATAACGAAAACCACTGTCTTTAAAGTATTGAGACGCTGACGCTCCCCAACGGAAGAACGGCGAAAAAGTATTGGCTAGCGTACTGCGCTCTATAGTATTGGTATGCTTAGAGCTCGTTAAGCCATTTAAAGTGATGTCTTCACGGATTTTACCCGCTTTAATTTTTAGACCATTATCGAAATTATAACGAACTCGCGCCATCACGATTTCTGCTGTACCTTCGGCAAATTCAAGCAGTAACTTGTGATCCCAGTTACCATGCTCACTTTCAACATAAGTACGGATACGACGCGCAAAAAAATCACCGCCCGCATCACCGTCATTATTCGCGTTATATGCACCATCAAAATAGTTGTAATCAAGTTGCACTCGACCACCAAATTCCAAATTAAAGCCGCTAGACTTCTTCAGCGCAGCGACTTCTTTTTGTAGTTCATCTAGTTGCTGCTGTAATTTTTCAGTGTCATTGGCAGCGAATGCTGAGGTACTTGCTAGCGCTGCTGCAATGGCTAAAGCCAATTGTGTGTTACTTGCTTTCATTGGTTGTTCTCTCCACACCTGTTGATGATTTTGTTGTCGTTAGATGAGCGACTACACACTGCTATCTGTCTTCGAGCATAGTGTTAACGTCAGATTAACGAAATGTTTAGAATTTAAGCTGCATTGATCTGCTTAAAATGCATTTAGCGCATAAAAATCACGCACAATATGCACAAAACTACAGTTTCATAACTCGTTGATAGTAATTGATTATTTATTGAGGTTTAGCTAAAAGAGGCATATTAAGGGGTGATAAATAATTCCCCCCCTTGATAATACTTATACTTTAAAGTTGCTTACTAGGTTGTCTAACTGTTGACACTGCTGTGCCAATGCTTGGCATGCACGCTCAGCCTGATCCACTTTGTCTAGCATATTGCCACTTGATGTAGCGATACGTTGCACATTGATATTCACATCTTCACTCACTTGGCTTTGCTGCGTGGCAGCGGTGGCAATTTGCATGTTCATATCGTTAATAATGGTAACTGCGTCATTAATACGCTGCACCGATTGCGCGGCACCGCGAGAGTGCTCAATCGTTTGTTGACCGCTTTTGGTACTGGCTTGCATTGCACCAACCGCTTGATTGGTGCCTTGTTGGAGCTTTTCAATCATGGCGTTGATCTCTCCGGTACTATCTTGCGTGCGACTCGCTAATGAACGCACCTCGTCAGCAACGACAGCAAAGCCTCGCCCCTGCTCACCCGCGCGCGCGGCTTCAATGGCCGCATTTAACGCTAACAAGTTTGTTTGATCAGCAATACCACGGATAACATCAAGCACAGTGGCGATATTCATTACATCTTGCTCTAAGGTGTTTATTACGTCGCTCGATGCCGAAATGTCGGTCACCAGTTGATTAATTAACGAAATGGTTTCTTCAATTGTGGCTTTTGCTACATTGGCATCATTATTAGCAGTACTTGTGGCACTGGCCGCATCATTAGCGTTTTGGCTTACGTTATCACTGGTCGTGCTCATTTCATTTACCGCAGCTGCCACTTGCTCACTTTCTATTTGCTGATTACTGGCTTCACTTAATACACTTGCAGTAATAATGCGCAAACTTTCAGTTTCATTGCGCACCTGTTCAGCCGAGCCGACAACCGCCAATACTGTGTTATGAATTTTACTGATAAAGGTATTAAACGAACGCGCAAGCGCACCCATTTCATCGTTTGACTCACTGTTTAACCGTTGCGTGAGATCGCCTTGGCCACTAGCTATGTTTTCTAATGCTAACTGCATTTTCTTTAACGGCGCCAAAATAACGGTAGACAGCAGCCAAGTTGCAGCTATTGATAAAACAAAGCTCAATACAATACCAAACTGCAAAGCAAAGCTAGCAGACTCTTGGTTAGCGGTTACTTCAATTAAAGAATTTGTAAGTTTGGCATCTATTTCATCACGCATGCTAGTAACATTTTTGCGAATACGCGCTAACACTGCTTCCATATCTTGTTTATGCTCAGCTAAGTAACTAGCCGCAAGCTGGTGATCACTAAAAAGTGCTTGGTAGTAACGAGACCAAATAGCGACATCGGCTTTGATATTCGTAACCCGCTGTGCATTGATCGCATCAATGTAGCCAGACTTCACCAGCTTTAATGGGCTAGAAAGGCGCGCGTCGATACGGACTATATTATCTCGGTACTCTGCAAGCTGTACTATATAGTTTTGTTTGTCGCCTTGTCCTAGCACCATGCTCAAACCTGCCGTTTTCACCTGAAAGAGATCACGATAGCCGTCTTCAAGATCGTCCAGCACCGTTCGCACCTCTAAGCTTATAAAACTGTTAAGTCGAGCTTGCTCTTTAAACGTATACAACACGTAACCCGACAACACCGAAAAAATAACTAAGGCGACGACGACAGGAATAGCAAATTTAACTCGAAAGCTAAGGTTATTTATAAATTGGCTCATTTTTATCACTTATCAGTTTGCGGGCAATGGGAGGGTGTGTTTAAAAGAAAAATAGCGCTATGTACCTGAAAAAACAAATAAACTAAATGAACAAAAAGAATTAAAAAACCTAATAGCCACGACCATTCCAAGTATATTTATTAAGCCCTATAAGCCACACTCCCACTTTTAATTTTATTTTCCCAAAGCTGGGAAACTGCTTCTAACAATAAAAAAGCAAACCAAGCAATTTCAATCACTTATAGTTTGGCATGTTATTCGCTTTAGGCTATTCAATTGCCTTAACAACAAATTACCAATGCCATGGATATAGATAGCACCTTAAAACGCAGCACCAAACCGAGTCAGCGTAAAAAACTCATATTTGGCACCTTACTTATTAGCATAGCGCTTATTATTTGGCTGATTTACTCATGGCTAGCACCTACCACATTGGCGGCTAATCAACTGCAAATAGCCACCGTAACTCAAGCTGATTTTGTAATAAAAATACGTGGCTTTGGCCGTTTAAAATCAAAGTATCAGCGTTATTTAACCAATACCGATAGCGCCATGGTCGAAGCTATTCATGTATACCCCGGCACCCGCGTCAATAAAGACACCGTTATTTTAACCCTGGTAAATCCACTACAAGCGCAACGTTTATCAGTCGCACGGCTCGAATTGGCAAGACAAAAAGCCAGCGCTAACGAACAAATAATCAATCAAAAGAGTCAGCTATTAGAGCGCCAAGCAAGCCTGACTATTTTAAAAAGCGAGCTTGAAAGTGCCCAACTGCGTGCACAGGCCGAAAGTAAATTAATCGAGCAAGGCATTGTTTCAAGCCTTGATTACAAGCGCAGTTTATTAACCGTGAAGCAACTAGAGCAACGTGTTGATATTGAAAAGCAACGCTTAGTCCAATTAGCCGATATGCACCATCAGCGCAGTAAAATTCAACAAGAGCTATTAAGCCAATTTGAATTGAACTATCAAGTACAACAGCAAGCCTTTGATGACTTACAGGTCACCGCCGGCATTGACGGCATGCTGCAAGAGCTTAATGTAGAGCTTGGTCAAAACCTTACACCAGGTACACGCCTCGCCATAGTAGGCTCAGATACCGCTCTCAAGGCTGAGCTTAGTGTGCAACAAAGCGATGCAGAAAAAATAGCTTTAAATATGCCAGCAAGAGTAAACACGTTTAGCACGGGTAATAGTGGCGAAGTAATCGCAACTGTCACCCGTATTGACCCTATCGTCAGTGATGGCCGCGTGATGATTGAACTTGATTTAACAGGTTCGTTGCCAGCTAACGCACGCCCAGATTTAAGTATTGAAGGGTATGTAATAAGCCACGTCATACCCAATGCACTCACCGTTAACTTACCCACCAAAGTGCAAGCCGATACTGACGCTACGCTTTTTAAACTTAACCCGACTACCCATTTAGCACACCCCACGCAAATTGAATTTGGTACACTCAGTGATAACAAAATTCAACTGCTGAGCGGCGCTAAAGTGGGTGAACAGCTGATCATTTCAGATCTCTCTAAATGGCAGCATTTGGCAACTATAAAAATAGAACAGGAAAGTTTATGAACACCAATACACTTATCTCATTAAAAAATATCGCCAAGGTTTATCGCAGCCAAAATGTTGAAACCTACGCCCTCAAAAATATCGACCTTGAAATAAATCAAAGCGATTATATTTGCATTAGTGGCCCATCAGGTTGTGGTAAATCAACGCTGTTATCTTTACTTGGCTTGCTAGACAGCCCTACCGAGGGGCAATATTTTATTAAAAACGTCGATACCAACACCCTCGACATGGACCAACAGGCAGAGCTGCGTAATTTACATATTGGCTTTATTTTTCAGTCATTTAATTTAATAGATGAACTTTCGGTGTTTGATAACGTAGCATTGCCGCTGACCTATCGTGAGCCTGCTATGAGCCAAGCTGATATTCAGAGCGCAGTAAAGCATGCTCTTGATGAGGTTGAAATGGGGCACCGCGCCCAACATAAACCTAATCAGCTCTCTGGTGGGCAACAACAACGTATTGCTATTGCCCGCGCCCTTGCCGGTAAACCCAGTATTTTATTGGTTGATGAGCCAACCGGTAACCTTGACTCTAAAAATGGTGATGCAGTGATGGACTTGCTCGACGCACTGAATCAAAAAGGCACTACCATTTGTATGGTAACCCATGATTTACGTTACGCAGGACGCGCAAAAACTCAGCTAAAACTACTCGATGGCGAAATTATCTCGTATTCGCAAGCACGCCAAGATACGCACACTGAAAATACCAGCGCTGTATCCGCTGATACTGCCGAGGTGATTTAACATGAGCCGTTTAACTAAAACACGTAGTCAACTGCGCTTGGCGTGGGCATCACTGATGAACGCACCGGGGTTTGTTACCGCCGTTGTAGCCACCTTGGCGCTCACTCTCGCGACCTTATTTGTAGTGCTAAGCCTAGTAAATAGTTACTTTTTAAAACCCCTTGATGTATTTGACGAAACCCGCATGGTGGTGGTTGAGCAAAGCCTAACCTATGACGACTACGATGCGGTTGGCTTTCAAAGTTATCAATCGATGGTGCACTGGCTTAAAAACAATCAAAGCTTTGAGCAAGCTTTTATGATGAATGCCGCTGAAAATGTTTTTTTATACTTAGACGGCCAACCAAAAAAGGATGTGCTGTATGTCGGTGGTGAATATTTTGAGCTCCTACATACTCCTTTTTTACTCGGACATGGCTTTAAAAAGGGCGGAACTTTAGAAGAAGCTGATAATAGCGCGGTCATTTCAGAGAAGTTCTGGAAAGAACATTTTAATAGTGACCCTGATGTAATTGGTAAGCCCTTAAAAACAGCCAGTGAGATTGAAGGTGATGGGCATATAATAACGGGGGTTGTAGCGGCTAATTTCAGCCCACCTTACATGATTAAAGCGGGCTCTGTTGATGTGTGGTATCCAACCAGTTCTGACCGTCGATTTTTCCATAATGATGACTGGCAAAGCCCGTGGACCAACACGTTTAGAAACTTAAAACTGATTGCAGTATTAAAGCCTGGCGTCACTAACGAGCAAGTAAAAACCGACTTAAAAGCCCAAATTGATAACATTAAATCTGAGTGGCTCAATAATGGCGGCATTACTGATGTAAAGCCCGTTGTAACACCGTATCGTGAAGTTGAGCTTGGCAATAACGATCAACTTAGTTTAATGATGCTTGCAGGCGCGGTGGGGCTATTGGTCATCGCTGTACTAAACGTCAGCACCTTGTTTTTTTCACGCGCATTAGCACAGCATAAAACCTTAGCGCTGCAAGCTGTACTGGGCGCAAAACGTAAAACTTTATTTAGCAGCATTTTACTGCAATCACTCATTTTAATGAGTATATCGGTCAGCATTGCACTGTTTTTATCTATTTGGGGCATTCGATTATTCAAAGTACTTGCAGAAGGACGCTTGCCACTGGTGAACAGCTTGGCTGTTGACCTTAATTTGGTGCTGATAGCGGTAGTTATGTGTATTGCTTTAGCGTACATATTCTCAGTGATCACTGCACGTTTAGTTAACTACAAAACCTTAAATAGCCAAATGCAAAACAGTGGCAAAGGCGGCGTGTCGCAAGTATCTGGTCGTACTGTGCGTATACTAATTGGCACACAAATGTTTGTGGCAGCCTTATTAGTTAGCTTTTCAATTATGATTGTTAGCAAAGCACTCGACACCATTAATCGCCCACTGGGTAGCGACACTGAAAACCTGTACTTTGCACAGTTATTTCAAACCAATAACAATGCAACACTGGCTGAGCGCTACGAGCAAATTAAGCAGTATCAAAAAGTATTACAAAATAGCGAAGGCATTAAAGGTGTTGCTCTTGGGCAAAGCCCAGTGTCAGCAAGGCAAAATGCCAATACCCTAACCGATGTTGCAGGTAAAAGCTCAATCTTCTTTCCAAGCCAGTGGGTCGGGCCTGATTACTTTGATTTAGTGGGCACAAAAATACTCGCTGGGCGTACTTTTAGTGAGCAAGCTATGCGCGGTGAAACTAACGAGTTATTGGTATCTATCAGTGTCGCTAAATGGCTATTACCCGACCAGGAGTACACAAATGTTATCGGTAAAAGCTACAAAGGCCTTGAAGATAAAATGTTTGAAATTGTCGGTATAACGGAGGACTTTAACCACCCTAAATACTACGACGAATCATTTGGTCGGCACATGTGGTGGCCCGCACAGCCTTGGAGCTATATGTTTGTTATTGAAACAGAGCAAGGTGTTGAGCTGACCAGCAAGCAAGTTTTAAGTTTATTAAGAAAAGCCAATAGTCACTTAACTTTATGGCAATTTAGAGACTTACAACAAGAGTACGATGATTTATTGTATATGAGCCACCTAACAGTAGCACTGTGTAGTACCTTGGCATTATTTACTCTATTATTAGCAGCAATAGGTATCTTTGGCGTGCTGAGCTATAACCTAGGTCTGCGCCGTTATGAGTTTGGTATTCGCATGGCGCTCGGCGCTAAAAAGATACGCTTATTTAAATTAATGAGCAAAGAAGCGGTGATCCCTGTGCTGGTTGGCTTTGCCCTTGCAATAATAACCGTGTTAGCTGGTTATTTTATACTTCAAGAACAGCTAATGTCATGGCTAATCATGGATGTCCGGCTGCAATTAATGGCATGGACAATTACCTTAATTATTGCCATGTTCGCGTGTTTTAGGCCATTATTACTGTTAATTAAAGCAAAACCCATGGCTGCGCTTCGTAACGACTAAGCAATATGATGTGATAACCAAGCAAAAGTAAAGCAATTTGCTTTTGCTTGAAACAAGAAGAACAAAATGGACACAATTTTAGTTATCGACGACCAAGCCGATGTACGCATGGCGGCCATCGTGGCATTAAATCAAATTGGCTATCAGTGCATTGAAGCACAAGGCCCAGAGCAGGCGCTGGAAATAATCAGCAGCACAGCTATAAGCCTTATTTTGCTTGATATGAACTTTAAACTCGACACCACATCCGGCGCTGAAGGACTGCGATTTTTACAACAACTGCATACCCTGAGCGCTAATATCCCGGTGGTAGTCATGACCGCATGGGCAAGCGTTGATGTTGCTGTAAAAGCCATGCAGTTGGGTGCGGTCGATTTTGTTGAAAAGCCATGGAACAACCTGCGCTTAACTGCGGTGGTACAACAGCAGCTGAAACAACAAAAAACCAACCACGACAATGCTTGTTTAAAAGCATTGCATAGCACCAGCGATGCTAATTACATTGCCCTGTCAGCCACTATGCAACAGTTATTAGCCCGAGCTAAACGCGCAGCCCAAACCAATGCCAGCATTTTAATTACTGGCGAAAATGGCACTGGCAAGAGCCTCTTAGCACATTACATACATCAACATTCAAACCGCAGTGAGCAACGCTTCGTTAGCGTAAACATTGGTGCTATTGCCCCATCATTATTTGAAAGTGAATTATTTGGTCATAAAAAAGGCGCTTTTACTGATGCCAAAGAAGACCGCTTAGGCCGCTTTGAAATAGCCAATAGCGGTACCTTATTTTTAGATGAAATAGCCACTTTGCCGCTGGAGTTGCAAAGTAAAATGCTGCGCGTACTCGAAAGCCAAGAATTTGAAGTGCTCGGCTCCAGTCAAACCAAAATTGCCGACGTTCGTATTATTGCTGCAACCAATGCAGAGCTTGCCAAAGCGATTGAAGAGGGCGAATTTCGCCGCGATTTGCTGTTTCGACTCAACACCATTGAACTACACATTCCGCCCCTGCGCGAACGCCCGGAAGATATCGTTGAGCTGGCTAATCACTTGTTGGCAACACACAGTAAAAAATATCAGCGCAGCGGCATGACACTGACTGGCGAAGCGACGCTGGCGCTTACCCAGTACCATTGGCCTGGTAATGTAAGAGAGCTTAGCCATTGTGTTGAGCGAGCCGTGATTATGAGCGACAACGACAATATTGGCGCCTGTGATTTAATTCTTGCACAACCCAGTAGTGAAGCAAGCATCAGCCATAGCGCAGCAGCCAATCAATCATTACCGCTATTACCGCTGGAGGAGCTAGAAAAACAAATGATCCAAAAAGCACTGGCTGAATTTAATGGCAATGTTATTGCTGCTGGGGAATTTTTAGGATTAAGTAAATCAGCTATTTACAGGCGCATCGATAAGCATCAGCTTGATTTAAAAGAAGCAGACAGTTAAATGCCAACCAACCAGTCACTTGAACAGCACCTTAAACGCTACCTTTATTTGATGGTTTTTATCCTGCTGACGTTATGTATTTTGCTTACGATCAGCTGGGATTTAGATTGGTTTGCCAGTATCAGTATATTATTGCCGTTGATCACCCTAACGGTACTTGCGGCGCTAAAAAGTTATCGGCTAGTTACTGATGTACTCGATCGGTTTGGCTTACAACTTGATGCCCTTGCGAATAACGAAAGCAATAGCTGGCACTTAGCCAAATACCAAGGTGGGCGCATTACAAGCTTAAAAGCCGACTTTAATAAACTCAGTAACAAAATTGCTAAAAATAAACGTCATTACATACAAACCGAAGAGTTTGTATTTGAGTTTGTTGGCATGCTTGATTTACCCATTGTTATTTTAGACCCGCACGGATTAGTCTATTTCACTAATCAAGCATTCTTAAATAGTTTAACCACTCCTAACGTTGCAGGTTTAACAGCAAATAATCTCGGCCTCATATATAACCAAGGCATGTGGCAACAACATGATGATTCATGTTTTGAGCAGCGTTTTCATATCTCATCACAAACATTTTGGCGTGCAGGGCGAAGCTACGAATTACTGACATTATTTTCGATTGAGCAACAACTACGTAGCAACGAGCAACAAGTATGGCAGCGATTAATACGCGTACTTAATCATGAAGTTAGAAACTCCCTCACACCGATTTACTCAATGAGTCAGTCTCTTCAGATCATGAAGCAGCAAGGACAGATCAGTAATGCACCTGATTTAGCCAGCGACATGCTACAAGTGATTGAAAAACGCGCCCAGCATTTGCTCGACTTTGTAGCCAGTTACAGTGCCTTTTCACAGCTGCCTGCCGCTAATAAGCAAGCCGTAACCACAAAACAAATCAATCTGAGATTACATGCCTTATTTCCACAGTTAGTTATTCAAGCAACTGAACCTCAGCACTTCAATGTAGATTTAGGCCAGTTAGAACAAGCACTGATCAACCTAATTAAAAATGCCTTTGAAGCCGGAGGTTGTAGCGCACCTACTCTTAGCTGGCAACAACATAAAGATAAAGTTGTTATTAAGCTGCTCGATAGCGGCACTGGTATTACAAATCCTGAAAACCTATTTGTGCCTTTTTATTCAACAAAAGCGCAAGGCGCGGGGATCGGTTTAGTGATCAGCCGCGAACTCATTCGTAATCAAGGTGGTCAGTTACAATTATTAGCCAATCCTGAAGGTCAAGGTACTCGTGTATTAGTTACCTTACCAAGATAATGCCCTGTATTTTATTGGCTTATAAGCCATAGCTTGGTAATCTAACAACAATAGGGACACTTAAAACCAGCCAAAAAGAAGAACAATAATGAAATGGACTCAATTAACGAGCCTCACACTCAGTGTGTGTTTTTTAGTTATAAGTTTTTATAGCACCAGCCAAGAATACCAAATCCAAGCTGCAGATGATTGGGTGAAACAACAGCCACTGATTAAAACGGAAATCCCAGTCAACCAAATCGTCGATGGTACTTATTACCGATTACTTGATACCCAAATAAAAGTATCTGCTCAACATCCTCAGCAGCGCTTCACGCGTACTGTGATGCAGGCGGTGAACCAAACTGGCATCGATTACATTAGCCAACTTAATTTAGACTTTGATCCCAGTTATCAAACCCTCACACTCAATAGTCTTGGCCTTATCCGAGATGGGCAATACATAAATAAACTCGCTAGCGCACAATTTAAGGTCTTACAACGAGAAACCGAATTAGCCAATGGAATTTACAACGGCAGCCTAAGTTTAAATATTATTGTTGATGATATGCGCATTAACGACCAGCTCGATTACAGCTTTACGATTACTGGCCGCAACCCTATTTACCAACATTTTAGCGCGTCTCGCACATTAAACTGGTCGGTACCGGTGGCGCAACAATTTATGCGTGTGTTATGGCAAAAACCCACACCACTTTATATCAATACAATTAACGGCGAGGTTGACATAAAAGACACCCCGCTCGCTGTTGGTCATGACTATCAAATCAGCTTACACAATCAAGCAACAATCACATCTTCAAGCCAAACACCATATTGGTATAACCCGTATAAACAGGTTTTTTTCTCTGAATTAAAATCATGGCAGGAAGTTGCTAACTGGGCAGCCCCTTTATATCAATCCGCAATAGAAGTAACAGATCCTGTAACACTCATTGCCGATGAAATAGCCATGAGTAATCCACAAGCCTCCGATCGTATCGCCGCTGCATTAAAATTCAGTCAAGACGAGGTTCGTTATTTAGGCTTGGAGATGGGTACTAACTCCCACCAACCAACGTCGGCATCTGAAACTCTGGCACTTCGTTATGGTGATTGTAAAGACAAAACCGTACTGCTAATTTCATTACTTAAAGCAATGGGGATCAAAGCCTATCCTGCATTAGTGAACACTGACGAAGGTAAACGGTTAATTGAACTACCAGCCTCAGCACAAATATTTGATCATGTCATTGTCACGCTTGAGCATGCAGGTCAACGTTATTGGCTAGATCCAACAATAAACTATCAAACCGGAACTTTAGCGCATTTAGCACAACCAAATTATGGTTATGCCTTGATTGTTAAACCTTTTGAGCAACAGCTTACAAAAATGAGTCCCCCTGTAGATGGTATTACAATTAAAACACATGATAACTACACCATAGCTCTTAAACCTGAACAGCCAACAACATTTCAAACTAGTTACATATATAGCCAGTTTGATGCTGTAAATAGACGCAGTTCATTAGCCCGCAATGGACTCGATAAAATAGCGAAAGATTACCTAGAATATTACCAAGGCTATTTTCAAGGCATAGCCATTGATAAGCCGATGACGGTAACTGAGAATACAAATAACGGCGAGCTGTTAAGTGACGAGTTTTACCTTATTAATGATTTTTGGCAACCTGACGACGAAGGACTCAGAGCTGACTTTTATGCCTCAGAGATACAAAATAGCGTTTACGAACCCGATCAAATTAATCGCACAACGCCGCTGTATTTTAAGTACCCAAATAATATTGAAACAACTATTAAAATAAAATTTGAAGAACCAAATTGGCACTTTGATAATAAGCAAAGTGAAATTGATAATGCGTTCTTTAATTTCAAAAAGAATATCCACTTTACGGACAATATATTAACACTCGATTTTTCATTTAGCGCCAAACAAGATCATATTCCAGCTGATCAGATTAAACTGTACCTGAGCGAACGAGACAAGCTAATCGACAATGCGCAGTTTGGCATTGTTAAATATGTAACTGCAGATACCACTAGCAGTTTTGATTTAAACGATAATTGGATCATTGTAGTATTACTTGCTTACCTGCTCGCACTGATATTTTTTATTGTGGCATGGCGTATCGAGTCAGCAAAGCGCCCAACATTTAGTGATGCGCAGTTTTACCCAGTTACTAATGCAAAGTTTATTCTTTATAGTATTTTTACTTTAGGACTTTTTATTAACTACTGGAGTTATCGCAACTGGAAAGCAATTAAAATACAGCAAAATAGTCATATCATGCCGATTGCTCGCGGGATTTTCGCGATATTTTTTTATTACTCTTTATATTTAGAGCTAGTTGCACACAGCCAAACGCAGCACAATAAAAATAAAATCATGCCAAACGTCTTGGCAATTATTGCGTGGTTACTGGTTATTTTGGCAAGTCTCATGACCCGTATTGACGAAGCAACTACTATAGCTATTTGTATCCTGCCATTTTTATGGCTGCCATTAGTTAATTACATTCAACACCTAAACCAATCATCTGACGCACTTGCATACAATTCTAAATGGCGAGTAAGAAATATAGTTATCGCCATAATCTGGGTACCTATTTTATTTTTAAGCTTACTGGAAGAAGTCTATTTATTACCGAGTACTGCTATCGTAAAAGGCGATAAATTGTGGTCATTTCAAATGCAATTCTTAAAACGCCATCAATTAGTACCTATTGATGAAGATGTTTTATATTTTTACAGCGATGCGTGGGTAGATTTTCGTAACGACGGCAATGGTATAAGCGACAACTACATTTTTAGCTATTGGCAAAATGAACAAGGCCAACTTGAATCAAACTTAAAACACTTTAAGGATGTTACTAGCGTCGAAGTCACTTATGGCAGAACACAACTTGATAATACAGTGATTAAAGTTATCGACAAACAAGGCGAGCACTTTTTACTTATAGTTAATAGCGAAGGAAGCAAAGATAAAGAATTGGTAGAACAAATAAATAACCGCATTGCAAGTAATAAGACGCCATAAGCATTAGCAAGCAAAATAATCTAATATCAGCAAGAAGTCGGGCTGTGTAATATTAATGCCAACAAAGTGCTTTATTTGTTGTTTTTATCAGCAAATAAAATAAATGAGAATTATTTGCAAATGAGTGTTGACAGATCATAAGATCTAACTGATAATCAATATCAACAAGACGCAAAGCACAACGACTTGTACGGAATAAACTGATTTGTTTCTCGACCCTGAAACACGTGTGGCGCACGTAAACAGCTAAGGTTACCTGTTACTAACCGCAACGCCCCTTGATGTTGGTGACAGGTAACCGCCCTACTATTTTACTTGCTACATTGCTCATATCGGTGACGGTAGATATGAAACTAAAAAAGCCCTTACGGGCTTTTTTTATGTCTGTAATTTAGTGAGCTAACCAGTGGAAAAACAATTACCGGCGGTTTTTACGTGCTCGTGCTCGACGTTGTTTTTTCTCTTCTTCTTTAGCGGCTTTTTTAGCCTCAGCCGCAGCACGAAGCCCTGCAACCATCACTTCTTCTTCTTCACGCATAGCTGGAGTTTCCATAGTGATACGACCAATTATGCCATCGCGTAATTCATTAATTAGAATTTCTGACATTTTATAAGTATCAATTTGGTTACCACCACGAATACAACCACGCTTTTTACCCGCCATTTCAACAAATTCCCAATCATTTTCAGGTAATTCATCAATTTTATAACGCGCTTTTAAAAGTTCAGGATACGCCCGCAATAGATATTCAGCGGTGTAACTAGCGACTTCTTCATATTCAAGTGCGGTATCACGTATCGCACCTGTAGCACCTAAACGGTAGCCTGAGTTTTCATTTTCAACTTTTGGCCACAACATACCCGGTGTGTCGTAAAGCATGATGCCGTCTTCAAGCTTAATACGTTGCTGCGCTTTAGTAACCGCCGGTTCGTTGCCTGTTTTCGCAACAATACGACCCGCTAACACATTAATTAACGTAGATTTACCCACGTTAGGAATACCCATGATCATGGCTTTAATTTGTTTATCAGCACCAACTTTATGCGGCACTAATTTTTTACACAGTTCATTAATACGATGAACTTCAGCCGCTTTATCATTACCAAACGCAATCGCTTTTACGCCATTTTCTTGCTCAAAGTAATCCTTCCACGTTTGCGTCATTTTAGGATCGGCTAAATCAGCTTTATTCAAAATTTTGATGACCGGCTTACCTTCACGCAACGTCGCCACCATCGGGTTTTCACTACTGTAAGGAATGCGCGCATCAAGCACTTCAATGATCACATCCATTTGTGGCATTATTTCTTTAATTTCATTACGGGCTTTATTCATATGCCCAGGGAACCACTGGATAGCCATTTTTAACTCCTACAGATAATTTCGGGCTATTTTAACTGGCTCAGCCCTTAATTGCGCTATACTGGCGCAAATTTTTTTAAATAAACTGTTATGGCTCTTAAATCGACGATTATTAAAGCGCAGTTATCGCTAAGCGATATGGACCGCAACGTATACCAAGACTTTAATTTAACCTTGGCACAACACCCTTCAGAAACCGAGCAACGCTTGATGATCCGCTTGCTTGCCTATGCACTTAATGCCTGTGATGGTTTAGAATTTACTAAAGGTTTATCGGCTGATGATGAACCAGAGCTGTGGCATAAAAGCTATAGCGATGAGATCGAGCTGTGGGTTGAGCTTGGTTTACCTGATGAAAAGCGTGTTAAAAAAGCCTGTAATAAAGCTAAAAAAGTGGTGCTATACACTTATGGTGAAAACAACCAAGCAATTTGGTGGCAAAAGCATCAACCTAAATTGTATGAGTTTAAAAATTTAAGTATTTTTAGTTTAGATTTTGCTACAACTCAAGCGCTGGCAGCGCTGGTTGATCGCAATATATCGCTGACTATTACCATTCAAGATGGTGATGTATGGGTGAGCTCTGATTCAGTTAACATTGAAATAAAACCAGTACAATTAATGTAATTGTAGGTTCAATAGATTAAGAGGGTGTATGACTGTTAAACGCGTTGTGGTATTACACGGATTGTATATGTCTGGCTTTGTAATGCGCCCTTTATGCTCGCAGCTTGAAAAGTCTGGGTTGGATATTCTCAACCTCTCTTACAATACATTGTCTCCCGATCGCGCCGCTATTTTTAAACAGATTGATAATTTTATTAATGATAAAAATACGGCCCTTGTTTGTCATTCAATGGGCGGACTGGTGGCGCGCGCATACCTTGCTGCAAATTCTCAACAAAGCCAAAACGTAACAAAAGTTATTACTTTAGGCACACCGCATAAAGGCAGCCATATAGCCCGCAGAATGCAGCAAAAAGGCTTTGATGTATTTTTAAAAAACAGTGTGGAATTTTTACTGACCGAAAATGGTGATTGGCCATTTAATGCCAAGCTTTATAGTATTGCTGGCGATTTACCGATCGGCCTCATGCCGCTAATTGCCAAAGGTAGTCAATCAGATGGCACGGTATTAATTGATGAAACCAAACTCAAAGGCATGGCAGAACATAAAGTGTTTCATTTAAGTCACACCAGTATGATCTACTCACGCCAAGTGATGAATTATATTGTTGAGTTGCTGGTTTAATCTTCTGCACTAGCAGCCACTTTATAGGCAACAAATGCGATGATTGCTAAGATCAGTGGTGTTGGCGCTGCGATATAACCAAAGGTATCAAAGTTAGCAAAGCTTGCTCCTGCTAAATGGCCGACTAAGCCAACTACAAATGCCAACAACGCTATACCAATAACAACTAATTCCATTTTACTTTCTTTTTGTGTTTTAGCCTGCATGTTATCTCTCCATCAAATTTATCTGTGTTGATTATGCGCCGACTAAAAACGTTAATTTTGACCTAAATCAAATAACCACTCGCCATGTAATAGCTTGCTATAAAAGCTTGTTTTAGATCATCTTATTGTGCTTTTATTAAGCGATTTGCGGTTATTTTGATTTTTAGGGTGGTTTTTTAAAGATTGGAGCCCATCTCTATTGTACGAACAAGTTAATTACTACAGCAGGTTGGCTAATAGGTAAAATCTATTGAGGTTATCGATTTTAACCATTTTACAGATTACTAAAAATGGCTGATACTTGCTTCATTGTTTAGAAAACATCTTATCAGTTTATTAAGGAGAAGTTATGTCACAGGTAAACGCAATTGGTCTTAACAGCGCGAAAAGTGAAGATATCGTCAAGTCACTCAATACCCTGCTAAGTAGTTATCAAATTCAATATATGAATGCCCGCGGTTTTCATTGGAATATTAAAGGTCGCAACTTTTTTGAACTACACATCAAGTTTGAAGAAATTTATAACCTATTACTTTTAAAAGTAGATGAAGTCGCTGAGCGTATTTTAACGCTTGATGGCGCACCACTGCATGCATTTTCTAATTACTTAGAGATCAGCAAAATTAAAGAAGCAAAAAATATCAGTGATGGTGTCGCAGCAGTCGAAAACTTACTCGCTGGTTACAGCACGCTAATTAAAATGCAGCGCGATATTTTAGAGCAAGCAAGTGATGCACAAGATGAAGGTACGGCTTCATTAATGAGTGATTATATAACTGAGCAAGAGAAGCTAGTGTGGATGCTTAAAGCATATTTAAATTAATCATAACCAGGTTTTAATATATAGATGTTCCGGGTGCTTAGCTAAGTAACCTGGAATATCATCGTAAAATTGTATATCCATATCGCTACCCCGCCAGATATGTTCCAGCAAACTTTTGGCTACAGCACTTGCTTGAATATAAACAACACGTTTATAACCGCGCGCTTTAACACCATGAAAGTATTCAGTTGCAACCGCCAAGCTATCTGCGGTCGCTAATTCAAACTCAACTAAATTAATCACCGCATATTCAATAGATTGAGGCGGCAACTTTGCTAAATCAGCAAATACATCCTTGGTAAAAGCCTGTATACCTTCTCGATTAAAACAACCAATCACTTTGATATATATCGTTGGTGATTCAATTGAGTATTCCCAGCGCCCATGCACATTAAACATATAAGTACCTCCAAACATAGTGAAACTCAATTGAATAGAAAATCACACTTAATCAGCCAAACTGATAAAGAAAGCCATCTCTAATGCTTTTTCTTCCAAGCTTTTAAAACGCCCTGATGCTCCGCCGTGACCGGCATCCATATCGGTTTTAAACACCAAAATATTATCGTCAGTTTTATATTCACGCATTTTAGCCACCCACTTCATCGGCTCCCAATATTGCACTTGTGAATCATGCAAACCGGTAGTCACTAAAATATGTGGGTATGCCTGTGCGGTAATATTGTCATACGGTGAATACTGAGCAATCACATCATAATAGGCAGGGTCATTTGGATTACCCCATTCATCGTATTCATTGGTAGTTAGAGGTATTGACTCATCCAGCATGGTGGTTAGCACATCTAAAAATGGCACATGGCAGCCAATTCCTAAATAAAGCGCTGGCGCTTGGTTAACAACCGCTCCCATTAGTAAGCCACCGGCACTACCGCCTGAAGCAAACACTTTATCTTGCGCACCATAACCTTGCTCAACCAATGCTTTGGTTACATCAATAAAGTCGTTAAAGCTATTTTGCTTATGTTGTTTTTTGCCTTGCTCGTACCAATCACGACCCAACATCTCACTACCACGAACATGTGCTATGGCATACACAAAACCACGATCGAGTAAGCTTAATGAGGTACTCGAAAAGCTCGGATCGATGGTTATGCCATACGCCCCATAACCATATTGAAACAGTGGATTAGTGCCATTTTTAGCAAAACTATCTTTACGATAAACCAGCGACACGGGCACTTTAATACCATCACGCGCTGTTACCATTAATCTTTCAGAGGCATAGTTTTGCGGATCAAAACTGCCTAATACTTGCTGTTGTTTTAATAAAGTTTTATCACCATTATTTAAGTCTACTTCAAATAATGAACCTGGCGTGGTGAGGCTTGAGTAATAAATACGAGCTACGTGCGTATCATGCTCAGGATTCATTGCAATGGCAGCATAATAACAAGGATCATCAAATTCTAAGGTCATACGCTGCTGTTGCTTATTAATGACCACAAAGCGTGTTTGTCCTTGCTCGCGCTCAGTAAGCACCAAGAAATCGTCAAACAGCTCTACGCCTTCTAATAAAACGCTATCACGATGAGGGGTATGCTCAAGCCACTGTGTTTTATCTGCAATGGTACTTGTATTAGCCGTCATTAAACGAAAGTTTTTAGCTTGCCAATTGGTCACGATATAAAACGTATCGCCGAGTTTATCAACATCAAACTCATGCCCTTCTTCGCGTGGCAGTAACTGAGTAAACACTCCTTGCGGCTGATCAGCATCTAGCACCCAAGTATCGTTCGTTTCTGTAGTGGCTAAATCAATAATGATCAGCCCCTCATCACGGCTTTTACCAAGCCCCATAAAAAAGCTTCGATCTTGCTCTTCATATACCAATACATCGTGCGCTTGCTTAGTACCTAATACATGGCGATAAACTTGATAACCTAATAACGTTTTAAGGTCTTTCTTTACGTAAAAAACCGTTTTATTGTCGTTTGCCCAAACGATTTGCCCTTCGGTGTTTTCTAATACATCTTCAAGTAAATCATCGTTATCAATAACTTTAAACTTTACGGTATAGATACGACGGCCATCGGTATCTTCAGAGTAAGCCAACAATTGTTCATTAGGACTAATTGCCACCTCGCCTAATTCATAAAATTCAAAACCTTCTGCAAGTATATTTACATCTAACAGTAGCTGCTTATCTGCGGCATCCATCTGACGACTACGGTAATGGCGAGAATATTCATCATCGCCACGTACTTCAGAGTGATACCAATACTGGCCATCTTTAACGGGAAAAGTATTATCGTCTTTAACAATACGCCCTTTTAGTTCTTCGAACAGTTGCTTCTGAAAAGACTGAATAGGCGCTAGTTGCTGTTCACAATAGTCATTTTCAGCAGCTAAATGTGCCAGCATCGCTGGATCTGTACGTTCGTCATCACGCATCCAATAATAATCATCAATGCGTATTTTTTTGTGTGTTGTTAACGTGTGCGGCTGTTTACGCGCAACAGGAGCATTAGGAAGTGAAGACAACGATAAGTTTGATAGAGCCACAGAAAAACCAATAAAAAATTTCGATGGCTGGAGTTTAACATAATTTTCAAAAGTGCATAAAAAAGCCCACTCAATGAGTGGGCCGAAAAATGCTAAATAGCATTAAGGGGAAACTTGCTGCCAAGCAAGGTGCCAACTTTGTCCAACACCGGGCTCGTAAAGTGGATTATTTTCTTCTTTCACATTGCAAAACTGGCTGAAAGGCCAAGGTTTACATTTATAAATTAAGCCTGTTTTTGGCTGTAATACTTTTACACCCGCATTATATACACCACACTTTTCAGGATAGATATAATCATATGCGGGCTTAACAACCTGGTAATCATCACATTTAGCAATACATTGAAAAGTTAATTCCGCACGAGTAATCCCGCAACCTTCGAGTGCATAAATCTGGTTTGAACGATAAGCTACCACTAAACCTTGCTCAGTCATTCTTCCTGCTTCGACTAAGGGTATATGAGTATTAATATATTCCGCGACAAAGCGTGGCCAATTATGTGGCTCACCTTGTTCTTCGGTGATAATTTCATATTGAAATGATAAATCGACTAGCTCTCCTTGCGTGTCATAAAAAGTCACCGTCACCATATCACCTACAAACAATTGGGTATGATGATTTAGACAACCTATTGGCATCCAATTTCCACAGGCCAATGACGTATGCATAAACAAAGCAACACCTTAAGAATATCTAATAGGTACTATCCAGCATTTATTGGATAAAAGAAATACTTTTAACTACATTGTAGGGCTGATGACACACAGTGAGGTTGGTATTACCCTGTGCGACGGCCCCGCTATCTTAGTTTTAATGCTAAAACCTTAGACCGGAAACTTTGCGTCCTAACCTTTCGGTTAGTTTGCCAAAACAGCGTGAGTATAGTGTGACATAGCTCGAAGATCAAACTAAAGAATGTAATCAAAAGTTAAAGCTGGCAATTAAGTTTAATTAACCTGCACTCTGGTTAAGAGATTTTCTGTAAAAACAAGGTTAATTTACGTCTCAATAGCTGGCCTCTTGTAATTAAACTCAAAGCTGCCAGCATTATGAACAGCTGCTAAAACATGATTTATTACATATAATTCAGAAGCTTATACTTATTTGTGTCGACATAAAATAAAAAAGCCAACCTTAAGCTGGTTGGCTTTTTATTATGGTGTAAGCAAAACCTTAACACTCAAAGTTAGCTTACTTTAACCTTTTGGCTAGTAAATGGACGTTTAAACAACCCCCCAATATCCGTTAAAATAATATACAGACATGGCACTAAAATAAGTGTAATTAAGGTTGCAAACATCACAGCAAAACCAAGTGCAACTGCCATAGGTATTACAAATTTAGCCTGTAAGCTGGTTTCAAACATAATCGGCAATACGCCTGCAAATGTAGTAATAGATGTCAGCAATATAGGTCTAAAACGAGCACAACCGGCCTCTATAACCGCATCTTTAATATCTATTCCTGCACGGCGTGCTTGATTAATAAAATCAGTCATTACCAAGGAGTCATTAATAACCACCCCTGCTGCGGCAATTAATCCAAAACCCGACATTAGACTAATGTCTAAGCCAAACCAAAAGTGACCCCAAATTGCTCCTGTCAGACTAAATGGAATAACCGACATTACAATTAAAGGTTGTGAATAACTTTTAAGCGGTACGGCCAATAATATATAAACTAAAATCATCCCGCCTGCAAAAAACAGTTGCTGCTCATTTGCTTGCGCTTGCTGCTCTTCTATTGCACCGCCTAATTCAGACTTAACACTTGGGTATTCTTCTTGAAGCTGTGGTAGTAAGTTTTCTTTAACTTGTTTGACTACCTCACTCGGTTCAATTGCTTCCTCGTCAATGTTGCCATAAACGTAAACAGTACGATAACCACCTTCACGGCGAATATAACTAATGCCCGGTGTTTCTGTTAGCTCAACCACATCACCTAATAAAACTTCTCGGCCTTGTGGCGTTGTAACAACCGCATGCTTAAGTGATGAAAATGCCTCACGAGTGAGCTTAGGATAACGCACCATCACCCGAACCTCTTCACCACGGCGAATAACGCGCTGCGCTTCACCACCATAAAAGCTTGCACCTACTTGGTTCGCAATTGCCGCCAGATCTAAGCCTAAGTCATAGGCAACTGGTTTTAAGCTCATTTGCACTTCTTTACTGGCAGGATCGATAGTTGAGCTAATATCAAACAAACCTTCTTGCTGTTGTAATAGCTGTATAAAACGACGACCCGCATCATTAAGCGTATCGATATCAGAGCCATATAGTAAATAGCCAAACTCGCCACCACTACCGCCGCCTCCGCCGCCAACATCATCTTGAATAGTTAATGATTTGACACCAGCGATAACCGGCATCGCTTCACGCCAACGTCGAGATAGCTCAAATGCATTATATGGACGCAGTTCTTCGTCAACTAATGGTGCGAGTAATTGCGCTTCAGTACGACCTTGATTGAACACTAGCACATCACGCACCATCTTCTGGCCTTCTTCACGCTCTGTTTGTCTATCAACCTCTAGCACCATAGCTTCAATTTCACGTATCGCATTAATGGTTTGAATGTCGGATACATTGTCGTTCATTTCTACATTAATTTGCGGGAAGTCATGAGGTACCTTAGGTGAAGGGATCATACGCACTTGATTAGATGAAATTAAACCAAAGGTTAAAATTAACAGCGCAATAAAACCAAACATCACCGTCCAGCGCCATTTTATGCAGTTCACTATAAATTGTTTATAAGGGCCATTAACAAAGCCAAAAAAACGGTTATTAAAACGTGCTCGCCAACCATCAGGATTAATAGGTGAGAAATGCGTATGCGCAATATGTGCTGGTAAAATTAATTTAGATTCAATGAGGCTGAAAACTAAACATAAAATAACCACCACTGAAATACCATAAAAGAAGGCACTTTCAGGACCACTCGAAAGCGTAAACGGAGCAAACACGGCAATAGTTGTTAGTACACCAAAGGTTGCAGGGGTTGCCACTCGCTTAGCGCCATTGACCACATTAACAACACCGCCGCCTTTTTTCTCTATTTCGGTGTAGGCACTTTCGCCTATGACTATGGCGTCATCCACCACAATCCCCAGCACCATAATAAAGGCAAACAGGGACACAATATTAATAGTGACACCAAACAGCGGCATCAACATCATCGCCCCTAAAAAACACACAGGTAAGCCAATCATTACCCATAGCGCTAATTTAAAGCGTAAAAATAACGAAAGCATGATTGCTACCAAAATAGCGCCTTGAAATAAGTTAGCTTTCATCATATCTAAGCGCGCATTTAGGTAGTAGGTAAAGTCCATTAATGGCTCTAAACGCACACCGAGCGGTAACTCTTTATTTTTTTGATCAATATACGCTTTTACCGAGTCAGCCACCGGAATAATATTTTGATCTTCGGTTGCTTTTACCGATAAGTAAACCGCATTTTCACCGTTAAACTTAAAGTAACGCTCCCCTTCAGTGAACTGGTCTTTAATAACAGCAATATCTTGTAGTAATACTTTTGCGCCATTAGCGCCAATTTTAACCGGAATTTGTCTAAACTCTTCACCCGAGTAAAACTGATTCTCTACACGAACCGAAATAACTCCTGCATCTGTTTTTAATTGCCCAGCTGAAAAGTTAGCCGAATAACGACGTACAGCATTTACCACGTCCGACAAAGTTAAATTATATTGGCGTAATGTATCTGGTTCAATTTCTATTGCGATCTCATCCAGAGGAACGTCATTAACCACCAATGACACATTAGATAGCTGTAACAGCTCATTCTCAATTTGATTGGCTATAGGTTTTAATTCAATTAAGGGTAAGTCGGCCACCAGCGTCATACCTATTACGTCTTGGCGAAACTCCACTTGACTTATGGTGACCGGTTCCATTCCAGCAGGGAAAGTGGCAATACCATCAACGCGTAGTTTTACCTTATCAAGCACGTCGGTAAGTTCGGCATCAGTGTTTATTTCAAGGCTGGCCGTGCCGCCATTTCGAAATGCGCGATACACCCCTTTTTTTATCTCTGTTATATCTTTTAATGATTCTTCAATTTTTATTAGAATACTTTCTTCAATTTCTTGTGGCGAGGCCCCAGGATAGTTCGCCGACACATTAATATAGTTAATTTCTATATTAGGGAACATTTGTCGCTGAATCGTAAAGTAACTTATCAACCCCATTACAATGATAAAAAACATCATTAAATTAGCAGCAACAGAGTTATTAGCAAAGTAAGCAATTACCCCTGTTTGTTTAGCCTTGTTGGGTAGTTCGGTGTTATTCATAACTCAATCTACCTTTTATAGTTGTTCAGTAGATGCACTTTTCGGTGCCTCTATTTCTTTAGCATCTTGAAGGCCTGCAATTTTTACTGCCATGCCTTTTTGTGGATACTCCGGTAAGGTAACAACTAATTGATCATCAGCCTCTAAACCATCACTAATATAAAAGAACTCTCCTTCTTCGCGGATCACTTTCACTTTACGTGGTTCAAGTTGCTGTTCATCATTAACTATCCATACCATTTGGTTATTCACCAGTTCTTGCGGTAAACGATAGATATTATTAAGCATGGTGCCGGCAAAATTAACTTGTACATAAGTGCCAAACTTAATCGCTGGTTGTTTATTCACTAAACCATACGGATCGTCAATTCGAACAACCAAACTACTCATACGCGTAGCATTATCAACAATACCTAAATCACGATCTATTACCGCTTGGCGAGTAAAACCATTTAAGCCCGTTTTAATCACTGTTGCAGTGACGCCTTTGACGCGCTCAGGTAAAAAAACACTATCAAACCCAGCTATAGGTATGATGACTTCAGCGGTTTCAATATTATTTAATTCAGCAACTTGTGCGCCCATAGAAACAAATTGACCCACACCAACATTACGATTAATAACTAATGCATCGTATGGAGCGGTTACTTCACAGTTGTCTAAATCACGCTGTGCACGTTTTAATCCTGCTTGCGCTGACTTAACTGACGCTTGTGCACTTAGCACTTGTGGCTTACGTAAAAATAAATCGGTGCGTGCTTTGCTAGGGAATCGCTTAGCTTCGTCTTCTGCTACTTTGGCTTGCGCTTGCTCTTCAATTAACATCGCCTGCGCGCGAGCTAGTTCAGCTTCAGCTTGCAGTACAGCCGCTTCGTAATTATCTTTTTCAATAGTAAATAGAACTTCTCCACGTCCAACAATACCACCGGCGACAAAATTAGGATGCCAACTAACAACTTCACCTGACACTTGTGCTGAAAGCTGTGTGTTTTCCAACGGTTTTACTTCACCATAACTGTTAATCATTACTTGGTGATCGTTGGCAGCCACAGCCTCAACTTTTACAACCGGCCGAGTGTCGACTATTTCTTTTTTTTCTGGTTCTTGGGCAATCGCATTAATTCCCACAAAGCCAACAATCCCTATGCCAAGCGCGACAAAAGGAAGTCCCCATTTTAATATCGTTGTTCGCATAATCAGTCCCCTTAATATTTTACTAAAGCCATAATAACAGAGCTGAATGAAACATTAACGTGACATTTGTAAGCAACTGTTACAAAAAAATTGATATCTTTAAAAAGCTTTAAAAAACCATTGTTAATCTATTATTTAATATTTTTTGTTATATTTTGATATAAAAAATAAACCATATAAATCAAAATGATAAAAACAAGCTTAGGAATTTCATCCTAGATTTGTTTCTTCCCGAGTCAGTTTGGGTACACTGAATAAGATTTTAACAAGTAAAATAAAGAGTATAAAATGAAGTTAACAACCATTACGCTAGCATTAAGTTTAGCTTTAGCGACCAACGGCCACGCTTTGGCCGCAGATAAAAAAGACGAAAAAAAAGACAAAACCATTGCCGAGCTGATCAAAGATAAAACCGAGTTTGCGGGGATATTTAGCCTCTATCAAGATGAAAAAACCGGTGATCACTTAATGGTAATTGATGAATCACAGCTTGATACCCCATTTGTGTACTTTGCCCATACTGTCGATGGCGTTACTGATGCTGGTCACTTCCGTGGGGCTTATCGTGAAACAAAGCTTATTGAATTTAGAAAGTATTTTGATCGCATAGACATTATCAGTAAAACACCTCGTTACCAGTTTGATGAAAGTAGTGCTATTGCAAAAGCTGCTAATGCAAACATCAGTGAAGCGGTACTAGCTAGTATTAAGATTGAAAAACAAGAGCAAGGCAAAATTGCTTTTAATGTAAACAAACTATTTTTAAGTGAAGCACTACATAAAGTTTCTCCTTGGCCAAACCCAGATGATAAAAATGCCAAAAAACGCTTTAATCTTGGTAAATTGAGCGACAAAAAGTCACGTATTATCAAACAGCGCCCTTACCCTAATAACCTCGATATTGTTGTTGACTACGTATTTGAAAATGCTAACCCAAGCGTGCGCGGCTCAAGTGCAGTAAGTGATCCTCGCAACGTATCCTTAAAGGTACAGCATTCATTCGTAGCACTGCCAAAGAATGATTACCAATCTCGTATTGACGATGCTCGCATTGGTTATTTCACAAATCAGTTTGATCAAATGACCTCCCCAGACTGGGCACCATATAATGATGTGATCAAGCGTTGGGACTTACAAAAGAAAGATCCAAGCGCTGCGTTATCCGAACCTGTAAAACCAATTACTTGGTGGATTGAAAACACCACCCCAATTGAGTGGCGCGACACCATTGCAAAAGCAACCCTGGCATGGAATAGCTCATTTGAAAAGGCTGGTTTTAAAAATGCTATAGAAGTAAAAATCCAGCCGGATGATGCAAAGTGGGACGCAGGCGACATCAACTACAACGTGCTACGTTGGACTTCATCACCAAAGCCACCATTTGGCGGCTACGGTCCAGCCCTAGCAAACCCATTAACCGGTGAAATTTTAGGCTCAGACATCATGCTTGAGTTTGTATTTATGAAAAATCGCTGGATTTACGATACGCTATTTACACAAGGCACTATTAGCCACAGCAATGGTGCTGCTAATACCGGTGAACTAAACTGCTCGCTAGGACATGAAATACAACAAAATATGATGCTAGCAAACAGCCTTTCAACCGGTGCAAGCATTGAAGACAAAGAAATTTTACGTCAAGGTTTAACCCAACTAGTGCTACATGAAGTTGGCCACACACTAGGTTTAAACCACAATATGAAATCATCCATTTTGTGGAATGAAAAAGACGTTCACGACAAAAATAAAACACAAGGGATCGTAACAGGTTCAGTGATGGATTATGCCCCTGCTAATATTGCTCCTATTGGTATGGCTCAGGGTGATATTTTCCAAACCAAGCCTGGTCCTTATGATGATTGGGCAATTGAGTTTGGTTACAGCCAAGCATTAGCGGATGAAGCAGCTGAACAGCAACGCCTTGAAAAGATTTTAGCCCGTTCAATCGAACACAAACTTGCGTTTGGTAACGATGCCGATGATATGCGCGCACCCGGTAGGCATATTGATCCTCGCGTGATGATTGGCGATATGTCATCAAACCCAGCAGCGTATGGTGCTGATCGCATGGCGCTAATCAACAAACTGTTTACTGAGCTCAAAGATAAAGCGCGTGTTGCTGGTGAGTCACACCAACAATTACTGATCTCAGCAAACAGCTTATTTGGTCAATATCGCACCCAAGCGAATATAATTTCTCGCCAAATTGGCGGAGTCTACGTAGAGCGCGCTGTTGTGGGTGGTAATGATGCTGTTGCACCATTTACCCCTGTGCCACTAGAGCGCCAACAACAAGCCATGCAAATTTTAGCGAAAAATGTATTTGCCCCAGATGTACTTACCAGCATGCAGCCTCTATATAACTACATGCAACAACAACGTCGCGGCTTTAATCATTACGGCAAAAATGAAGATCCAAAACCACATAAAATGATTTTGGGGATGCAAAAATCAGTATTAGCCCAATTACTCCACCCCGCTGTTATGCAACGCATCTCAGACACGGCACTATACGGTAATGAATATAGCTTAAGTCAGTTTATGAACGATTTAACGGCGAGTATTTTTATTGACAGTAAAGCAGCTAATTCAATCAGTCATAACTTGCAAATTGAATATGTCAATCAGCTAATTGCTATCGCGGGACTAGGTAAACCAAGCAAGCACGATAACTTAGCAAAAACTGCAGCGCTTTATCAATTAACTCAAATTGCAGACAGCAGCACGCCATGGGGTGCAGATACAGCGACAAAAGCACATAAAAAGTATATCGATCGCCTAATCAATAAAGCGCTCGAAGCATAACTAACCACGCAATAATAAGGCCGCACCTTCAAGTGTGGCCTTTTTTATTTTTAAAACCGAACACCTGCGTGTTCGATATCGAACAGCTATCACTTTATAATCACCATATAAAAATTTAACCAACTGAAAATAAACAGTATTTATTTCTGGCATCAAACTTTCATTAACTACACTATCAACCACGTAGATTTGTAGATTATGAATATTAATATTGAGAAAACCACAAAACTAAACAAAGTTAAAATAGCCCTCATTGTTGCCGCACTCATACTGCTTGCAAGCATCAGCTATTTTGCTGTGCAACCTGCTGTGCCGCAGCTAAATGCGAGTACGCTCAATGTGGTGACCGTCCAACAAGGTGATATTGATATTATGACGCCGGTGTATGGTCAATATGCATCACGCTATGAGCGCCTAATTAGTGCCCCTGCAGTTGGTCAAGTTAGTGAAATTTATCTACGTGCTGGCGCAGATGTTGAAGCTGACACTGTGATTGCCAAACTCACCAACCCAGATCTAGAACAGCAATTTTTTGAAGCTCAAGCCAAGCTAGAACGTATGCACTCTGAATTTGCTGCATTTAAATTTCAAAAACAAAATGAGCAACTGACCTTTCAAGCTGAGCTTGCTGATATTGATAGCCAAATACAAAGCGCTAAATTAGATGTTGATGTCAATCAGCGCTTATCAGAGCAAGGTATCGCCGCCAAAATTGATTTAGAACGAGCTACGTTGAAATACCAACAACTTAAAAAGCGTCTTGAGTTTGCAATCTACCGTTTTGAAAAACAAAAAGAAATGCACAAGTTAGAACTGCAGCAGCAACAAATTTTATTAACACAGCAACAAAAACAAGTAGATTTAGTCAGTAATAAAGTGACGGCATTAACAATCATCGCAGGGATTGCAGGTACATTACAGCGCTTAGATATTGAACTTGGTCAGCGAGTAAGCCAAGGACAAGCTATGGCGCGAGTGGGCTCAAAAAGCCAACTAATGGCTAAATTAAATATTCCGCAACGCATTGCTGAGCGCATAACACTTGGTGCTCGAGTCGAACTAAAACATCCATCAGGCATGTTAAAAGGCACAGTTAAGCAACTAACATCCGTAGTCGAAAACGGCTTTATTATTGCCGAAGTACACCTGAGTGAACCATTACCGACCAATCTGCGTCCTGCGCAGCCTGTCAATGCTTTAGTATTTGTTGAGCGTAAAGAAAATGCCCTCTATGTGAGCCAGCAACCAGGATTAAAACCTCTCGGTGCGCAACTGCTCTATAAACACTCAGCGAATCAAGCGCAATTACAGCAACAAGAGATCACCTTTGGCGAGCTAACGGGCAAAGATTTACTCATCACCGCAGGTGCAAACGCTGGTGAAAAAATTATCACAAATGATTTAAGCCAATGGCATACTTACAGCCACTTGGCGCTAGATACTGCAAAACTTTAAGGAAAAACACCATGACAGCACTCGTTACCATTAACAACATCAATAAAGTGTATAGCAAAGGCCAAGTTAAAACTCATGCGCTACAGGATGTTTCTTTAACAATAAACAAAGGCGAGTTTATCGCTATATCTGGCTCATCTGGCTGCGGAAAATCAACCTTACTGAGTATTTTAGGATTGCTGGATACGCCAACCGATGGCGACTATCAACTGGCGAATATTGACACTCACAACCTCAATGTTGATCAACGCTCAAGTGTTAGGAATAAGCATATTGGCTATGTATTTCAGTCATTTAACTTGATTGATAGCCTAACCGTATTTGAAAACGTGGCTTTGCCGCTGGAGCACCGAGGTACGCCAAGTAAAGATATTAAGGCCGCCGTAGAGCAACAACTAGCGGCAGTTAACATGAGCGCCCGTTTACATCATAAACCAAGCCAACTCTCTGGCGGACAGCAACAGCGCGTTGCGATTGCTCGCGCGCTAGTTGGCAACCCCGACTTACTACTTGTGGATGAACCAACTGGTAATCTAGATAGCCAAAATGGCGATGCTGTAATGCGACTCTTGCTAGAGCTGAACAAACAAGGTGCCACTGTCGTCATGGTGACCCATGACGAACGGTATAGCCAAATGGCGCAGCGTCAAATTCGCTTATTTGACGGCAAAGTACTTGTTGAACATAAGGAAGCGGTAGCATGAGTTTTTACCTTCGCGCTCTGCGCCATGGCGTTTTGAGGCTATTTACTTTGCCGCGCCTATCTTTGCCCATTTTAATTACACTCAGCTTTACGCTGGCAGCCGTGTTGGTTGTGGTCGCAATGAGTAGCAACCTAATTTTTAAACCGCTACCCGATATTAAAGACGAACAAAGTCTCTATACAATTAACCGGACTATGGCTGTCTCAGACGATATGCGAGTATCAATATTTACCACTAAACGCCTTGCACTGTTAGCTGAACAATATAAACAGTATGGCAAATTTGCAGGCTTTCAAGCAGATGAAAGTGCTATAAAAGTGGATGAGGTTGCTTATCCTGTATCGCGCTTTGATGCCAGTGATAACTTTATGACGGTAGTCGGCGGCGAGTTATTAGTTGGCGAACGACCAAGTCAAGAAAATAGCCAAAATGCAGTGTGGATTTCTCAAAGTTTATGGCGCAGTGCATTTCAAAATAATGCTAATGTAATCGGTCAAACCTTACAACTTGAAGGCCAATCACTGCAAGTTCGTGGCGTTGTTACTGATTTTTCATCTTTTTTATCGGAAACTGACGAAAAGTACGCCCAGCAAATATGGCTTTACTACAATTTAGCAGAGCAAGTTTCAAAGCCAACACAAATGACGATTGATGGCAGCCTGCAACCTCTGTTTAGAAAAACTCAGCAAGCAATTACAACAAGCGACATCGAAGATTTCTGGCTGCAATATTACCAACAAGAAAGTGAACAACTTGGCCCGATGAAGCAAATGTTTGAAAGCATGAATCCAGAAAGTACTGCGGTTCTCTATCGAGATAGTTTAATGGCTGAGCAACAAACTATGATCTGGTTTTTACTCGCCGCTGTCACCATTCTACTCATAATGGCAAGCCTAAACCTACTCAATTTATTTATTGCTCACTATCAGCAGCGTGAACAAGAATTTGCAACTCACCTATGCATGGGTGCCACCCGCAACAAGCTACTGGTGATGAGTTTCTTAGAAAATCTCAGCACCTTTTTACTTGCCGCAGTGTTAGGTTTATTAGGTGCTGCGTGGTTGATCCGCATATTACCCATAATCAGTGGCGGTAATATAGAGATGCTCGAACTGGTAAAAATTGACGCCGTAACTATATTGGTTGCACTAGTGGCCGTTTTAACTATCAACTTGTTTTTTGCGTTTCTATCAACCCAGCAATTTGATCAAACGCAGCTGATTAGCAATTTAAATAACGGCAATAAAGGCATTAATGCAGGGAAAATAACCATGCTTAGTCGCATACTGTTTATTGCACAATTAAGCTCTGCCGCCGTGATATTAACAGGTACCGCTATGCTAGCAAATGCGGCTTATAACAGCTTAAATGTCGATTTAGGTTTCACCCCTGGTAATACACTTGTTGCTCAGGTAAACCTACACAATAACGAAAAAGCTCTTTTAACGAATGCCGAGTTGGAAGCACAAAAAGTAGCGCTAGATAATGACCAAGATAGCGAGCAAAAAGCGAAGCAACGCTTTTTGGGCACCCTCGATATAAAGCGCCAATTAAGTCTGGCTGTTCAAAAGATTCAACCAAATATAACCATATTACAAAGCCAAGGTGAACCGTTTAATTTTAATACCACAATTAGCATGAATCAGGATGATGAAACCCAAAAAAGGTTCACCTTTATGAATATAAACATAGCGGCTGATTATGTGGATAGCTTTGGTTTAACATTACTAGCTGGGCAAAATATTAGCCAAGCACAATACCAAGATTTAGATGATGTGGCACTTATTAACGAGACCTTTGCCAAACAAATCTCGACTGACGGTTCGCTTGAATCTGTGGTAGGAAAAAATATTGCTAGCCGACGTATCATTGGAGTGGTTGCCGATACCTATACTATCATGGCTAAAAACCAAGGCTACCCAGCGATGCTTTATACTGACAAGAGCAACACCTCAACAATAAACTTGGTGATGCAACTGCCAGAAGGGCAAGAGTTTGATAAGAATGCCATTATTCAAGCAATTAAAAGTGCTCATCCACAAGTCAACGAAGTTAAAGCTCGTACACTGACTGAACGCTGGGATGAGCAAACAATGCCAGCTCGCGTACAGTTTTACTTTATCAGTGCATTATCGGTATTAACGCTATTGTTAGCCGCGGTGGGCAGTAATGGTATGGCAATGAGCTTTACAGAACTAAAACGCTTTGAGCTTGCCATCCGTATGGCAACAGGAGCAAGTCGTAGTAATCTGATGAAACGCACCATTAAAAGCTTTAATGGTTTACTGCTGAGCGCACTTGTCATTGCGATTACACTTGCATGTGGTATTTACTTACTATTGCAATTGCAAATACCTTTGTTGCCGGCATTTTCCTGGCAGGCACTTACAATATTTACTAGTTTATTGATTGCTATCGTCTTTATTGCCATTGTTTTGGTAGTATGGCGTATTATAAATGCTGACCCTATGCGTGCGCTTAGAGAGCAATAAATTTAAGGAGTTGGCAGCAAACGCTGCCAATACGACCATTATGAACCAACCCACTATTTTGGTTGTGGATGACGATGACGATATCCGCTTTGCACTCACATTACTGTTAGAGCAAGCCGGTTATCGCGTGGTTGAAGCTGATGGACCGGTGCAATGCATGCAATTGCTTAGCCGATTAACGCCTGCACTGGTGTTATTGGATATGAACTTTACTCGTGATACCACCTCAGGAAAAGAAGGGCTCGCGTTACTTGCACAAATTAACCCATTAAATATTCCCGTCATTTTAATGACCGCTTGGGCTAACATTGAGCTGGCAGTCACTGGCTTACAAAATGGCGCAAAAGATTTCATTGAAAAACCATGGCGTAAAGAAAAATTGCTAAGCCAAATTGCTAATCATATTAAGTCCGTAACGGTAAAGCCTGTGGACACTAGTTGGATTGCTCAATCCAGCGCGATGCAGTCTCTCGAGACACTCATCAAGCAACTGGCGCCGACCGATGCGAATTTATTAATTTTAGGTGAAAACGGTACCGGGAAATCGCAATTAGCAAAGCGAATTCATCTGCTCAGTGGCCGCTGCGAAGCGCCGCTGATAAGTCTCAATATGGGGGCATTAGCAGAGTCGTTATTTGAAAGTGAACTATTCGGTCATCATAAAGGGGCTTTTACCGATGCCAAGCAAGACCGCTTAGGCGCATTTAGCCGTGCTAAAAATGGCACCTTGTTTATGGATGAAATCGGCACTTTACCGTTTCATTTACAGCCTAAATTATTACAGGTTTTAGAAACTGGTGAGTTCACTCCGCTTGGCGCAAACGCCAGCGAAAATATAAACGTGCGACTAATCGCAGCTACCAATCAAGACTTAGCCAGCGCAATTACAAACGGCCAATTTCGCCAAGATTTATATTATCGCTTAAATACCTTTGTCATTCGTCTGCCTGCGCTACGCGAACGTAAAGACGATATCTCTGCGCTGTGCGAACATTTTATCAATCAGTTTGCGGCTAAGTACAACAAGCCCATATTGCCATTATCCGCCAGTGCTCGCGAGTTGCTAAAAAACCACCCTTGGCCTGGCAATATTCGAGAATTAAGTCATGTAATCGAACGTGCGGTGCTGATCTGTAACGGTGAAGCAATTGAAATAAATCATATCATGCTCGACTATCAAACAACACAAAGTCAATCTATCCCTGCGCTGACTTTAGAGGAGCTAGAAAAACAACGCATAGTCGAAGTACTACAACAACATAATCAGCAGATCACAGCGGCAGCTAAAAGCTTAGGTATTTCTCGTAATGCGCTTTATCGGCGTATGGAAAAATATCAATTAGAGGGTTTGGATGAATCATTTTAAAATGAGCCATAAAGCCAAGATGATTGCCATTTTAAGCGCCATATTTGCCGCAATTCTTATTCCTACTGCTGCTTTAGTGTACCAACTAAGCCAAGACACTCTACTCACCGTCACTTTAGGGGTTTGCTTAAGTTATGCATTGATTGTTTGCGCCTATCGGTTATTCCATAGTCATTTTTCACCCGTGGCACAATTACAAGCTTATATTGATGCAAAACAGCAAGGGCAAAGTAACCTTAGCTTAGGCTACAGTGATCCAAGCTCCCCATGGGCAATACTCGGCGCACAAATAGAAACATTATTTACAACACAACAACCGCAGTCTGAGCACTTAATTGATGGGTTATTTCAGCATTGGCCACACCCTATTGCAGTATTTAACGAGCAAAGCCAACTGATATTTTTTAACCACCCAATGTATGCTCAGCTGAAAACGCCATTACTACGAGGAATGACTTTTACAGAATGTGGTTTTAGCCTTGATAATAACCAATGCAGCCATGCAAAATTAAACCAGGATTGGCAAATACAACGCATTGCTCTGAGCGATGCTAAACAAACACTTATTACCGCCAGCTATATAGGCCATCAGTTACAAGATGCAAAGCGCCAATCTCAAGCTGATCTAATTCGTATTTTATCGCATGAATTAAACAACTCACTGACGCCCATGGCCTCAATGACAGATACACTAATGGCGGCAGATGAATTAGACGAAATACAAACGAGACAAGTGCTAACACGGATTAAATCGCGCAGTGAGTCACTGCTGCTTTTTATTAAAGCCTATTCAGAGTTAAGTCGTTTACCGAGCGCAAAACCGCAAACCTTTGATTTACAAGCGCTCGCAATACTCAACGCCAAAGAACAAAGCGTTCAACTTAACTTCGCAGGTTCCCCATCCTTTTTTGCCGATAAACTACTGATAGAACAATTATTAATTAATGTATTTAAAAACAGCTATGAAGCCTGCGCAGAGCAAGCTTGCATTACATTGCGCTGTTTTGCACAAAGCGACATGCAAATATTACAGCTGACTGATAACGGTCCTGGTTTTGCCAATATTGATAATGCCATGCAACCTTTATACACCACCAAAAAACAAGGCAACGGCTTAGGCCTTGCCTTGTGTAATGATATCGTGCAAAAGCACAACGGCCAATTGCAGTTAGCTAACACAGCACATGGCGCGCAAATCACCATTAAACTACCGCAAAATAGCTGTTAAAAACTTACAAATAAATTGTGCCTTGCATATACCGCACTGCGTATCCTGTGAGAGTAACACTATGTTCACTGACTTCGCATTGCATATGGCCGCCACGACTAGAGGCTTGATAAGCACTTAAGGTTTTTTTAACTAATTGCTGCGCCCAATAAGGCGCAAGACCGGTATGAATTGAGCCGGTAACGTAATCTTCATCACCGCCATTAGCAGGCCAAAAATAACGTGAAATAAAGTCGTATTTTGCGCTTGGTGCGGTTGCAACCACATCAAGTGGAGCTAGTGTTTTTAGCAAGTTTGAATCTGTTTTAAGGTTTAATATATCCTGCTCACTTTCATAAATCGCAAAGTAAGCTTGTTTGTTTTTCAACACCTTAACTGGTTGTATAGACAAGCCAGCAAATAGCTCAGAGGGTATTTCTGTTGTAACAAAAGGAGCTTGTTTTGGAAAAGTCATGGCAAAGCTGCCATCGCTATTTTTATTAATAACTAACTCACCGACTGCAGCAGCTTGAAAACGAACTTGCGATAAATTGTGCTGTTCGCACAACACAAATGCCGCAGCGAGTGTAGCATGCCCGCAAAAATCGATTTCCATTAACGGCGAAAACCAACGGATAGCAAAACTACCGTCAGTTTGACGACAAGTAAACGCGGTTTCGGAGACGTTATTTTCTGCGCCAATTTTTAGCATTAGCTCATTATCAAGCCAATTATCTAAATCAATAACTGCGGCATAGTTACCTTTAAACAGCTCGTTAGTGAAAGCGTCTATTTGATGGATTGTGAGTTGCATTTTTGCTCAATTTATCAGGCTAAGTTTCTAATAACTTGCCACAAATTGAGCTAAAAGAGTATTAAATTTATCTAGCTAATATTAAGCTGCGACAGGGCGCATTTTATAATATTGAATACAACCAAGTTGCGCGGCATTAGTCAGTAAGATCATCACAAACGTTAAAACATGCGAAGTACTTGGTGCCGCCATCGCTAATTCTGCAAATAAACCACACACACCCGCTATAAACTGTAAACTAAAATAACGTGCACTTAGGTTGCTAATATCACCACTGCGCAGCGTTTTATAGGTTTGCGGCATCACTCGTACAGAGCTCATGATCAAACCCACAAAAGTAAGCCATGTGAGTACCTGTGCAGTTTCTAACTGTGGATTAAGCAACAATAAAAATGGTAAGAACGAAAAGCCTAGCATGGCAGTTAATTGAATTCGCTCTCTTGTCTTTGCATTATAACGGGCAAAATAATACAAAATTAAGCCACTTAAGCATCCAGTCACCACAAAAGGCAGCACCATATAAAAGCGCTCAAAGTACAAGTTATATGTAATAAAGTAGACACTTTGGGCAACACCAAAGGCCATCATTAGTAATGATAAACCCGATACACTGCGATTTTTACGAATTTTATTGAGTAACGGTAAAAAGCTAAACACTAAAATAAATGATGATAAAATAGGCAGGTAATGCGCCAAAGTAGACCTCGCTCGTTAGTAGTTGATTAATAAGTTAGCAACTTATAAACAAAACAATAAATCAGTGTAAATTACTGTTTTTATATGCTTTATGTAAGGCGCGGCATTGTAAAGGTCCTATAAAAACAAGCAACCATTTGTACAAAATAAACTCATTGCTAATGCGGCAAGTTAACCTTACAGTTTCCGTTTTTCGACTGACACTTTGCAGTTAGCAAGTAAACATCTCATCGCATAGAATTGAAATAACATTGATAATTGTTATCATGCAACAAATTAATTTTGATAGCTCTTTGCCTTATGAGAAAAACACTTTTTAAAATACACAGTTGGATTGCGCTTTGTGCTTTAGTTCCACTTATTGTGATCAGTATTACTGGCAGCGTATTAGTGTTTAAAAGTGAAATTGATGGCTTACTCATGCCAGATAGTCACTTTGTCGTTGATAGTCACGCAGAACGCAAACCCATTGATAAATTAATAGCGGTTGCTGAGCATGAATTTCCTAGCTATATAGTAGGTAGTTGGGAAATATTTAATGATGATACTGCTGATCGGGTTTATTTAATCGAACGCGGTACCGACACTTGGTATAAATTTCATATCAATCAATATTCTGGCGAAATACTCTCGCAGCCAGTTAGCACCAGTCACTACTTCACAGATTGGTTTTTAGAACTGCATTACACATTTTTGCTAAACGATTTAAAAACTCTACCAGGTCAAACAGGCACCGTCCTTGGGTTCTTTTTTGCAATCTTTCTATTTATCCTCGGCGTTACAGGCTTAATAATTTATCGTAAATTTTGGCAACGTTTATTTTCAGTACGCTTCAAGGCGACGCTGCAAATTGTACTAAGCGATATTCATAAAATGACAGGGGTACTTGGCTCACCCATTATTTTAATTTTGGCGATCACTGGCGGCTACTTTAATTGGGCTGTGTGGTATCACGAAGTAGTCGAACACGCAGAAGAACAGCATTTTATACTCACTAAAAACTTACATAGCGATACTATTAACTTTCAAGCCATTCTAGATGACAGCAAAAAACAAATCCCGACATTTAATGGTACTTTTTTAGTTATGCCACTGGAGCCTGACGAAAACATTACGCTATTTGGTGAAGTTGATAACAATAATCCACTGGCAAGCGAATACGCTAACACCGTTACTTATGATAAACAAACCGGTGAACATATAGCTAACTGGGATATTCGCGAAGTCGGCATTGGTTGGCAAGTAATTGATAGCTTTAGAAAATTACACTTTGGTTATTTTGCTGGTTTACTCAGTAAAATCTTATGGTGCGTGATTGGCCTAAGCCCAGTATGGCTTGCAGGCACTGGTTTTTACTTGTGGCTTAGCCGCCGTAATCGTAAAAAACAATCACAAAGAAATCGCGAGCAAAGGCGAACAGCGACAGCATTTAATACTTGATTAAATTTTTACCTCAGCGTACCTTTATCTAAACGCTGAGGTGACTATGAAACTTTACTTTTCTTTATTATTAATATGTTTATTAACAGCTTGTAAAAGCACAGAACAGCAGAGTACGGTTGCGCCAACACTAACTAGTTTACTAAATCACACTCTCTTTGAGTTACAGCAAGTCCCTTCAGAACAAGTTATTTTTCAACTGCCCAACGATGAAGCTAAGATCTTTCTATCTTATGTCGAGAATCAACGCCAAGAAGGTTTAACTGACGATATTATTCTTTATAACTACATTGAACGCAGCTTTAGTAATTTTAGCTATCATGGCGATACCCTCACAGCAGAGCAAACCCTCGAGTTATCTCATGGTAACTGTATAAGTCTGGCAATATTAACCCAAGCCTATGCAAACTTAATTGATCTGGAAACTGGTTTTCAAGAAATGACAAGCCAGCCTGTTTACGCCAAAGAAGGCAATCTGGTATTTATTGCTAACCATTTTCGTACTAAGTTATATAGCCCTTTCACTGAAGATGAAGATCAAATTACTTTTATTCGACCAGGAGTACTTATTGACTATTTTCCTTCGCGAGGAAGTTTTTATGTTGGCAGTGCTAGTTATGAGGATCTCATTGCCAAATATTATAGTAATTTAGCGGCTGATGCTTTACTGGAAAATGATTATAATCAAGTGTATAGCTTGTTAATTAAGGCTAATCAGTACGCCCCAAATGATGCTGAGTTATTCAATCTTGCGGCTATATTACATCGTCGAATTAACGATAAAACAACCAGTCAATTAATTTACCAAACAGCGCTTGATCAGCAATTACAAAGTTTAAACTTACTAAGCAATTACAAAGTACTCGCAGAAGATATTGGCAATGAAATGTTAGTTGAACAAATTAATTCATTGTTAGGTGCTCAAGAAAAAGATCCTTATGAATTAATTGCTCTTGGTGAAACAGAAGCATTGAGTGGACGCTTAATGAGCGCTAAAAAACACATAGATGAAGCAATAAACAAGGCACCTTATTTGGCTGATCCCTATGTAGCTCTTGCAAAAATCCGCTATCAGCAAGGTAATTTAAATGACGCTCATAAATTACTTAAACAAGCTATGGATCTCGAAAGAGATCATCAACAACGTAGTATTTATGCCGCAAAGCTTGCCGCTATAAGAAGTCACCAATAACCGCCTTGAGTGAAAAGACTCAAGGCGTAAGCGTTTACAACGAATAATAAAACCCGAGCCAGCCTCTAAGCTCATCATCAAAGCTGTCGCCTTCGACTCTGACTAGGCCAAAATCAAGCTTCACATCATTGAGGCCTGCAGGGCCTAAGCCAAAACTAAAGGGGCCTTGCCATTTCACACCATAGCTTTGCCCGTATACCTGTTGGTCAATCTGATGCTGTTGATAGTACAACCATGGCATGCCTTCTGCCCAGCTAATACCTCCACCATAACCTTGATAGCGTTTGCCAATAGCGCTGTAAAAGGGCAGTTCAGGTGCAAAAACAAAGTCACTGCGAATATTTTTTGATAACAACGAAGAGCTAAAACCACCTAATCGCAACTCACTATCATCTCTATATTGCTGGCTATAATTAGCATACATAGGGATTGCCAGCGCTTTACCAAATAGCTGCGCAGCAACATCATAGCCCTGCCAATTCTGCGTGTCGCTATCGCCACTATACCAACGCGCATCAATCGCTTGGCCAATGGCATAATCTTGTCTGTCATAGCTCCAAGATTGCTTCAAGCCGACTCTAAGCCACTGTGAACTCTGCTCTTGCTTGATATTTGCATCATCTATCTCTGAGTAGTTATAAGCCAGTTCTGGCTGTACTTTAAACTCTCCAAAGCTCAGTGGCAGGCTGGCAGCAATATAGCCGCCTTGCACTGACTGATCAGCCAACAGGCCATGCTGATATTGCTTGCTAGCATTCAAATCATAAGAAAATAACTGGCTGTCAAACTTGATTGCAAGCGCACTGTAACGTGCTTGGGCATAAATGCCTTGCAGTGCAGTGTCATGTAAATCAACACTGTAGCCCAGCTGCCAATCTAATTGCTTGAGTAAATCGCTGCCTTTAATACTCGCTGAAAATAATGCCGCAGAGGCTGAATGATATTGTTCACCTAACGCAAAAGTGGCTTTTTGCTGCCAAATATCGTAGTGCGTTTGCTCACCAATGGGTTGTTGATATACTTGAGCTTTTGGCAAGGTGTGCTCATTCACAAGCAACAAAGGCGCAATACTGTTAGTTGCAAAATCGGTGATTTCTTCTTCGTTATTATTTACCTGTAGCTGCATAATGTCAGGGCCATCACTACTGATTGAAAAATACAGTAAATCCCCGTCAGATAATGCGAGTGGATTAGCAACCGCTTGTTGACCTTGAGTCAGCTTGAACAAACGTTGTGTAGTTAAATCATAACGATAGATATCCGTTGCCTGAGCTAATCCTGCAACAAAATAAAGCTGCTTGCCATCCGCACTCCAACTTGGTTGTGATAAGTATTGATATCCCTTAGGCATTGGTACAGCAATTGATTTTTGTCCATCAATATCTTGTATATACAACTGCCAATTATGATTAAACTCAGTTTTAAGAAAGGCGAGTTGCTGTTGATTGGGGCTAACTACAGGATAATCGTAAACCGTTGCTAGACTTTTTTCGAATAATGGTTGAGCTTGACCGGTTTGTAAATCAACTCGCACTAACTCTGAGTAACCTCCTTTAACCTGTTCTCCATAAAGTGTTTGCCCATTATCTGCAATACTAAAGCGCCGCAGGCCAGCTAAATCAGTTAGTTTGGTAACTTCACCGGTTTGCGTATCCCAGCTAAATATATCTGATATACGCTGATTATCAATATTATCTACGTTGCTGTAGGCTGAAAAATACAACACGTCGTCATTTAGCCATTGTGGGTTTTGAATACCCGCACGGTTGATTTGATTCAAGACTTGCTTTTGCTTACGTTGAAACACCTTGGGTGGTTCATCAGCAACATCTTTAGGATCATCAGCGAGTAGCTCTTGTTGCTCTTGGTTAAACTCTTCTGCAGCTTTGAGGTTATCCTCAGTACTGTAGAGTTTTAACTGAGTCTTGCCGTCTTGATCACGCTCCACCACTGCAAGTTGCTCGCTATTTGGTGATAAAGCAGGACCACTAGCATAGTGATCTAACGCCAACCAAAGCTCACTAGTAAGTGACTGTTCACTTCTTTCTTTACTCATTGCTTGATAGGTATACTCAGCAATAAAACGTCGATACAACTTACTCGCAGAGTCACCAAAGACCCCTTCGAATGCGTCATCAAATTCGCGTTGCTTAACCCCTTGCATACGCGTCCAAACAGCATCAAGGGTTTGCTCTGAATAGTTTTTCTCTAGCCAAGCTAAAAATCGGGCGCCCATTAAATACGCCATAGAGCCAGCCATAAAGCCACCATCTGTACTATTCAACTGATCATAGCGGGGCAATGCACCTTGCTGAGCAAATTCGATTAAAATCGCCTCGCTGTAGTTATCAAATAACCGACCACGCCCCGTCATTTTCGATTCAAGTAATGTTGCGTAACCCTCTGCCACCCAGCGAGGCATCTCGCTGTGTGTTATATCGTATAAATCCCAAATATTCCTGAGCTCTTGACGCCATTTACTGCGGGTAGGTTGTGCTAAATGCACTAGATGAATATATTCGTGCAGTACCAGTAATTGCTGCCAACCACTATTATTTGAGATCACTGTATCTGACTGCGGTGGTGTAGTAAAAAGCGCCATCAATGGCTTATTTGAAACCGGTAATGCAAAACCATTAGCGGCATTGAGTGGATCAAACACCACCACATCAACCGCTTCATCTAAAGCACGGTTTTGTTGCTCAAGCACTTTGCTGCGGACGATTTCTAATTCATTGGCCGCAGAGCGTGCCCAATCTGCATTTTCTTGACTGTAATGAACATTAAAGTGTTCGGTATGAATTGTTTGCCATTGCACGGCGGCCTGTGTATGTGTGGCTAATAATAACGAAGTAGCGAGTAACGTTTTTTTCATCATGTTCCCTGATCTCTTATTTTAAACCCATTATTGTCATAACTTAGTCTAAAAAGAGAGCATAAAAATGTAAGAAAACGTGAGTTACCGCTATTACGCTTTATAGCCTAATAAAATACCATCCTAAGAACTTGAAAGCGGTGAATTACATCCAACTTCGTTGATCCGATTCGGCTTGGCAAAGAATAAAGTCGATAATTTCATCGGCTTGCTCTGCTTTGATATAAGGCATAGTCGCTGTGCCCGCAGCGAGTTGTATAGACAAGCTCTTCAAACCACTTTTTCGCATAAAATAAGTGCTTACTGCGCGCGTGCTTTGCGCTTTATATAGTTCAAACATTCGATAATGCACACTTATCATGCCACTGCGAAACACTGCGTAATATCGCCCTTGATATTGATAAAAATAATAACCGTATCGTCGATATGATAAGTACACCAAGGAACTTAGTAATACAGCACAAAGCAGGCCATATACAGGGCTGTAACCTTGTCCTGCATAGCCCATAAATGCAATTAAAGCGCTCGGTAACAAAGCATAAAAGCATAGATTTTTGATCAGTAACGCTTTTTCGACACCTTTAAAGTTGAGTGCTTTAAAATCATCACTGGTTAAATTAAGCCAAGGATGTACCCACTGACAAACTTGTTTTACTTGCTCAAGTGAAAGCACTGGCATCACTAAGCTTTGTTTGCTCTTTGCGCCCGCGCTAAAGCCGCCGCTGGTTGCTTGCAAGCACTGCACGGTATAACGTTTAAGTAGTCGTGCAATTAGGTTTTGCTTAATCAGCAGCGATTGTACTTTATCAAGACTCACCGACAACTGATGACGCTCTAATAATCCAGCAATGCGTTTAAATTTTCCGGCCTGAAAGTAAAGCTGAAAATTATAAAAGCGGATTAATGACATTAATACCGATAATAAAACGGCAACCAACACAACAAGCACAAGTATTGAAAACACAGCGAGTGCTGCAGCATCAACCAACACGCCCACTTCTTGCTGATAGAATGATTCTAGTCGATTAATCACCGCTTTTTCTAAAAACTCCAGCACAACATTCATAAAAGGCGCAAGCGCTGCTAATGCCAAAATAGCCATATTCGACATCAAGCCAAATTTTGCAACTTCTTTATTGCTCAGCACCAAACATTGTTGTGGTTCGTTGGTATATGTATCTTCAGGTTGCTGCTTAGCTGCAGTTTGTTGTTGGGTTTCTTTATAAGCCAATACTCGCTCGCGCATTTGCTCTGCATATAGCGATGTAACCCCGGGTAATACAGCCTCTTGGCTAGTGCTGCCAGCGGCATCAAAAATACAGTTAACCAAACCCAGAGGCTTAAAATAAAACGGTTCGGCAATATTAACATTCTGCACTCGCAAAAAGTTCAAGGTTAAACGCTCTTTTTTAAACACCCCTTTATTGAGTAATATTTCATGCTCATCAGTAATGCAAAAGCGAAAATTAATATAGTAAAAAAATGAATAAATTAACAAGCTAATAATCGCTACCGCTAATGCAACTTGCCCCCAAAACCACTTATTTTCAACTTGCGTAACAAACACAACCATAATAGGTAGTAAGTTAAATACACCGTCTTTGACAAATCGGAAAGCAAAATGCACGATAAAATAAACCAGTGACCAAGACGAAACACGCTGCCATTTCAAATTATCCATTTAACGACTCATCAGTAGCTAATACACTATCACCGGCTTGATTGCTGGTATTGTTAGATACTTGTCTTGCTTCAGTGTACTTTTGAATATACTGACGGATATTTTTACAATCATCATGACTTAAGCCACTAATGTTGAGATCGGCGCTCATTCCGCCAGCACTGTACAAACGCAAGCTAGCCAAGCCCAGTTTTCGCTCCAAAGGGCCACGATGTATTTCTGTGTGCTGCACTCGTGAGAAAGGTAAAATCGTCACCTGCTGCCAAATAACGCCTTTGCGATAAGCTATATCATGCTCACGCATAGCAATTCCTTTAAGTCGCATACTGACAACGTTATAAGCTAGCGATAAAACTAAAATAATTGGTAAACCAATCAGTAAGCTCGTTTGTGCCAGTGCTGCAAACTCCTGATTAAAAAAGCAAACAGCGCCTAATATTGCAGTTAATGGTAGATAAAACAGCAGCCAGTTAAGCTGAGCGTGCAGCAACGCTTTATCTGCCAGTGGCTTATATACTATTTGTTGATGTCGGGGTAAGACGTCCAGTTGGTGGTTTTCGAACACTTTTTTTCCTTAACAAGCCAACGATTTGATACGTTGGCTTTGATTTATAGCAAAGTTGCGGCCCTATATTACACCCAGCGAATGGTCGTCGCTAAGGTATGACTTTCGCCTGGCGCTACAATCGCACTATCATCCATTACATTTGCCGCTTCAAGGCACAACATTGTATGGTATTCATCATCAGCAAAATTAGATAAACGCTTAGACTTATCAATCCACGGGTTCCACAGCACACAAGAGCTGGAGTTTTCACGGCCGACTTCAATAATTCCATCCGGAGTAATAATACGCTGGATAGTTGCGGCTTGGGTATAAACCATATCTGTTTCACGAGCAAAACCAACCAGTCCATCTTGATCAAACGGGCCTTCGCTAAACTCAATATATTTGGAACCTTGCAGCCCATCCACTTGAGTTTCTTCAATAGCAGGGGTTGGAAAATAAGTGTGCAGCGCTTGCGTGAAAGTAATAGTTTGGTTACTTAAATTAGTGGTTGTTAAACGCACTTCAAGCTGATTAGTTAGTATAAATTCAACCTTTAGCTTTGATTTGTGTGGCCAGTAGGTTTCATCAACTTGTGCCATTGGCAAGGTTAAGCTAACTCGAATTTCATCGTCTTGCTCTGCAACTTCATCTGCTCGCCATAAGCTCGTACGTGCTACACCGTGAATTGGCCACTCAGGATTTGGATTGACACCAAACCATGGCCAACAAATAGGAATGCCACCACGTATACTTTTACCTTCTTGGTAATCTTCTTCGCTTGATACCCAAATTAATGGCTTTTTGCCACTTGGCGTGAATTCAGTGAGTTGTGCACCTTGTAGAAAAATTTTAGCGCTACAAAGCTCGCTTGCAACATTGATATATTCTAAACCAGTGTCAGTTTGTTCGATGCTTACAGATGGAGATAACTTCATTATACGTCCCATAAAAATGAAAAACCTATCTCACCTTACCCAATCCCCAACCAATTAGTAAATATTATTTAGTGAGTTTTTATGTCAAATTTACAATTTTTCACTCTGTCATGACTTATAGGTAAGCTCAGCACCAAAAACGTTTAATTAAATAATATGTAAATGAACTAAATTTAATTTCAACTCAAAACAAATAAAAAACAGCTACAGCTTTGTGTAAAGCCAATAATACAGTATAAATCGACCTTATCTATTTGAACTCTATTTATTAGATGTGTAATATTTATTGATTGCGCGAGCGCCTTGACCGTAAACCATCTGCGAATGAGATAAAAATGAAAAAATATGACGAATTATTGGTTTCTTTACGTAAAGTGATCCGCGCGATCGACCTCCATTCTAAGCAGTTAAATAAAATCTCCGGCCTCACCGGTCCGCAGCTATTAATTATGACTGAAGTAGCACAAACTGATGGTATTACAGCCAGTCGCATTGCCCAAAATGTAAACCTGAGTCCTGCAACTGTAACTAATATTTTGGATCGCTTAGAAAACCGCGATTTAGTGACGCGTGTTCGCAGCCAATTAGACAAACGTCGAGTGAGTCTTTACCTCACTGCAAATGGTCAAACGATTCTGCAAGCAGCACCACAACCGTTACAAGAACACTTTATTGAAAAGTTCTCAGCCTTAGACGAGTGGGAACAAAGCCAGCTACTATCATCAATGCAGCGTATTGCTACTATGATGGATGCTCAAAGTATAGATGCAGCTCCTTTATTAGAAGTTGGTGTGCTGACCCGCGCCGCTGAAGGCAAACCCACCGAATAAATAGTTTATAAAATCATATTAAACAAATGATTACCCTAGAACACATGGTTAGTTAACTTGGGTTAAAGGTACAATTAGTCTATTCTATACAGACCTATATCAAGAATAGCGATTTATCATGCTTAAACTATCAAAGTTAGCTTTCGCGACTATGCTAGGCGCAACAAGCAGCGCCTCATATGCTTCAGACATTGATGCTATGCAAGCTCAACTTTCTCAACTCCAACAACAGATGCAGCAACTGCAACAGCAGCTTGCGGCTGAAAAAGCAAAACAAGCTAAAGTTAATCAACAGCTTGAAGAACAGACCAAGACCATCGCAAAGCAAACTCAAGATAATACCGAAACAGCCCTATCCGGAGTTAAATTTGGTGGTGCAATTCGTACTAACTACAGTCACACCTCATATGATGACGGCAATAAAAACCGTGGTGGCGATTTTGATTTTGATATTTTCCGTTTAAATGTTTCTGGCGATATTGGTGGAGTGCTGATCGGCGGAGAGATCCGCTTTTTTGATTACATGACCGCAATAAAATCAGCATGGGCAGGCTATCAATTTACTGACGACTGGCAAGTGCAAGTAGGTATCACAAAAGTGCCGTTTGGTAATGATCCTTATAACTCCCATAACTATTTCTTTAGTGCCAACTACTACGTCGGTTTAGAAGACGATCATGATTTAGGCGTGATGTTTAAACGTAAAGTAGCTGATAACTGGCAGCTCGATTTAGGTTTTTTCAAAAATGACGAACTCGGTGGTGTCGATGGTTATGTTGAAGATCGCAGCCATCGCTATTCGTACGATATTGTTGGTAGTCGCACCGTCGACGAGGGTATTTATGCCGAACCGAGCAAAGGGCTTGGTGAGTATAATACCTTTGCCGGCCGCTACGCCTATTACTTTGAACACGGCAAAGGCATGACCACAGAAGTCGGAATATCAGGCTTAGCCGGTGGCTTACATGACGGCCAAGACCGCGCAGGAAGTTACAACGCATGGGCACTGCATGTAAACAGCGTTATCAATAATTGGAATATTCAGCTACAGCATGGCGAATATGACTACAATATCGATGACACTAATCGTATCGCGGTTGGCGCATATGGGTTTTATGACTCTATTGCGACCGATGCAACCACCAGTAGCTTTAATGTCGCTTACAGCGTACCGGTTGAATGGGGTCCAGTAAGCAACCTGCAATTTTATAATGATTACAGCGCGATCTATAACAAGTCTGATGACACTGCCGATACTTGGATGAATGTTACCGGGGTATCCGTCGCGGCTGGCGGCTTGTTCACTTACTTTGATTTAGTTCATGCCCGCAATCAAGCATTTGTAGGTGGCTCTGTTGCCGGTGATAGTAATGAAACCGAGCGTCGCTTTAATATTAATATTGGCTATTACTTTTAATCTTTAAAGTCAGCCTGTAATTAGGGGGGTTAGTCTTAAGAGGTTACCCCCTCATAAACTCATCCTTCATAACGCTGTAAGCAATGACTGCAAGCAATTACATTCCCATCAACTCATAATAGGATATAAAAAGAACAGCGGCATCAGGTTGAATCGCAAGCTGAGGCGCTGAACGTGGCAGAGTATAACGTCATCGAGTACAATTAACTGACAATGCTGAGTAAACTAGCAGCATATTGTTTAACGTTGCTTGCCAAGCATTTAGCCGTTTTCAACTTTATCAGGCACAAGTCTATTCATGAATTTAAAAGTAATTTTAGCCACTTATAAAAGTATTGGCTATCAACTATTAGGACTAGCCTTGGTTGGGCTGGGAATTATAGGTATTGTTTTACCTGTGATGCCCACCACTATTTTTTTCATTTTGGCATTAGCGTGCTTTACTCGCTCGTCCCCAAAACTCGCTGCTTGGTTACTCAATCATCCTCGTTATGGCGTAACCTTACGCCATTGGCAAAAGTACAAAGTAGTACCCGTAAAGGCGAAGTGGTTTGCGGGTATTGGTATGTCACTTGGCTTTATTGTATTGCTGCTTTGTGCACCGCCGTGGTGGGTTTTACTGCTGGTAGCCTGCATCGAAATAGCGGTTATGATTTATTTACTCTCTCGCCCTTCAAAATACCTACCAATGTAAATTTCGTAAATAATGTTGTGATAACTAATGCAAATCATTACCATGTAGATAACATTGCTTAACTACTAAATTATTTATGCCGTTAATAAATAAACGAACTTTATATAGTACCAGTCGTGCGTTGCATATTTATCTATCAACAGCACTGCTGTTTTTGCTTATTTTATTTTCTGTCAGTGGGATTGTACTTAATCATGTTGATTGGCTAGAAGGCGATAAAAGTGATGGGCAACTAACCACATCACTCCCAAGTGCATTACTTGAGCAGGGCCAAGAAAACCTAGCAACCTTACCCATTTTATACCCTGAAATAGAAGCTTACTTAGCCAACCAATATGGCTTAACTAAAGTAAAAAGTATCGACTGGGAAAAAGAAGATGCACTCGTGATGCTCGACTACCCACTGCCTGCAGGTTTTGCCTTCGCAGAACTTAATTTCATCAGTGGCGAACTGAATCTCGAATATCAAACTGGCGGCTTTTTAAGCTTAATTGGCGATTTACATAAAGGCCGTCATAGCGGCGAAGCATGGAGCTGGGTGATTGATATATCAGCCGTGTTAATGATTTTTTTTGCTATCACCGGGATGATTATTTTATTTCAAAATAGAAAAAAACGCTTAGTAGGAATATGGCTAACAGTGCTTGGGGTCGCAACACCAGCAGTCATTTATTTATGCTGGGTTCCGCAACTAAAAGGAGTGTCTTAATGCTAAAACTTAATACCTTAATAAGCGCTGTTGTTTTATTTACAGCAGCTTTGTTTCAACCTCATGCGAATGCCGCTGAACTTGAAATAGAACTAACCCTACCTGATCTAGACGTACAACCTTACCATCGACCTTATGTCGCGGTTTGGCTAGAAACCCCAGAGCGTAAGCATGTAACCACGGTTGCCTTATGGGTTGAAAAAGCAGAATGGTTTAAAGACTTACGCCAGTGGTGGCGTAAAGCCGGAAAAAGTGACGCTAACTTTGATGGTGTAACAGGTGCAACAAAGCGCCCAGGTACTTACACCATTAACTGGAATGGCACAGATCTAGATGGCAAAGCCGTAACTGCAGGCAAGTATTTACTTAATTTAGAAGTCGTTCGCGAAGAAGGTGGCCGTGATTACACCCGTGTAGAACTTGATCTAAATAAAGACGGCAAGATCACCATCGATGGCACCAATGAATTTTCACAAAGCTTCGTCACCATTAAAAGTCAGTAAATGTAGCTGCTAAAACAATTTAAATAAGGAAAGACTATGAAAATCAATTTACTTAAAAGCGCATTTATCGGCGCACTTACTTTCACTGCCCTAGCATCTAGCTATGCCAATGCACATGCTCGCTGGTTAGTGCCTTCGCACACATCTCTTTCAGGCGACAAAGCACATTATGTGATGATCGATGCCAGTATTTCGAATGAAATTTTCGCACCAGATAAAGCATATCGTCCAGCACAAAAAGGCGCGGAATATGATGATAATCTGATTATGGCAATCGGCCCTGATGGCAAACCAGTTAGCGATAAAATTCGTGCATATTATCTGCAACGTAAAAATTCAGCGGCGGTAAAACTAGCTGGGGAAGGTACTTATCATATAACGATGAGCCAAGAACCACGACTAATGACTTTTTATAAAGATGCCAAAGGCGAACGTGGCCGTGTATTTGGCCCTAAAGACAGTAAAGATATCCCAGCTGATGCAACCGATATTAAAACCACAAAATCGATTGCAACGGTAGATACATTTGTAAGCCGCAACGGCACCTCAAAACCTGCGCTACTTGGTCAAGGCTTAGAGATCAGCGGCCCGACTCATCCTAATGATTTATTTGTTGGTGAAGAGGCGCGTTTTCAGTTATTAAAAGACGGTAAACCTGCTGCCAACATAGAACTTGCCATCTTAAAAGGTGATACACGTTATCGTAACGAACGTGGCGAAGTTAAAGTAACCACAGATAAAAACGGCTTTTTCACTAACACATGGCAACACCCTGGACTATACCTGATTGAAGCAAGTGTGAGCGAAGGTTCAACTGAAAAAGGTATCGATAGCGTACGTTATTCATTATTTACTACCTTAGATGTAGCACCTGAATAAAATCCCTCATTAAAAATAAAGGCCAAGTAACTTAGCTTGGCCTACAACTCTAAATAAACACATAAACAACTTAGCGCCAAAATTTTTCTAAAATTTGAATTTAATTCTTTTATTTTCCCTCTTTTGGGTTCATATTATAAACAATTAAATTAACATAACTATAAAATATTTAACGGAAATAAATATTATGAAAAATGGACTTTATACCAACCTAATTCAAACCAGAAATAATCCTCATTTAAATTTAATAGCAAGCACTACAGGCTTAGCTTTACAGTACCACTAAACACAACAAAACCAACAACAAGGAAAGTAATATGAAATGGAGTTTTTTAATCCAGCTAGCTTTGATCCTAACTCTCACAGCCTGTGGCTCAGGAGGTGGTGACTCAGAAAAAAAACCAACCAATAAAGTCACTAACAATAAACCCATTGCCATGATCAGTGCACCAACCGGTGAAATGCGGGTAAATACCGCGCTAACATTTAGCGGTACAAAAAGCAGCGATCCCGACGGCGATTCATTAGTTTATAAATGGCGCTTAACCACTGCAGACGGACAAAATGAGCTCGCTCTTGCTGTTGATAATGAAAATAAAGTTGAAGTATCACTTGCTGAAGCAAAGAGTTATAAACTAATTTTAGTTGTGAGCGATGGCAAACTTTCGAGCGCCCCAGTTGAAAAATTAATTGAAATTAAAGCCGAGCCAACGCAATTAATTGCTCATGCAGGACTTACTCAAACAGTAAAACAAGGTGATGTGGTTGCATTAAATGGTGCGCTAAGTAGTACATCTAACGGTGTAATAAATAAATACTTATGGCAGTTTACGGCAAAGCCTCTTACCAGCAATGCAATCATAGAAAATAATAATAGCGTTACCAGCAAATTCATTGCAGATAAAACAGGTGCTTACGCAATAAAGCTAACCATTACTAATTCACTGGGCGAAACAGCAAGCAACGAGGTAATGATAAAAAGTGAGTCTTTATACGAAAATTCAGCTCCTCAAGCGGTTATTAAAGTACAAAATAAAACCGTCGCTCCTCGCAGCATAGTCACATTAGATGGCAAGCAAAGCAGTGACCCTGATCAAGGTGATACACTAAGTTATCTGTGGACTATTACCGCACAACCTGCCGATAGCAACCCGACACTCACTGATAACTTAAGCCATACCGCAGGCTTCTCTTCTTTAGACCTCGGTGAGTACACGCTCTCACTAACAGTTAAAGATCAATACGGTGAAACTGATACCGCCACAGTTACTTTAACTGTAGAGATAGCAAATCAAGCTCCTATTGCACAACTTGTAGCTGAGAGAAACATTAACTTAGCTGAAACTATTACTCTGCAATGCGAACAATGCAACGATCCTGAAGGGCAACCCTTGAGCTACCTTTGGCAGATAAAAAGCAGACCTGAGAATAGTATAGCGCAGCTAATCCAAGGTACGACAGCAACCCCTTCTATCAGTGCTGATATTGAAGGTGATTATGTGATCACATTAATCGTATCAGACGGACAGCTTAATTCTGAGCAAGCAACAAGCGTTCTTCACGCTCAAGCCAATGCAAAACCAACAGCGATTATTGCTGATGTAGCACCTATTTTAGTCGATGAAGAAATTCAACTTGATGGCTCACAAAGCACAGATCCTGAAGGCAAAGAGCTTACCTACCAGTGGGAAATTTTATCGCCATTAGGACGTGCTACGCTTTCTAACACAGACGTTGCTAAACCTTACTTTAAAGCATCAGGTGCAGGAAGTTTTGTTATTTCGTTACGTACCAATGATGGTAATAAGGACTCCGATACGCAAACAATTACTATCATAGTTAGAGACAATGCAAAGCCAGTCATTATTTCTAAAGGCGAACAATTACGTCAGGCTTTTGTTGGTAATATAGTAACATTTGATGTTAGCCAAAGTTACGACCCAGAAGAGACCAATCTTAATTATACTTGGGGGCTTACCAAGCCTAATGAGTCAAATGCAGCACTGGTAAACATAAAAGATGGCGTCGCTGAATTTACCCCTGATATTATAGGTAGCTATAATGTCACTGTTACTGTTACTGATGCTGAGGGCAATGCAGCTGTAATGGAGTTTGCGATCTCTGCTACCGATTCCGCTTTACTAACAGGCATAGTTAAAGGACAAATTACCAACGTAGCTAAAGTTGGTATCAATAACGCTATACTGATGATAAATGGTAAGCAGCATACTACAAATAGCAGCGGCTTCTTTGAGGCAATAGTTAGTGTTGAACAGGGCGCAACTGTTAGTATTTCTACAGCAGATGAAAGACTGGCAACTAGCGAGTATAGTTCAGCAGCGATAACACAAAATGATTTTATCATTAATATTAATCAAACAAGCCTACCGGTTTTTCAAGATGTAGAAGTCTCTGTATTCGTCTGTCCTGATTTTACTGGACCCGACACCGTAAATCTGCGCTTTAAAATGATCGATACTATTTTAACGTCGAATAGTTTTCAGGCTCAGTATGATGAAACCAAGCCTTTGATATTACAAAAAAGTAATAACACATATCTAGATAGCACACTAAATATTGCACTCCCTGTAACTGCAACATATGAAATAACCGTGGTTGAAGACAATGTGCGCAATACATCTTATTCAAGTACTGCTATTTACTACTCTCAGTCGCCCCCAAACTTAGCGATAATCACCATTTGTAATAATTAGAAAAAACTAAGCCACTTCACGCGTGTTGAAGTGGCTTAGCGTACCTTCCAGATCCAATCTAAAGAATATTAAGAACAACCCTAAATTTGGTATTTTTGACCACTTATTCGCTATACTTATCTGATAATAAAAATAAAAACCAATAAAAACAAATCATTAAATTTTGGCTTTGTTTTTGCTATAAATTAGCAAATCGTAAAATATAATTAACAATGAGAAAATAAATAATGATCAACAAACCTCTTTCTTTGCTAGCCAAAGCCCTTCCTATTGCCACTAGCCTATTGTTTCTCAGTGGCTGTATTGTGCATGTTTCAACCTCGTCAGCCAATATACAACAACAGCAGCAACGCTCAATATCAGCGTCACAATTACAGCAACTAAGTATTAATGCTGAGGCGGGTTCACTTAAAGTGATCGGCTCAACCACAGCAACTAACATCAGCGTAGATGCCACTATTTATACAGCAAAAAGTGATGACCCTTACATACTTACTCTGGAACAAAAAGGCGATAAAGCCGTACTTATAGCAAAAAATTATAGTTCATCAGGAATAGTGGTATATCAAGGTAATTCACCCAGTATTGATTTAGTTATTACTGTGCCAAGCTCATTTAACCTTGAGATTGACGATGACTCTGGCGATATAGATATTGCTGGTGTACTAGGTAATATCATTATAGATGACGACTCAGGGAGCATTCGTATTGATCAAGGTCATCACGTCACAATTGACGATGATTCAGGGGATATCGATCTGCAAAATATTACTGGTAATGTAGAGATCAGTGATGACTCTGGCAGTATTACTGCACGTAACGTTGCTGGCAATATGACTATTGAAGATGATTCGGGTGATATAACCCTTACTAATATCACTGGCAGCGTAGATATTGACGATAACTCTGGCAGCATCAATGCCAAAACTCTAGGCAGTTACATCACCATTGAAGATGAATCGGGTGATATTTATGTTGAACATGTAAATGGCCTAGTCACCATTGAGGATGGCTCAGGCAGTATTCGTGTTAACGACAGTAAAGGTCTCACCATCATTGACGCTGGCTCTGGTGATTTGAGCATCGATAATATCAACGGCCCAGTAAAACTTAACTAACTCTTGATGTAAAACGGCCAAGTAATTGGCCGTTTTTTACTGTCTAATTTTGTGTTGTCGGTCGTGTGATCACAACAACTGCTATATTTTGCTAATCGCAAATACCCTCAGCGTCTTATCGCAATGCTTGATGAGCGTAAATGTGTCGTCGCTAGTTTCCCTACCTTCGGTATTTTGCATTAAAAACATCAACAAGTAATAGTAAGCACTGTTTACTACGCATAAAGCTCCTTTTAGTGCCATACAACACACCATTAAAATTCTTTAAAAAAGAATGTTAATGCCTATTTTTACTAATTTTCGTTCTTTTAACCTGAGTATATTATTAATCAAGCATCAATAGTGACACTCGAAATTAAGTGATCATCTATTGTTAGGGCTATAACTTATGTATTCAATTAATCGAATCAACGTGACTCTGCTTGGTCACCTTTAAGGAGCAAAACATGGCTAAAATACTCAACCCAACTGAACATGATATTGGTGGCTTAAACGTAAAGCGCGTACTGCCTAATTTTGATAAAAAAATGGTGGGACCATTTATCTTTTTTGATCACATGGGACCAAACGATTTTCCTGTTGGCCAAGGGATCAATGTTCGCCCTCACCCGCACATAGGCTTATCAACACTCACTTATTTATTTCGCGGCAGCATTTTACATCGCGACTCGCTAGGTAATAATTTAGAAATCCACCCAGGCGATGTGAACTGGATGACGGCAGGTAAAGGCATTGTTCACTCAGAACGAGAAAGCTTTGAAGTGCGCGCTAACCCGCATCATATTGACGGCTTACAATGCTGGATTGCGCTACCAGAAAATATGACTGAGATTGAGCCTTCATTCACCCATATAAAAAAACAGCAACTACCACACATAATTCATGAAGGTATCATGATGCGCTTAATTGTTGGTGAAGCTTACGGATTAAGCTCCCCAGTTAAAACCTACTCCCCCATGTTTTATATTGATGTGGTTGGCAGCGCCAATAGTCAAATTAAGTCGCCTAACCCACAGCAAGAAACCGCGTTATATGTTATTTATGGAAGCGTTACCGTGGGTCAACAGGATTATCAAGCGGGTGATTTTATCCTACTTGATAACCTCGATACTGATATTCACTTTGCCAGTGATGCACGCTTTATTTTGCTCGGTGGCGATAAATTTGAAAAAGTCCCATACTTGCATTGGAACTTTGTTGCTTATAGCAAAGAACGCTTAGAGCAGGCAAAACAAGACTGGCAAACTCAACGTTTCCCAAAAATCCCTGGTGACGATAAAGAATTTATTCCGCTATAGTAAACAGTATTTTAAGGCATAATAAGTTAGCCAGTATTAGCAAAGGACAACTATGTTAGAGATCGCATTAATTTATTTAGCCGCAGCCATTGTTGCGGTGCCTATCGCAAAACGCCTTGGGTTAGGCTCCGTGCTCGGCTATTTGCTGGCAGGTATTTTAATTGGCCCGTATTTGCTGGGGTTAGTGGGCGATCAAACGTCTGTTATGCATTTTGCTGAATTTGGTGTAGTAATGATGCTGTTTTTAGTCGGCCTTGAACTACAACCTGCTAGGCTTTGGAAGTTACGCCACTCTATTTTAGGGCTTGGGGGGTTGCAAGTAACCCTAACAGCGGCGGTAATTTTTGCAATTTGTTATTGGTTTATGGCCATGCATTGGCAAACAGCACTAGCAATTGGTTTAATGCTCGCGCTTTCTTCAACAGCAATTGTGCTACAAAGCCTGGAAGAAAAAGGTTGGCTGAAAAATGAAGCCGGCCAAAATGCGTTTTCGGTACTGCTATTTCAAGATATTGCCGTTATTCCTATTTTAGCATTACTACCACTATTGGCGTTTGAGCCAATGTTAAATGCCACCAGCACGCATAATTCGCTAACTGCCGATTGGCCAGTTTGGGGGCAAGTAACCGCCTCAGTAACAGTGATCGCGGCAATTATTTTAGCTGGTAAGTATATTTCTGCGCCGCTATTTAGGTACATTGCTGAAACCAGAATGCGGGAAATATTCACTGTATTTGCGTTATTTTTAGTGGTAGCGATTGCGCTGATTATGCAAAATGTTGGCTTATCTCCAGCGTTAGGGACTTTTTTAGCTGGTGTGGTACTGGCAGAAAGTGAATTTCGTCATGAGTTAGAGGCCGATATAGAACCCTTTAAAGGACTGTTATTAGGATTGTTTTTTGTCGCTGTCGGTGCCTCTATCGACTTTGCATTGTTATTTAATCAATTTACTTTAGTGGTTACATTGGTTGCAGCTTTAATTGTTGTAAAGGCCGCTGTTTTGTATGCCTTAGCACGAACTTTTAAAATTCATCATACCCAGCAACTGTTATTCACTTTAGCCCTAGCACAAGGTGGTGAGTTTGCTTTTGTGCTCCTGACGATGACTAATACATTGCAAATTTTAACCCCAGAACAAAGCAACTTAACCACCTTAGTCGTGGCCATCTCAATGTTAATAGCCCCTTTACTATTAATGCTTTACGACACATTACAAAAACGTAGCAACACAACAACAAAACCTGAGTTTGATAAACCAGAGCAGATAAGCCCAGCCAAACACGTAATCATTGCTGGGTACGGCCGTTTTGGACAAATTATGGGGCGCTTACTGAGCACCCAAGGGTATGATATCAGTGTCCTTGATCACAGTCCTAGCCAAATTGATCTGCTGCGCCGCTTTGGTAATACGGTGCATTATGGTGATGCAGCACGTAAAGAACTACTCGAAGCCGCTGGAGCTGATACCGCACAATTACTGGTTATTGCTATTGATAATGCCGACAAAACTCTCGAAATAGTTAAACTTGTCCGCAAACACTTTCCGCACTTAAAGATTGTGGCGCGCGCTAAAGATCGTCGCCATGCTTACCAATTACTTAATTTGCACGTTGATGCGTTTAACCGAGAAACCGTTGACTCCGCCATCAACCTTGCCGTTGAAACCCTAGAACTATTAGGTAATTCAAAGGAAGACTCGCAGCGCGCAGGACACTTATTTAGAGAGCACGATCGTGCTTCAGTACTGCAACTAGCAAAACTGTGGGGCGATGATCACAGTTATGGTGTAGCGGTACGTCAACGCACTGAAGATCTAAAACAAGTACTCAATCAAGATAAACGTGCCAGAGAATCACTCAATACCTGTGACCAAGGTGACTGCGAGGACAACCATAAAGATGCTTAAAATAACTTTAGAGCAATGGCGTATGTTTAGGGCTGTGGTTGAACATGGCGGTTTTAATCAAGCATCACTAAAAATTTATAAAAGCCAATCAAGTATTCACAATGCTGTTGGTAAAATTGAGACCGCTTTAGGTGTTAAGTTATTTACTATTGAAGGACGTAAAACCGTGATCACCGAAGCTGGTGAGATGATGATGCGCCGCGCTAATTACCTACTCGATGAAGCCGCCAAAATAGAAGCAATTGGGCAGACTCTCAGTGAGGGGATTGAAAGCAAATTACGCATTGCTGTTGATGAAGTTTTTCCGCAAGCACTGCTTTATAAAGTACTCAACAATACCTCGGCAATGTATCCATTATTACGTATTGAATTATACGAATCAGTACTGACTGGCGCGAATGAATTACTAGAGAACACCAGTGCCGATATTGCAATATCGGGATTCACTGGCAAAGCCGGGTTTAGTGAAGAGTTGTGCAATATCGAGTTTACTGCTGTTGCGCACCCAGATCATGCGTTACATAGCATCACTCGACCTATCACCCTTGAAGATTTAAAATCGCATCGACAAATTGTGGTACGCGATTCTGCCTTACACAATAAACAAGACGGTGGCTGGTTAGGTGCCGACCAGCGCTGGACAGTAAGCCATATGCGGACTTCCATTGATATGATCAGCAACGGCTTAGGCTTTGCTTGGCTACCTAGCACAGCGATTACCAATCAGTTAGCACAAAATCGGCTCAAGCCCCTTAATCTTAGCCACAATAGTAAGCGCAGTGCCATGCTACATTTACTATTTAAAGACGGTGATCGCCTTGGCCCGGCAGCGCGCACATTCATTGGCGAGTTACGATATCAAGTAATGCAGGCTGATCTTGATTGCTAACCAAGGGCTTTCATTCTATTAATTAGAACGAATAGTCCTTTTAAAAGCGATTTTAATCTTCCTTATAAAACTTATACTGCTGCTATTCAAATTAGTGTTTAATCAGGAGTTAAGTTATGCACTACATACGCAAAGCCAGCGAGCGCGGCCAAGTTGATCTTGGTTGGTTACAAAGTCAGCATAGTTTTTCATTTGGCCATTACCATGATCTAAAACACATGGGGGTGTCGGTACTTAGAGTGATCAACGAAGATAAAGTACTTGCAGGCCAAGGCTTTGGCACTCACGGACACCGGGATATGGAAATAATTTCTTATGTCATTTCCGGCGCATTAAAACACCAAGACAGCACTGGTAATGAATACATTGTTCCTGCTGGTGACGTGCAACGGATGAGTGCCGGTAGTGGTATTATGCACAGTGAATATAATGCTTCAAATTCAGCAACAGCGCACTTTTTACAAATTTGGATACAACCCAAATTGCGTGGTATAGCCCCTAGTTATGAGCAAAAAAGTATTCCGCAAACAACTCAGCTTACACCACTTGTTACACCAAATGGCGAACACGGCAGCGTGAGCATCAACCAAGATGCCAGTATCTATCGTTTAAAACTTGATGAGGGTCAATCGCATACATTGCAAACAGCGAATAGAAAAGGTTATTTGCATATTATCTGCGGGCATATAGACGCAAACAAGCAAAATTTTAGTAACGGCGATGCCTTTGCACTAAATCGCAATGAACGGGTAACATTAACAGCCACCAGCAGCTTAGAAGCGCTGTGGTTTGATCTACCAGCATAAAGTAAATAATCAGTAAGTAGAAAAACCAATGACAGTAACAACCCTCTCTATCATCGCATTTGTCGTATTGCTCACCGGCGTGTCAAAATCAGGCTTTGCAGGAGCGCTTGGAGTGTTTAGTGTCCCTTTACTAATGCTAGTGATGCCCCCTGTTGCCGCAATCGGTTTGATGCTACCGGTACTTATTGTTGCCGATGTCTTTAGTTTAAAAAGTTACTGGCAACAATGGGATATACAGCAACTTAAACGCTTACTACCGGGTTTATTGGTAGGCGTAGTTATTGCACATGCGTTAATTGGCTGGTTAGATGCGGCGTTTATAAAAACAGCGATTGCTATTTTATGTATAGTGTTTGCTATTCGCAGTTTAGCCTTTAGCAAGTTTACTTTTAGTGCCTTAAATAGCCGTTTAGGTGCCTTCTCTATGGGCGGTTTAGCCGGTATTGCAAGTACCTTAGTACATGCTGGCGGCCCACCTTTAATAATGTATTTCAGTACCATTAAGTTACCACCGAAACGATTTGTCGCAACTGTGGCGATTATTTTTGCGATGATGAATGCCGTCAAGCTTATTGGCTTTATTAGTCTGGGTTTAATCGAAATAAAGTGGGCATTAATTGCACTTGCCAGCTTGCCGATTGCTTTTTGTGGTAATCGTTTAGGGATCTGGTTGCAGGGCAAACTCAATACTGCGCAGTTTCTGAAAATAATGAATGTACTACTCTTGTTGCTGGGTATTTGGTTGTTAGTGATGTGATCTGGCTAGTTAAACATTTCGTAGTTAGGTAAACTGATTCAACAAACGCTATTTAAGGCTCTATTTTGTTAAATAACCAACCACTTCGTAAACCCTTCTCTGTACTGGTTGTTATTTATAAAAAAAATAAAGACTGTTTACTGATCCAACGTACCGATGATGCTAACTTTTGGCAATCAGTCACCGGCGGGATTGATGAAGGCGAAACGCCTATTGTGACAGCTTACCGTGAGCTATTAGAAGAAACAGGGATAGATGCCCGCGCACTGGGTTTAACAATACGTGATCACCAAAAAACCAATCAATATACCATTAGAGAGTCATGGCGACACCGCTATCAAGCCAATGCGTTAATTAATACTGAGTATGTTTTTAGTATTTGCGTACCCGATGATATCGCCATTACTTTAGATCCGAATGAGCACACCGATTTTATTTGGCTAACGCAACAACAAGCGGCTGACAAAGCCTGGTCGCCAAGTAATCGCGATGAAATCTTGGCGCTATAGTTTATTTAATTGTTATCAATTAGGTTAACTGCTTACTTGTAGCACTTATTGAAACAATAAGCCCATATTGATTGCTTGTGGCAACCACATCATTGCGTCTGAGGTTAACTCATCGCTAGAAACCTCTAGCTGTAATGCTGTTTGCTTAATCGCCATATTAAAGCTACTTCCTTGTATACAAAAACCGAGTAGCAAATACTGCCAATGAGCTAAAGACCAGACTCTAAATCTATAATGTATACGTGTTAAAGCAAGGTAACATGGTTGCTGAATAGGTAAAATCAACTCATCAGGCATTACTTCTAATTTTGCTATGCAGGCTTCAATTTGTGAAATGAGCTCTAAAATAGGGTAATCTAATGTTATTACCCGCAAACAAGGCGCCGCTTGAATATCAGTATTATTTACTAAACACGTGAGCATTTGCTGTTCGATAGAAAGCTCGGTTGCCGTTACATTTTTTTCAAGACCTTGGGCTACTAACACCTCAGACTTGGTGCGTTCAAATAAGGCTATTTGAGCAGGTAAATCGACCATAGTTTGTTGAGCAACATCGATTATACCTTGTGGTTTAGTTTGTGCTAAAAATTCGGCGAATTGCTCACCTAAATAATATAGACTCCAACTTTTAGAAGGCACCGTCACAATAAATGCTTTAGCAAATGTGGAAAATAACGAATCTCCCATATATTGCGCCAACAATGAAAACTCACAACGTAAACAATCCACAAGCCTTAGCACATAACCTGCAGCGTAAATATCTACTCGCTGCTGGGCTGAAATTTTATCTGTACTTTTAATTAGCGTATCAAGCATAACGCCATCATGCGCATATGCCTGTAAGAGTTTATCATCCAAATCACCACGAACAATTAATACTGTTTGCAACCAATGTTGCACTTGCCTCAATGAATGTTCACTCATAATTTCTCTTTAGCTAAAACCAGCGGTGTAGAAATACAACCTTGTTGGTGGCTATTTTGTACTGGAGAATGAGGAATTTGACCCGCTAATACAGTTTTAGCTTTGTTTAACTCAGCGACTAATTTAGGAAACGCAGGAATATTTGCATCCCATTCCAGTAAAGTCGAGACAGGCCCACATAAAGATTGCGCGAGTTGATACAATTCCCATACAGATTCAGGAACTGGTTTATCATGGGTATCTATCAAACAATGCCCGCTGAGTGTTGGCCCCGCCAAATGCATTTGCACAATACTTTTAAGCGGTAAGTTTTTTATATATTTCCTTGGGCAAAAACCGTGATTATACGCCGACACATAAACATTATTAACGTCTAGCAGCATAGCACACTGTGTTTGTTCGACCAGCTGCGTAAAAAACTCCGGCTCCGTGAGCGACGAGTTTTGAAACTCTAAATAAGTAGAGGGGTTCTCCAGCACTAATGGCCGCTGTAAAAAGTCTTGTACCTGATTAACCCGGTTAATAACATGCTTTAAGCTTTCCTCAGTAAGCGGCATAGGTAGTAAATCGTGGCTATTTACTCCTGCAAAGCCTGTCCAACATAGATGATCTGATATCCACGCTGGTTTTACAAAATCCGCCAATGCTTTTAACTTTTCTAAATAGTCAAAATCAAGCGCAGAGCTACTGCCTATATTCATAGACACACCATGCATAACAATAGGGAAATCAGCCATCAATTGTTCTAATACATGACGGCCATAGCCATAATTATCGATGTAATTTTCACTAATGATCTCAAACCAATCAACCCCTGTTACTGGTTTTTGCATTAAGTACGGATAATGCTCACTGCGCAACCCCAAACCAAAGCCTAGCGGGTTTATTTGCTCAATAGCAGAAGCAGCAAAAGGCTGCTTCTGTATGTATGATGTCATGTATTCAATCCAATTAAGTTGAAGGCGGAAGCGCTAAGCGAATATCATCTGCAGGTGGCGGCGTAGTTTGCACTCCTTTTGCATTACAATAGGCCTGCCACGCGATACTGTAAACCGCATCACCTTCTTTAAATGGCATTTGCTCTAGAACTTTACCTGTTTCTGGGTCGGTATATGGTTTAGCGGTAGATGCATAGCCTGGTCCATCACCAAATTCAAATAATTGCATCTGGGGTTTTGCTGATGGCTCTTTTGGGAATAGCTGCGAGGCAGAAATCGGCACAGCACAGCCACCTAAATTATTACATTTGTTATTTGCAGGAGCGCTAAATGGACCATCAGCAGGGGCGCTACCACCACAGCTTCCTCCCGGTGTTGTGCTATGCACAAACCCACACCCACCTTGTGCTTTGCAATTGTTCGAACCTTTACAGCTGTGGAACACTGTTGCGGGAGGCAAATTATTTGAATTTTCTTTTGTATAATCCATACCTTGGCATGCATGGTATAAAACATCCTTAGACATATCCGCAATACCCGCAACCAGATCTGGAGCCTGCCCTGTTGTAGCCCAACAAATAGATACTCGATCGCCCGAACCACCCATTGCAGGACCTGGAAACTCAGTCGTTTTACCACCCCAATAGCGATCCAATGCTGTGGTAAGTCCTTTTAAAGTGCCAACCGCTGATTCACTAAAAATTTGATGTGTTTGTGCACGACGTTCAGGGCTAGAAAACAAATTATTCAATGCTTTTTCTACATCAACTACAGCAGGTAAATCTGGGTGCTTATGCTTAGCCTTATCGCCACCTTGCGGGTTAAGCATTGCTACTGTAAATTTACCGCACAAGTTATGCCACGTTTGCCAGGTCATATACACTTGGGCCGCGTTGTTATCACTGTAAGATTGACCCTCTTGGTATTCATATTGAATAATCAAATCAAGTACATCAGCAAAGGTAATAAAATGATCTTTTTTAGTATTTGTAATACGTGCGCATGCAATACCTGATACTGGAAGTGGCTTTTGCCCAGCGCTATCCGCTGGGTAATCTTCTTTTAGGTTATCAGCATTAGGTTGAAACTTAGCAGCGACCTGATGATCATCTGCCTCAATCGGTGTGCTTTTCAATGCTACCGTTTGTTGCTGCAAATACGTTATTACCCAACTCTCTGCCGCCCAGCGGCTGCAGATTTCAGAAACAACACCTTTACCTTCACCTTGATCCGTTATTGCATTGATATTATTAACAATCTCAATTTTTAACTTATCTAGATCATTACTTTCATTGATTGAACCATTAATCCCCGGGTATTGCGGTTTATATTCGCCTGAGTCACGAGTATTAAAGTAATCACGTTGCACGGAATCAGGTTTAGCTGGATTCACCAAAATATCAATTAAGCTACTACCATCCTCATACACAATTTCAAGATAGTCCCAATAACAGCAATACATATGCCCGATAGAACCAAACATAGGTAAATCAACTTCTGTATCTGTTGCTTTAAACCAATCAAAAGGAGCTGTTTCAAAGTATTTAGGGCGAACTCCATCTAAATCTTTATTAATTATTAATTTTTTTGCACTTTCCTCGGTTTCTTCAATCAATAAAAACAGTAAAGCCTGCTCTTTTGTCAATGCAGCTGCATTGACTCGCATATCTTGTAGTGTTTGACCCTGAAAGTGAGTTGTAAAGTATTCTTTCACTTTAGGACTAAGTTTTGATAAATCACGGCTGCAGTCTTTAAAATCTAAGATATGCGGGATTTGCGTTGTATCGTCATAACAATGCCAACCAAACTTTTCTGTTTGCAGTGCATTACTGGTAAATGAAGGAGTTAGATTTAGTTTACTGGCGATATTAGAAGCCAACTGTAAATGCAGCATTTCTTCTATAAACACACTATAAACAGCATTAAACGCCTGTTCATTTACGCTCAGTGGCTTGCTGGGTTTTGGCGTTGGAGTAATATCTAATTTTGCTATTCGTTCATTAGGAATAAAGCCTGCTGTTGCCCCTAACCCAGGCCATAAACGCTCGGGATACAAGCCTTCATCCCCACCTATTGCATGCATGCCTTGTATTGAATACAGACCTGTCATATATAACGGGATGGTAAATAACTCAACGTTAATCGCAGCTTGTGCGATGGCTTTTATACACGCAATATCAGCGTCTTTGTAACTTACGGGACGCTCTTTAATTTTTTTGTATTGTTTGATGCTGACTTTAAGATCAAGATCGAGGTTAATCCTTACCGCCTTTTGTGCACTCTGCATTTTCAATTGCTCCATGATGACAGTTATATGCGACCAAGAAACTTGTCGCGTAAGTCAAATGAGTGTAGAAGGTTTCATCAGCGATGCAGTATTACAATACATTACAAAAGTAGATATTTGGTACAGAAGTAAAACTAATACTTTATTCAAAAACAGTAAAAAGCGCGTTGATAAGCACATTAAAGTGGCGTCCGTTTACCCGCTAGTAGCAATCATTTTACTGCGAATATTTACCTCTATCGGCATCATTGTAGATTTGCAAGTAAGATTTAATACTGAATACCCTTGTTATACCCAGCCCCAAAAGCTAGGTATAACAAGTGGATAAATAGCCGGCGCTATAACCGCTGTTTGTTACTATAAATACTTTAACCAAGGTTTATTTGCTTTGCGCTTATAGTGACTAAATGCCTTAGTTGGCCAATATAAAGTAACGGCTAACACAACCGTAATTAACCAAATCCATGTAATATCATTTACGGCAAAATATGCACCATGATTAGCACCAAAAATAGCACTGCAAATTGTGTATAAAATCAATAAAACGTAAAGATGAAAAATATAAAAGAACATCGGCACCGAGCCATACACTCTTAAAGCATTACTAAAGCGATTTAACGGACGCTCAAAAAACCATAAGCCAAAAAACATCAGCGCTAAAGTGATTAATAAAAAGCTCAGTGAAGGTGGATATTTGGTAACGTTAAATATCGACATAGCCGTTTGCACTGCTGTTGAAAACTGCTGCCAAGGTAGCGTTTCGCCATAGATATTTAAGCCGCGTAAAATAGCAAATAACGCTATACACGCTAAGCCCAAACCAATCAGCCACTGTTTACGATCTTCACTGTCTCGATTATGTGCGTACAGTGGGCCTGCGCAGTAACCAAGTAATATAACCCCAATCCAAGGTAATACTGGGTAACTGATTTTGACATTAACTAAACCACCTTCAGAGATAAAGCCGCGATCGTGCAGAATAGTCCATAAGGTATAACCCCACTCATCAGGACTGAAGGTAATTGGTGTGAGTAAGTTATGGCCAAAAACGATCAATAAACCCAATGCTAACAATAGTCGTTGCGGTAAGTTAATTAGTAATGCCAGAGCCAGCATACACAGGCCAATAGCCCATATCACTTGTAGAAAAATAGTCGGGATAAACCAAATCCACAAAAAGCAAATAACCGTAACTTCAAGGGCAATTAAAAACAACCCCCGCTTAACTAAAAAACTACGTGCAGAGCGTACTTTACCTGAGCTTGGGTGGCTATAAAGCCACGCCGAAAGCCCTGTTAAAAAGATAAAGGTTGGCGCGCAAAAGTGCGCTGCAAAACGGCTCCAAAACAGCCCTGGAGAGGTAACGTCAACATCCATTGGGTCTAATACCGGCATTTGCGAGAAAAAACGCTCTCGCACATGATCAAGTAGCATGAGTAAGATAACCACGCCACGCATGATATCGATACTGTGAATACGGTTTTTAACTTGTTCAGAAGTCATATGTTATACCCAATTTAAACTGTGTTGGTGCACCAGGGTAGGCCCATAATGCGTTGTAGCTACTGGCTATGTAGCTTTCATCAAATACATTATCAACATTAAGTGAAACATTTGTCCGTTCAGTCGCCTGCCATTGAGCAAATAAACCCACCAGCTGATAACTTGGTAAGTTAAAAGATAAGCTTATTGGGTCGCCCAGTCGCTCTGAAATATATTGATAATGACCACCAAATTTAATGTCTTGCTCAAGTACACGGGTATTGTGATTTAAAGAAAGCGAAAAATTATTTTTTGGTACGTTAACTAACGGGCTACCTTTAGGAATAGGCTCTAACCACTCAACATTAATCATGTCTTTGGCCGTTTCAGCCTTTACGTAAGCATACGAAAGTGTGTACTGAGTGTTTTCACCTAAACTACCAGTCAGATCAACCTCAATACCTTTACTGGTTACTTTACCAATAGGTTTTGAATAACCCTTATCGTCAGCCACCAACATGTTGCCTTTGCTAGCATCAAATAAAGCGATGGTACCGCTTACGTTGTCAAAGCCAAACTTCACACCCACTTCAAAGGAATCACTTTCTTCAAAACCAAACGATTTACCCTTAGCATCAGTACCACTTAAAGGTATAAACCCTTCGGAATAGCTGGTATAAAGGTTAATCGCATCATTTAGCTCATATACCATCCCTAGCCGTGGGCTAAGTCGGTTCATCGTGCTATCTGAGGCAACGCCTGACTTAGTCTCGAAAATATTCTGCTCAATTTCATCAAACCGCAATCCCAGCATTAATTTAAAACGCTCGGTAAGGTCTAACTGATCTTGTACATAAATACCGTATGCCTTTTGCTTTTCATTGTTTTCATACAGTTGCGCAACATCGGGGCCTTGCCCTTCACTGTAGTTTGGCTGATAAATATTTAATGTGTACGTATCTTTACCACCACGATAACGATAAAGCCCAGTGCGAAGCTCATAGTCATACCCATCAACACCAATCAAAACATGGTTAGTGATATCAGCAAGATCAAAATGACCACTTAATTCTGCGCGTACTGACAAATCATTAGAGTAATAATCTCTATAACGGTGTTGACGCGTAAGCATAGGATTATCTAAAGACAAAGTCTGTCTTGGAGGAGATAGTTCAGCATCAGACGAAAAACCTGTTAACGTAGCGGTACGATGGTTAGCGCCCAATAAGAGTGACCAGTCGCGATTAAAGTCATAGTCATAATTAAGTTGGTGTCCGCGAGAGTACACTTTAGTTGGCGCATCATTAGGGTTACCTAAAAAGCGACGTCTAGGTACGGTGTCAAAATTATCGTTAAGAACAACAATACCTCGGTCATACATTTGCTGCTGGTCAACGTACTCAAACTCATACGTTAATGACGATTTATCATTGATGCTGTAATACAAAGAAGGCGTGATCACAAACTTATCATGATGTACGTGATCTCGAAAACTGTCACTATCTTGCCATGCACCATTAATTCGAAATGCAATATCTTCAGTTAGGCCGTTAGTGTAATCACCTTGCACACGTTTATGATCTTCACTGCCAAGTTCAGCTTTTAACTGGCCTTGCTGATAGAACTGTGGTTTTTTAGTAATGATATTAATTGTACCACCTGGTTCAGAACGACCATAGAGTGCAGAACCAGGACCTTTTAACACTTCAATATATTCAATGTTAGATACATCACGTGGGCCCGCAAAACCTCGCCCACCACTAAAGCCATTAATTAAATAGCCGGATGGCATATTTTCATTACCCGATAGCCCCCGTATAGAGTAGCTATCCCACAATGCCCCGCCATTATTTTTACGAGAAATACTGGCAGAAAAATCCAGTGCATCTCTAAACTTGGTAATGCCATTATCAACCATCATTTCTTTACTTAATGTGGTAATTGACTGCGGTAATTCTTTAAGCGGAATATCGCCTCTAAAGGCTTGCTTATGTGCAATGGTGATGGTTTCTATATCTGATTCTGTGGCATTAGAGCCAAAAGAAAGTGCTGCAAAGACAAGAGTTAATGCTGAGTACTTCATGATCCACTTTTAATAATAGCTAGGTTTATTTGGATATAATATAACATACTAAAAAATAGTGATACATTATAACGTTTAGTTTAATAAAAAATAAATAAACCTGTCTAAAAATCAAGCTGTTAATTATAAGCAAATTACGTTAAGGTTTAGCTCTGATCAATATTTAAGGATGATTATGAAAGCCCTCGTTTACATAGCCTGCTTAATTTTTTCGTTTAATACTTTATCGCAAAGTAATGATATTTCAGATAAAAGGCCCATAGCAGACATTCAAGCTCAATACTTAGATCTACAAGGTGTTTGGCACCGACTACAAAAAATACCTAATCATGAATACCCGCTAGAATTATTGAATATTCAGGGTAAAGGCTGTGCAGAAACCAGCTTTGTCATTTCAAAAAGCGGCACAGTGAAGAATATAATAATAAATAATACCGATCCAAAACGCTATGGCCGCCAGCTACAAACGGCTACCCGACAACTTGTTCGTAAATGGCATTGGCCTGAGCAAGAGCAAGCGACTAACCTCACTATGCGCTTTGATTATTGCTTTGACAAAGATGTCACTCGTGACGAAATAATTAGCCACTGTATTAAGCAATCAAAGCAACTGTGCAGTTAATTTATTTTGATCAGTATATTGAGCCTAAGGCCTGTATTGCCTACAATGGCACACAATATATTCAATGCAGATCACAATTATGACTGATACAAATAAACCAGAATTACCAGATCAACTTTCGATCAACCCACGTAGCAAATTTTATGTAGAAGAAGTATTCGAGCATGAAATCGGCATTACACTTAACGGCAAAGAGCGTTTTGACGTTGAAGAGTACTGCATCAGTGAAGGTTGGATCAAAGTAGCCGCACCTAAAGCACTAGACCGCCGCGGCCAGCCATTACTTATGAAAGTAAAAGGCACAGTAGAAGCGTTTTATAAGTAAACTAACTGTTTACTGTAAATGAAAAAGCCGACTGAAGTCGGCTTTTTTGTGTTTGTTACTTACGACGCCAGCCGCTCCATACATCATCTATATCATCGGCTTTATTTCTGTTCTTTTTCTTACCAGTACCTTCAGGCTTGGCCATTGGCTTGTCGTTTTTAAGCGCAAGTGCTGCATCAAGGTTGGCTTGGTTTACGGCAAAGCCTGTTACTTCTTCACGATCTAAACGTAGCTTGTTTTTCTTTTCGATAATTTTAAAGTGATGAAAGTCTTCATAATCAATCAGTGATAACGCTAAACCTACTTCACCGGCACGACCACTTCGGCCAATACGGTGCATGTAATCAGCTGGGCTGCGTGGTAAGTTAAAGTTAATAACGACAGGCAGTTTGGCAATATCTAATCCACGGGCTGCAATATCGGTGGCAATCAGTACTTCAATTTCGCCCACTTTAAATTTTTCGATTACCCGAGTACGTTCGCTTTGGCCTTTATCGCCATGGAATACTTGCGCATTCACGCCACGTTTTTCAAGCTTACTGGCTAGGTGCTCACAGTCTTTTTTAGCGTTGACAAAAATCAGCGCTTGGCGCCATTTGTGCTGCTTAATTAAATGCGCTAAAACCGTGGTTTTTTCGCCTTTATTAACTGTAAATACGCGCTGTACAAGCGTGCTCTCTTCTTTACTTTGTACTTGTATTTCAACCGGATTATTTAACAGCTCTTGCGTTAAAAGCGTTACTTGCTCTGGGAAAGTAGCTGAAAACAACATGGTTTGCTTTTTAGTAGGCATAAGCGCTAATAAGTTAGCCAACTCTTCGGTAAAGCCTAAGCTTAATAAGCGGTCGGCTTCATCAAGCACTAAGGTATTTACTTTATCAAGCTTAATGGCGTTGCTTGAGATTAAATCGAGTAATCGCCCAGGGGTTGCTACGATGATATCGGCACCGCCACGTAGTGCCTGCATTTGGGTATTAACCGACACACCACCAAATACGGCAACCGTTTTAATCGCACCATTAAAATGCGCCGAATACGACTTAACATTATCAGCTACTTGCGTTACAAGCTCACGGGTAGGTACCAAAATAAGCGCCGAGACATAGTTACCTTTGGTATCTCGCTTGAGTGCACCTTGTGATATTTTTTGCAATATCGGTAATGCAAAGGTCGCTGTTTTACCAGAGCCGGTATTTGCACCAGCAATAAGGTCACTGCCCGCTAATATACTTGGTATTGCCTTAGCTTGAATTGGCGTAGGCTGGGTATATTCCAGCTCGGTTAAACGAGCTAGTAGCTCTGGGATAAGGCCAAGTTCGGTAAACGTGCTAGGGCTTGCGGCTGAGGTCATATTTATTACGGGCTTATTGCTAAAAAAGTAGCCTGTAATTTTAGCGTATTTAGCACGTATTAAGTAGGGGTTAGTGGTTTAAATAGTATTTAGTTGCCGCCAATAAAAAAGACGCTTTAGCGCCTTTTTTATTTAAAACTTCTAACTTATTGTTATTTCACAGTAACTAAAAAGCTAACTACGCTCATCAAACTCTGCTTGTAACCTTGTATTTGCATTTTTTAACGCATCAAAATAAGGGTAAGTAGTGTCTGCAAGCTCTAATGCTGCTTTTAAATACTCTAGCGCTTTTTTAAGATTGCCCTGCATTTCATAGCCATAACTTAGCCCCCATAATGCATCCACAGATTTGGGGTGATGTTTAATATTATGCTTGAATACTGCAATTGCTTGCTCAAACTGCTTTGTATTTACAAGATTGTAGCCAAGTTGCCTAACCGCTGCCTCTGGTGGCGATATCTGCTCACCCCATTGTTGAGATAAGTTTTGATAATAAGCATCAATAGAGGCTACATCGTCAGTTAAAGCACTTATGGGCATTTGCTTAGTTAAAAATAGGTGGTGATAGGCATTAAATGCCCCAGCAACGGAAGTCAGGTTATGCGACACACCTGCAAATGCATCACTAAAGAAACGCAAATTTGCTAACTTATTCGATTGCAATGATTGTTGTAAGTCATCGTACCTTTCGCGCATGATGCCGGCTTCTTCGCCGATATTGATATAAACGTAACTATTAAGGTCTTTGCTTTTAGCTATAAACGACTTTGTACTTTTTACTGAAGCACCATAGTTCCACCAAACCGCAGGGCTATAAGCAATGTGTGCTTGAAATAATTCAGGTTTGGCCTGCAAGGCATATAACGCAAATACACCACCAGCGGAGGCTCCAGAAATCACTTTATAATCATGCGTACGATAGTTTTTATCAACTAAAGGAATGAGCTCTTGTTCAAAGAACGCTAAAAACTTATCAGCCCCACCCCCTTCACCGACAGGGCCTTGGGGTTCTTTATTCACCGTCGGATAGAAATCTCTTAATCGATTGGTGTTTTCAATAGCGACAATAATAACCTCAGGCGCACGATTATCATTTTGTAAACGCTCAATAACAGCACTGGCAAGCGGTATATTACCTGCTCCATCTAGGCGATATATAACAGGATACACTTTATTTGGCTCAGCTTGATAGCTCTTTGGTAATTGCACTGTAACTGTGCGCTCTTCATTTAAAACAGCCGATTTAAATGTATGCGTGTGCACAGAGTAATCTGTACTTTGTTGTTTAGTGTTAGATTGTGCAAAGGTATTTTGTGAACTAAAAACAAAAAAGCTAACAAAACACAGAGTGGTGAGTAAACGCATAACTAATCCCTTAGAGAATAATGAGTTACTTAAGCTAACAGAGTTTCAGGCACAAAAAAAGCGCATTAAGCGCTTTTTTGATATGAAAAAAACATTATAACCTTTTGATTTTATTCAACAGTAACCGATTTAGCTAGGTTACGTGGTTGGTCAACGTCAGTGCCTTTAATTACCGCTACGTAGTACGAAAGTAACTGTAGTGGGATTGTATATACAACTGGAGCAATTACGTCATCTACGTGGTTTACGTTGATCACACGCATGGTTTCGTCTGACTCAAAGTGTGAGTCTTTATCAGCGAATACATAGATGATGCCGCCGCGAGCACGGACTTCTTCTACGTTTGATTTAAGCTTTTCAAGCAATTCGTTGTTTGGTGCTACAACAATAATTGGCATGTCTGCGTCAATCAATGCTAATGGACCATGTTTAAGCTCACCTGCTGCATAGGCTTCTGCGTGAATGTATGAAATCTCTTTAAGCTTAAGTGCGCCTTCCATTGCGATTGGGTATTGCGACCCGCGACCTAAAAACAGTGAGTGGTGTTTATCAGCAAACTCTTCTGCAAGGTCTGCAATGCCATCAGCCAATAGTAGCGTTTCTTCTAATTTAGCTGGAAGCAATTTAATAGCGTTAACAATCGTACTTTGATCTAAGCCTTTCTCTTGCGCAATAGACGCAGTAAGCATTAACAAACCAACAAGCTGTGTAGTAAATGCTTTAGTAGAGGCTACACCAATTTCAGCACCGGCTTTGGTCATAAAGGCAAGGTCTGATTCGCGTACAAGCGATGAGCCTGGTACGTTACAAATAGTCATTGACCCCATATAGCCTTGCTCTTTAGCTAAACGAAGCGCAGCTAAAGTATCAGCCGTTTCACCCGATTGAGAAATAGTTACTAGCAGGCTATTTTCGTGTACAAACGACTGACGGTAACGGAACTCAGAGGCAATTTCTACGTTACAGCTAACACCTGCAAATTGCTCAAGCCAGTAGCGGGCAACCATACCTGAGTGGTAAGACGTACCACAGGCAATAATTTGTACGTGTTTTACGTCTTTAAATATTTGCTGAGCGCTTTCACCAAAGGCATCAATCGCTACGCGGTCGTCGTTTAAACGTCCTTCAAGGGTGTTACGTACAGCAAGCGGCTGCTCGTAAATCTCTTTAAGCATGTAGTGACGGTATTCACCTTTACCTGATGCATCTTGTGTGATGTTTGATTCAATGACTTCACGTTCAACGGCATTGCCGTCTACATCAAAAATTTCCACACTGTTACGGGTGATACGCGCTACATCACCTTCTTCAAGGTAGATAAAGGTACGAGTTACTGGTAATAATGCAAGTTGATCAGAAGCAATAAAGTTTTCACCAAGGCCTAAACCAATAACTAACGGGCTGCCTGAGCGCGCTACAATAATTTCGTTATCATTCGCTTTATCAAATACAACTGTACCAAATGCACCTTCAAACTGTTTAACAGCTGCTTGAACTGAGGCTAATAAAGTGGTGTGCTGCTGGCGAAGTTGATGAATTAAATGCACCATTACTTCGGTATCTGTGTCTGATAAAAACTCGTAACCATCGCCTTTCAGCGCTTCACGTAAGCTGGCGTGGTTTTCAATAATACCATTGTGCACTAAGGCAATTTCGCTGTTTGAAATATGCGGGTGCGCGTTTGCTTTCGTCACGCCGCCGTGAGTTGCCCAGCGAGTGTGTGCAATACCGGTAGTCCCTTTTACGCCAGCTTCATCAAGCGCGTTTTCAAGGTTAACTACTTTACCCACTGCTTTTACGGTATTAAGTGTATTACCATCTAAAAGTGCCACACCAGCTGAGTCGTAACCACGGTATTCAAGGCGCTTAAGGCCTTCAACTAAAATTTTATTTACTGGGCGTTCTGCAACTGCCCCAACTATTCCACACATAATTTCTCCTTTTGCACATGCCAAAGCGTCAACTTTGGGTTTGTATGTGTTGTTTAATATTTAAATGAACATCACAGGTGTTGTCGGCCTGTAATAAACACGAATTTGTAAATTTATAGCTCAGCGCAGATCAACTGCACACCACACGCTTGTATTGCTTGGCGAGTATCGAGTGCTAAGTTGCTGTCGGTGATAAGCGTAGTCACTTGCTGCCAAGGTAATTCTAAATTAGGGATTTTTCGGCCGATTTTTTCTGACTCCACCAGCACTATAACTTCACGAGCAGCGCCCGCCATAACTTGGCTTAGGCCTACAAGTTCATTAAAGGTAGTGGTACCGCGCTCAACATCAATGCCATCAGCACCAATAAATAGCTGATCAAAATCATAAGAACGTAAAACCCCCTCAGCAACTTGCCCCTGAAACGACTCAGAATGCGGGTCCCACGTACCACCGGTCATTAAAAGTGTTGGCTCGTTTTCCAGCGCTAATAAGCGATTAGCCACTTTAATTGCATTAGTCATCACCACTAAACCGCGCTTATTACCCAGTTCAGGGATCATTGCTGCTGTAGTACGACCACTGTCGATAATAATGCGGTTATGATCTTTGATTAGTGCTGCTGCGGCTTTGGCAATCGCCACTTTACGTTTTGAATCAATATCATCGCTTACAATTTCTTGCGGCAATGCAATCGCGCCACCGTAGCGGCGCAGTAATAGTCCGCTTTTTTCAAGCGCTGTTAAGTCTTTACGAATGGTTACTTCAGAGGTTTGAAACTGCTCAGCTAAAATATCTACGGCTACTTCACCTAACTCATTAACTTGAGTAAGAATAAGGTGACGACGTTGCTGGGTGTTTCGTTTAGTCATTAAGCAAACCATTTAAGTTTCGTTTCGAAAGTTACGAGATTTTAAACGAAACTATGAAAATGGCAAGGTGTAGATCAAAAAAAGCGCAATATGCGCTTTTAATTAACCCCAAAACAATGGATTTCAAACGCATTTAAAACTATTGCATTACAATCACTCACTGAATTTCAATTGTAATTATTTCACTAGTCCTACTACCTAAACGTTCAACTACAACCGTATTATTTATTTTGTCCACATAAAAATTTGGTCTGATCACACTAAAGTCAAACGTTTTAGAGCTTAGGCTAGAGCCATCAACATCATCTATATCGATTTCATTGAATGTTGTATTTATTAAGTTGTGGCTGCTCCATAAAATTTTACCGTTTACAACATCCCAGTTAGTATTTTTTTCTTTTGAAACAGTTATCTGCAGTGGTTTTATTGTTTTTAAATTAACATTAAAACGAGACAACTTGCCTGTATTATCACCTAATAAATAACCGCCTTTAAATTGTCGGACGAAACGATATCCCTCAAAAAGAATGGATTCTGTTTCTTCCTTAATAGAGTATTCAAAAACCAACCATTCACCATTACTTTTTCTGGTGTAAAAAATAGATTTTTCATCTTCTGAGAAAGCAATATCGCCAATTAATTCATCCGTTTTAGATATATAGGTCAGATTATTATTAAGCGTACTGAGTATGGCGATACGACCTTGGAGTTTAATTAATACATATTGTCCCGATAGAGAGGGTGCTATCAACTCAAGTGGTTTTTCCGTACTTAAAAACACCACCTTTTCCTTTGGCTTTTGTTTTTTATAAGAAGCTAAATCGCTTATACCTTTTAGTTTCTCGATCGCCCAAACCTTATCTCCCAATGGTTGATAATCTACAATACGACGTTGCCCTGATTGCTCACTGCGAAACAATTCGATATCTTTAAAATTACTTAACGGCAATTTTTTCTCAGTAATTGTACTGATTCCATAGGTATCTCTAATAGCAATCAGCATGTTTGGGATCACCACATCAAGTGAGATAATACCTTGGCCTGTAGTGGAGATTTCATCTAAACGCCCAGTTTTAACATTTATTTTAGCTAGCTTTTTATCATCTAATAAAACAATGTGTTCATCATCAAGCCAATGAACATCATAAATAACCTCATTTTGATCATACTGAAAAAGTACACTGCCCGCCTTTAAATCTAAAACTCGAATAAAATTACGCTTACTATCCATATAAACTCGAAGTACAACCAACTTACCTGAATCTGGTGAAATATCAGCTCGGCTATCATGTTCTCCTTTTTGAGAGACAGAGGTCACTTCTTCTACCAAACCAGCGTCAGTATTAAATTTATAGATAAGCATTGCGCTTTCTCTACTTTTTTGAGCTGAAAAATAAATAACCTTACTTTCATTTTTATCGATAAAAACATCAGAGATAAAATAAAAATGTGTCACTAAAACATCTATTTCATATTCTTTACTTTTAAGAGCTACCCGCTTTAATGATGCTGCATCACCGACATTATCAGAGAAGAATAAGTAATTTCCATCACGTGAGAAAGCTAAGCCCCTAGGTAACCTTGTATCATCAACTAGCACTTTTACTGTTTGACTATCTTGATCTTTTAAATAAATTTGATAGTTGTTTCCACGTCTTAATTTACTTGTAAATGCGATAAACCGACCATCATTTGAAACTACCAGCGCTTTTTTATCAGAGATAATCGAGTCTATAACTTTTGTAACGACATGTGATTCGTCATCAATATTTTCATATATAAAATAGGCTAACGAAATCAATAAAGCTATAATTGCAAAAAGCAGAAAAGTTTTCGTTTTTTTTGTGTTGTTACTTTCTGTGGAGCTCAGTTTTTTACTGTCTTCTGAGACTGACAATGTAGAAAATTTAGAGACAGGACAAATTAATTTATAGCCGCGCTTAGAAAGTGATTGTAGGTATTTAGGGTTTTTATGATCATCATTCAACACTAAGCGTATTTTACTAATAATCCGCCGTACAGCCGCATCTGAAACACAGCGGTCTTTCCATAAGTTTTCATGCAACTCATCCATTGATATATAACGCTCATGATGCTCAATTAAGTACATTAATACTGCAAATACTTGGGGCTCTAGTGTCACCACTTGCTTATCAAATTGCAAAGACATTCCATCTGTATCTAAGCAATATTCACCTAATTGAATCAACATACTTCCATTACAGCTCTTAACGGCCAATTTCTTTTACTTAGTCCAATCATAACCTACGCAACCTATCATTACCATAACAGCTTAACTACTTGATTTTAAACATAGTCACAGTTTGGTTACAGTAAAATTATTAATACATTATTGCCTAATTGATACGTTGCCGTATTTTCGTTTAAAAAAGGAATAACTATGAAATTTACATCCAAACTAATCTATCAAGGGTTGATAGGTTTATCTGTCGTTATGCTTATCTCTGGTTGGCAATTAGGTTTTGCAGATAATACCGAAGTTATATCAAAAGACTCTGTCACTATTGCGAAGGTTGAGCGCGGTGATTTTTCAATAAAGGTGGATGGATATGGTTCATTGCAATCAATCAATAAACGGCTCCTTACTGCAACTAGCAATGCAGTAGTTGACGAAATAAAACTAAAAGCGGGTGCTGTGGTTAACCATGACACTGTGATCCTCACTTTAAATAACCCCGAACTAGAAAGTAAGCTCCGCTTGGCGTTAGCAAAACTTAAAAATGCTAAAACTCAAAAACGCCAAACGGTGTTATTACAGCAACGTGAGTTGTTAAATAACGAGTCAACCGTGTCAGAGCTAAAAGCACAATCTGAAATTGCCATGTTACAAGTTGAAGCAGAACGCACACTGGCTAAATCAGGTATTGTATCGGGGATCAGCGCGAAGAAGAATGAGCTCGAAGCCAAACAGCTATCAAAGCGTATTAACCTTGAAGAATCTAAGCTTGATAAATTAGCACAGATGCAAAAAGAGTCGCTTTCAATTCAAGATGACTTAATAGCCCAAGCGCAAGACGAGTTTGATGTCGCCAAATTAATGGTAGAGCAACTTTCAGTTAAAGCGGGAATGAATGGTGTTATTCAACGCTTGCCTTTAAGTTTAGGGCAAAGTGTCAGTGCAGGCTCTGAACTGGCACTAATAGGGAGCCTCTCCCCTCTAGTTGGTGAAATAAAAGTACCGCAAATTCAAGCTCATTTAATTCAAATAGGTATGACAGCCCAAATTAGCACGTTGAATGACCAGGTGCGCGGCCAAGTAGTGCGTGTAGATCCTGTGATCAGCGAAGGTGCTGTACAAATTGATATTGAGCTCGAGGTTTCTGAATCAGACACCATGAAACCCATGCAACAAGTAGATGCGACTATTTTTGCCGATGTACAAAAAGAGGTGAATTATATAAAACAACCAACAGGTGCAAGCGAAGGCAGTTATGGCTCATTATTTAAACTTACAATGGATAACAAAGCCGTTAAAGTTGAAGTGCAATACGGCAAAGCATCTGGCCAACTCATCCAAGTGTTGTCAGGGCTTGAGCCTGGTGAACAAGTCATTATTTCTACATTAGATATCCCCGCTGAAACAACAACAATAAAAATTGCTGGTTAAGGAAGAATAATATGAATACTGAAATTTTAAGAGTTAATAACCTAAGCAAGTCTTTTTCTAATGGCGAACAAGTCAGTCAAATTTTAAAAGGGATTAGCTTTACCGTGTACGACGGCGAGTTTATTTCTATTTCTGGGCCTTCTGGTTGCGGCAAGTCAACACTCCTTAACATTATGGGGCTGCTCGACACCCCTCAAAGTGGTGAATATTACATTGACGGTTTACTCGTCTCTGATATGGACTCAAACCAACGTGCGAAAGTACGCGGTAATCGCATTGGCTTTGTGTTTCAATCGTTTAACTTAATTGATGAAATGACCGTACTTGAAAACGTTGCGCTACCGCTAAAATACCGTGGTGACTCTTTATCATCACGTCACGCAAGAGCGTTAGATTGCCTAGAAAAAGTAGGTTTGGCTGATAAAGCTGATTTACATCCGAATCAAATTTCTGGTGGTCAACAACAACGCGTATCGATTGCACGCGCGCTAGCTGGTGATTCTGGCATTATGTTGGTCGACGAGCCCACAGGTAATTTGGACTCAAAAAATGGCGATGCAATCATGGCATTAATAAAAGACCTAAATCAGCAAGGCACCACGATTGTATTAGTTACCCATGATCCGCGTTATGCCGACATGGCTTCGCGCAATATCCAGTTAAAAGACGGTACTGTAGTTGCCCAAAGCGATGAGCTAGTGTCAAGCACGCCTGCAAATGTAGAACAGGTTGCTCAGCCATGTTAAAAACTGCCTACAATACCTTTAAACGTGCCAAACAATATTATTTTACTACTGTATTTACACTGACATTAACGCTCTCTATGGTGCTGAGCTCATTTAGTTTAGTGGACTTAGTGTTTTTCTCACCGTTGCCTTATCAACAAAGTGATAACTTATACTTACTTGAAGGCACGATTAATTCTAAAGGTTATTCAGGGCCCGCTAGTAACTCAAAAATAATGAGCTACATACAGAGTGAAAATACCGTTTTTACTGATGTTGCTGCTTACCATCGATGGACTGACTACAAGCTACTAGATAAACCAACAAGACCTGCTGTGGACGTAATACTTGCCACACATAATTTATTTGATTTACTCGGCGTACAACCCAAGCTTGGTCGGTTATTCAACAAATCAGAAGCGCTCGGTACTCAGCAAATGTCAGTCGTTTTAGGCTACCGTGCTTGGCAAACCCACTATAATGGTGACCCGAATATTGTTGGTAAAAAAATACAACTCAACCAACGTCGCTTTACCGTTGTAGGTGTTGCATCTGACGATCTCGTATTACCCTCATACAGCAATATAAATGATGCAATATGGCTTCCCATTGATGCTGACGAAGCTTTTAACCCTAAAACATCAAATGGCTTTATGGGTGCATATAAGAACGTTGTTAGATTTAAACCCGCAGCCTCAGAGCAAGAGATCACGGAACAATTAGCTGACTTATCACTTAAAGGTGCACAGTTACACGCGCCTAATATTTTAAAAGATTTTACTGTCAATGCACGTGTTACTGCATTTAATGATGCACTTAGGGGCGACAGCGGGAAGATTGTATTAATGCTATTATTGGGTGTGTGCTTATTAATGCTCATTGCTCTTATCAACCTTTCTAGTATGCAGCTCGCTAAAGCCATTACGCGCATCAAACCCCTTGCAATCAGCTTTGCATTTGGGGCAAGCAAAAAACAACTAATTATTGAAACGTTAAAACACAATATTTTACTTATTAGTATTGCAGTGTTACTTGCTTTAACACTTACTCAAATCGGCTTTATCGTTATTCAAAACCTAGCAGCTGACGCCATTCAACGTTTAGACACGCTTTCTCTTAGCTTTAATACTTTGTTATTTTCAGCTTTTCTGATTATTAGTATTGCCTCACTTTATTCATTTATAGAACTTAGTGTTGTGAAAGAGCAAAACTTAATGAGCAGCCTACAAAGCAGCGGTAAAGGAACGGGTAAGCAAATGAGTTCAGCCACCAGCCATTTACTTGTTGGTCTGCAAATTTTGTTTTCATTTTTAGTATTAACCACTGCTAGCCACGTAGTTTTAGTAACTCTTTCTGAAGCACTCAGAGATAACGGACTGGATACAGAAGGTAAATATTCATTAACAATAAACTATAGTAATGTCGATAAATCCGGCGAACGTATTAATTTACACAAAGCAATTAACCAGAGGTTGCTGGCGCTTAATAATGTGAGCAGCTTAGCTGTATCATCCGAAATGAGGCTGCCAAAAACGGTTAATGTCAATCAAATATATAACGAAGCTGGACAGTATATTGCCCAAGCACGTAATAGCTTAGTAACTGCCAATTACTTTACTGAACTTAACTTAACAATAACGGGTAAAGGCTTTGCCAAAGGGGATGAACAACTAGAAAACCCACCGATCATTATCAATCAACGCCTTGCAGATTTACTTAATAAAAACAGTAATGAAGTACTAAACAGTAAAGTGAGTTTTGATAATAAAAGATATTACTCAATCATAGGTATTGTCAGCAACACCTATGTACCGGGCAGCCCTGAAAGTGAAGACTTTGAAGTTTTTACACCTAAAGATTACCCTGGTTGGCAACAATTTACATATTTGATTACTGTTGCTGATGAAAATAATGCAATTGCCCATATTCAACAAGCAGTATTAGAAGTAGATCAACGATTAGACATTAATAACATAGCCTCTTTAACAAGTATGTTTGATGAAAAAAGGCAACGTCACTTAAATGCAGCATGGCTGGCTATTGTGTTGGCATCAACATCGCTGCTGATGGTGTGTATTGGCATAAACGGTATTGTTAGCTATTTAGTTAAAGTGCGCAGATATAGCTTAGGCGTAAAACTTTCTATGGGGGCTGACAATTATAGGTTACTAAAAGAAAGCTTATTAGAACTCATGCAACCCATAATAATGAGCTTAGTGTTAGCCTTTTCGTTGGCATTTTTAATTATAGGCTATTGTATGTCATTACCTGGGGTTGACCTGCCTATAGACTGGTGGTTAACAACGGTCATTTGGCTGGGTTTATTAGCGATATCAGTACTTGCCAGCTTTTTTCCGATCAACCAAACGTTACGACAAGATCCAATAAAGGCATTACGAAATGAGTAAAAAATGATACTCAGTCGCCGAGTATTTATAAACATCACCCGACTTTAATTTATTTTGCTTAAAGTCGGGTTTCATTGGATCACAACGGGTAATCCCGTTTGGTTAGCAGTCAATTTTGTTTTATTATCAATACATACTCATTAACTCCCTAAAACGATGACTCATCTAACTAGATTCAATAGCCTAGAAAAACCACTGATTGAGCAACGCAAAGTCGCCCATGAGACTTGTCGCTTGTTTGCAAAAAGTCCCAGCAAAGGAAATTTAAAACGCATTAAGAGTTTGTTTACAGTGTGTGGTGAAGGAGTGATCATTGAGGCTGGCTTCCACTGTGACTATGGCTCGCAAATGCAAATTGGTGATCGTACTTTTATAAACATTAACTGCACTATGTTAGATGCGCCAATTAATGAAGGAGCCATAAGCATTGGCGACGATTGTTTAATCGGCCCGAACGTTCAGCTTTTGACAGTCTCTCATGCAGTTAATCCCATAGAGCGGCTCAATAAAGAAAACTTTGCAGCACCTATAACCATTGGCAATAACGTATGGATAGGCGCAGGCGTTATTGTACTTGCAGGTGTTAGCATTGGCGATAATGCTGTAGTAGGCGCAGGGTCTGTCGTCACCAAAGATATTGCAGCAAATACTGTTGTTGCAGGTAATCCCGCAGTGAAAATTAAAGATATTTAAACAGCACGACTCAAGTTTTCGAGCATATAAAAACTCGGCTTAACCTCCTGTCGCGGGATAAACCCGCTACTGCCTCCCCCCTCAAATTGTTGGTCGTCATTTATAACGAAAAGAATATACAAAAGGCCTATCGATGTTCTGATAGGCCTTAAGTAGGGTTCTGTGCTAGTTATCATTCATACCTTAATGTTAACGAAGGTCTTGTACTGGCGGCTTTAAAAGCAAGACTGGCAACTGTAAGCCAAGTAATAGCAGCCACGCTTAGTGCAGCAATTAAGTAAACCCACATAGCTTGATCAACACGCTCATTAAAATTAGCCAACCAATCTCCTACCAGCCAATAAGTAAGCGGATATGCTATGGCCACACTAACCACGACTAAAATCAAAAACTCTTTCGCCAGTAGATTCATAATACTGATGCGTGATGCGCCAAGCACTTTACGCACCGCGACTTCTTTTTGGCGGCGTAATACCGAGAATGACGCTAAACCAAAGGTCCCCACACACGCTAAGAAGACAGCTAAGCCAGAGAATAAAGTGACAAACTCAGTGGCACGTTCATCATTACGATAAAGCGCACGATAATTGTCAGCCATCATTTCTATTTTTGGGTCATAAATATCAAGTGTTTCGGCCAAGATGCTAGCAAGCTGTGACTTTATATGCGGGAGCTGTGTTAAATCCAGATTAACGATAATTCTACCAACCCAACTGCTGGTGTAACCGCAAATGAAGATGGTTGAGGGCTGCGTATCTTTAACGCTGCCTACTTTTATATCTTTAACGACGCCAACAATCGTTATGGTAAGTTCTTGGCCGTAACCTGTGTCTGTGCGCCAAATGCTACCAATTGCATCTTCTGCAGTTACATAGCCCGCTTGTTTAGCTAAAGATTCGGTCAATATTGCTGACGCGGTAGCTTGAGTATCACTGACTTTATTAAACCAATCAGCCCCCATTTTTGCACTAAAGTCACGCCCAGCTACCAGTGATAAATCCAAAGCACTCACAGCATCATTACCCACACCAATAAAGGGTAAAGTTTGTTTAGTAAACTGACCGTTATCAGCCGTAAATGTACGAGACGAGTTATAAGCACCGGTTAGTGAAATATCTATTACGCTGGCTTGTTTCACACCATTAATAGCGTTAATGCGATCTAACAGCACATTGTTTTGGTTATAGAATATATCTCCTGCGTCAATATCACTGATCATCAGCTTGCCTTCTTTTGCGTAACCAACAGGGAGTGACTGCAAATGTGCCAGCTGCTGTTGTAACAATAAGGCGGCAATGATCAGTGCGACCGACAACGCAGACTGTAAAACTAATAAACTTTTTCTAACGGCAATGGCTGTGCGGCCGCGTTGCATGTCACCACTAAGTACACGCTTAGCACTAAACGCCGACATAAACATCGCAGGATAAATCCCTGCAAGCAAACCAACCAATAAGGTAACAACGGCAATTGCTGCACCTAAGGCTGAGCTGTAATTAAGCGCTAGCTGACGATCAACTAATTGGTTAAAAGCTGGTGTTAATAATTCAACCAACATGCATGCTATCAGTGCTGCAATAACGGTTATAAGTAATGACTCAACTAAAAACTGGCAAACAATTTGTGTCTTACTCGCACCAAGAGCCTTACGAACACCGACTTCTTTTGCGCGCTTTGCAGATTGCGCAATACTCATATTGATAAAGTTAAAAGCCGCTAGCAGTACTAATAAAATACTCAAACCAATACAAATACGCAGCGTTGAAAGCGAGCCATTCATTTTCATTTCAAAATTAGAGCTTGCGGTTAAATGCAAAGCAGTTAAGGGGTGTAATGTAAGCTGGGCTGAATCATACTCAGAATCTTTATAAACAACTTCTCTATAGCGATGCTCAATAGCTTTAGCAAGCTTGCCAACATCAGCGTCAGGAGTAACCCGGATATATGTATAGCCATTGTTATTTTGAAAGTTATTATTTGCAGGTGGCTCTTTAATTAATGCTTGAAAAAAGAAGTGCGTATTATCAGGTAAATCAGAAAACACAGCACCGACTTGCCAACGTTTATTTCCCTGTATTAAAGTTTCACCAATAATAGCTGTGCTACCAAAAATCCGTATTGCATACTGCTCGCTGAGTGCAATCATATTTGGCGTTGCAAGTACTTTTGCCAGATCCCCAGCTGCAATATCGATATTGATAAAATCAGTCACGTTACTACGCGCCGCAAGCACATTTTCTAATTTGTAACCAACGCCATCACGAACAAACTCAGAGCCTGGCGGAACCAAATCAAGTGAGAGTATGTCTTCAATTTCAGCCATGTCTTTAAAAGACGCGATCACATCTTTATTGACAACTGGTGCTCCCATTCCAAGTGATGGGAAATATTGATATACACGATACACGCGATCAGCATTAGGTTGCTGTTCATCATAAGAAGCTTCATTAAAGGCAAACATGGCCACTAAAATAGCCGCAGCTAAACCAACACTTAAGCCAATGATGTTAAGTAAAAAATGTTGTTTTTGCTGTTTAAATGCCCGTAGGGCTGTCACTAAATAATTAATAAACATGTTAAGCAACCTCAGCAGCGCTTTGCTGCACAACATTCGCTTTGTCAAGCATCACTTGGCCGTCGAGTAAGCGTACTAAACGGTCAGCATATGCTCCTTCTTTCTCTGAGTGGGTCACCATAATTACTGTGGTGCCTTCGCGGTTTAGCTCGCGCAACATAGCCATGACTTCATCACCATTTTTAGAATCGAGGTTACCGGTTGGCTCGTCGGCTAAAATTAGTTTAGGATTAATCACTAATGCACGCGCCACGGCTACCCGTTGCTGCTGACCACCCGAAAGCTGCTGTGGTAAATGCTCGCCTCGGTGATCAATGCCTACGCGCTTTAAAATGGCTTCAACGCGTTGTTTGCGCTCACTTTTTGATATTTTTTGATACTGTAATGGTAGCTCTACGTTCTCAAATACAGTTAGCTCGTCAATTAAGTTAAAGCTCTGAAATACAAAACCGATTGATGCTTTACGTAGCTCCGACAATTGCTTTTCGCTGTACCCTGCGATGTCTGTTCCAGCAAAATCAAAGCTACCTGCACTTGGTGAATCCAACATACCTAAAATAGACAGCAAAGTTGATTTACCACAGCCAGATGGCCCCATAATCGCTAAAAAGTCACCTTCGTTTACGGTTAAGTTAATGTTACTTAGCGCTGTTGTTTCAACATCTTGAGTACGAAATACGCGGCTTAAATTAGTTAGTTTGATCATTGTTATTTTCCTTAAAATTGTAGTTGCTGTGCTTTATCAAAGTTACTGTAGCTAGAGGTAATCACTTGCTCCCCAGCATTGAGCCCTTCAAGCACTTCAAAATAGTTTTGATTCTTTTTGCCTAAGCGAATATCACGACGCACTGCTTTATCGCCGCCTTGCTCAATAACATAAACCCAGTTACCGCCCGAGTTGGTAAAAAAGGCGCCACGTTTAAGCAGTAGAGCATTGTTTTTGTCACCCCCCAGCATTAACTCAATATCAATGCTTTGCCCGCGCTTAATGCTTTTGGTATTACTTGGTAAATCCACTTCAATTTGAAATTGCGACTGCTGTACGCGGCTATCAATTTTGCTCACCTTGGCGTTCACTGTGCCGCTTTCAAGTTCAATCATCACGGTCATGTCACGCTGTACTTGGTTTAAATAAAACTCATCAAGGCGTACCACTAATTTATATTCATTTGGAATATCAATTTGGCCTAATCGCGCGCCACTGTTTTTAGATTCACCAATTTCCACATCAAGCTCGCTTAGGTAGCCTGAAACAGGCGCTTTGATTAATAAATTGTCGAGATTTCGACGCGCAAACTGCAGGTTTTTTTCAAGCATTTTAGCGCTGTCTGATAACTGTGCGACTTGCACCTCACGGATTGAGTTTTCTTGCTTTTGGCGCTCAAGCGTGAGCTCTTTACGAGCGTGGTAATAATTTAAATCTTCTTCTAACTCTGCAAGTTGCTCCTGCGCTAATACGCCACTTTTAACCAAAGGTTTAGTTTGCTGTAAACGACGGGTGAGGTGCGTAATTTTTAGCTCTATTTCTAATAAGTCACGGCGTAAATTTAACCGGCTGGTTTCCATAGTCATTTGCGTATTGCGTAAAAAATTTAGCTGCTCAGTTACTTGGGCTTCGCGACTCATTACATCTAGTTGTAAGTTGGTATTGCTCAAACGCACTAGTGGTTGGCCTTTCTCAACATATTCGCCTTGCTCCACTAAACGCTCCTCAACTTGCCCACCGGCGATGGTATCAAGGTAAATACTGGTTTTTGGTACCACTTGACCGCGTAAACTTAAGGCATCTTTAAATGCACCTTGTTTCACCGTGCTAACGGTTAAGCTACTGCGTTCAATATTCTGGCTACGACCTATATTACCTGTTTGTGTAAACCCATACGCAGCGGCAGCAACACCCAATGCCAATGCTGCAAAGGTGAATTTCTTTAAATACTTTTGGGTAAATGAGCGTTCTATTTTCTTATCCATGTTGGCCACCTTGATACAGGTTTAATAAACTAATTACCGATAGTTATTACAAACGCTGTGCCAACTTTATTTAACATTAAAATTCAATACCTTATAATTAAATGAAATTATTATTATGTTTGTAGTGTCCGTTAATAGAACACTTTTTTATTTTATAAACGTCCATTTATGGACACTGTTCCTTTTTTGTTTTAGGCTAAATAAAACTCTATAAAAATAAAAATCATGAAACACACAGGCTCGCTTTTAATTGTTGATGACAACCCCGATATTCTAATCGCCGCACGGTTATTACTAAAGCAGCATTATCAAAGCGTTAAAACCACTGACAACCCATTTGAAATTGCAGGCATCATTAACGAGCAACGCAAAGCTGATCAGCCAATTGATGTGATCTTACTCGACATGAACTTTACCCAAGACTCCATCAGCGGCAAAGAAGGTTTTTATTGGTTAAAAAAAATCATCGAGCAAGACGCTAATATCGTTGTTTTGTTAATGACCGCCTACGGCGACATTCAACTCGCGGTGGATGCTATTAAAGCAGGCGCATCTGATTTTATTGCTAAACCTTGGCAAAACGAGCAACTACTTGGCGCTGTGGCGGCGGCTTTTTCACATGCTAAAGACAAACAGCAAGTGGGTAAGCTTACCCGTCAAAAGGACGGCCTTAATCAAGTACTCAATAATCAGCCATTTGAGTTTTTAGGTCAAAGCGCCGCTATGCAGCAGGTATTCACCACCATTGAAAAAGCCGCACAAACTGATGCCAATATACTGATCACCGGCGAAAGCGGCACAGGTAAAGAACTCACCGCGCATGCCATTCATCAAGCAAGTATGCGCCATAATCAAACCTTTATGAGTTTAGACATGGGTGCTGTGGCACAAAACCTATTTGTAAGTGAGCTATTCGGCCATAAAAAAGGCGCATTTACCGATGCCAAAAGCGATCGAATTGGTAAATTTGAGCTCGCCCAAGGCGGTAGTTTATTTTTAGATGAGCTGGGTAATTTACCCCTAGAGCATCAAGCTAAACTGCTTGCTGCATTACAAAACCGCAAAATTACACCTGTTGGCGGCAGTAAAGCAGTTGATATTGATATCCGCCTAATTTGTGCCACTAACGACAATCTTGATCAAGCTGTCGCCGAGGGGCGTTTTCGCCAAGATTTGTTATACCGAATAAACACCGTTGAAATTCGCTTACCGGCTTTACGTGAACGCAGTGATGACATCCCAATGCTAGCAGATTATTACCTCAATCATTTCGCACAAAAGTACAAGCGCAACTTAACCATAAAAACACATGATATGAGCTTACTTTGTCAATATGCATGGCCAGGCAATGTCCGCGAGCTTGCTCATGCTATTGAGCGGGCTGTTATTTTAAGTGATGGCGATAATCTTGATGTTAGCTCAGTGATTGGTAGTGCTGGTACTACTAATCATACAACCACCAATGACAACGAGGCATACGACACCTTTGATCTTGAGATACTCGAGCAGCGCACTGTGCGTGCAGCGCTAACACATTACCAAGGTAATGTTAGCCATGCGGCCAAAGCCTTAGGTTTAACGCGTGGTGCTATGTATCGCCGTCTTGAAAAGTATGGGCTATAACAATGCGCCCTCATTTATTATTAACTATTAATATTGTGGCACTTATTAGCGCCAGCGCACTCGTTAGTTATCTATTACAAAGTAATGGGCTTTCAGCAACTTCGCTGTTAACTATATTAGTCACTGCGGCCTTGATAACGCATATTTTTACGCTCTTTAAGCGCCAACAAAAACAAGCAGAAATGGTGATCCGCGCCTTAGCCAATGGCGACAGCACCTTAGGTCTTGGCCAACAACATCCAATGCGCCAACAATTTGAGCAAGTAAAAACGCAAATGCAAACAGCACGCTTTAATGCCGAACAACAAGCGCAGTTTTTGCAAGCACTGCTTATTCATGTTGATTTAGCGGTTATGGTATGTGACGACAACGGCAAAGTGATTGAATCAAACCCAGCAGTCAGCAAACTACTGGGTAAAAGCTTCCAGCATCTACGAGAATTAGGCGCTGTTGGTGAACTAATTTTGAACGCCAAGAACAATATGCGAAGCACCACCTATTGGCAAAATGGCGAGCAGCACGACACGCTTTCTATCCAACTCAGTATCGCCGAAATACAAGGCAAAGTGCGTCGCGTAGTAAGCCTACAATCAATTCATGACCAACTACAACTCAAAGAACAACAAGCTTATAAGCGCTTAACTAAAGTACTTACGCACGAAATTGCCAACTCTATTACCCCGCTTTCATCGTTAGCTGATACGTGCAGCAATTTACTGCCACAAGAACTGTGTTTTATTGATATTGAAGATAAACAAGACTTACAGCTTGCACTAAGCACCTTAGCATCAAGAACGGCACATTTAGGCGACTTTATTGCTCGTTTTCGCCAAGTTAGCAGCTTACCTAAACCTAATTTAGCGCCTGAAAATTTAGCCGATATGCTAGCGCGTATTGTCACCTTGCATCAACAACAGTCGCGTGAGCTGCAAATCAATATAGAACTTACAATTAAAAGCCAGCAATTAGTGATGCTAGACAGTAGTCAAATAGAGCAAGTATTAGTAAATCTTATAAAGAACGCATTTGAAGTGCTAAGCAGCAACAAAAAATATAACGCGCAAAGCCCCGCTCAGCCAAACATCAAGCTCAGCTTGGCACAAAACGCCAGCCAACAACTCTATGTTGAAGTGAGCGATAATGGCCCAGGCATCAGCGAACATGTGGTGGATATGATCTTCGTACCATTTTTTACCACTAAACAACAAGGATCAGGTATTGGCTTGAGCCTATCAAGGCAAATTATGCTCAACCACGGCGGTGATTTAATTTATGTACCAAAACCACAAGGCGCATGCTTTAGATGTGTGTTTGGTTAAATTAACTTAAAGATCAGTGGGCTTACCAATATAAGCCCGCAACCAAAGCCTGCTTTAACTTGCCATGCTTTATATTTACCTGTGACTTTAATCCCTATAAATGGGCTTAATAGATCGACACGGCGAACAGCAATAAATACCAGCCAACAAATAATGAAAGTGAGGCTGAGTATAAATAATGGCTCCACCAAACCACCTAATTGCAGTTCAGACAAATAAAAGGCTAAGCCAATAATCACACTTTGATGTAATAAATAAAACGGAAATACGGCTGAGTTTAATAACGCTAATTTAGGGTGATCGTGATTCAAAAAGCGTTTTGCTAATGCCAGCATTAACATCACACCCACTAACCGTTGCGCGGTATACAGCATATCCATGCTGGTAATTTGCCATTGGCTCGTAGCTGGGTTTTGCCAAATCATGTGATAACCCAGCACGACAACTAAATAACCTAAAATGAATACCACTAATAACGCCTGCCAGTGACGTAGCAGTTGGCTGTAAAATGCAGGCTGCCAAGCAAGCAAGTAACCGTAAAGTAAAAACAACGCGCCCATGGGGTATCGGAATGTATCACTCGGCCAGCTCAGTTTTAAAATACACAGCGGCAATAGCAATACAATAAAAACAATAACTAACGATCGCTCACATAAACGCGTCATTATTGCTTGCACAGTAGCGTGATGAAGCAGCGGTATCATTAACACCAGCAATAAAGTAAATTGCCATAACGAACGCAAGTACCAAAGATGGTTTACATCAACATGTGGCCAAATACCTGCTTGGTAGTGATTAAATAAAGGGTTAGTTAAATCAAAGAACTGCTGGTAGAACTGCCAAAAGCTCATAGCTAAACCAACCTCTTGGCTCATTTGCGCATAAAGCTGAATCGGCACTATAAACCAAATGCCAAACAATAAAGGCAGTAATATTTTTACACTGCGCGTAATTAAAAACATATCTAAACTAAAGCGCGCAATAATAAAGCGCAGCGCTACTCCTGAAATAAACCAGATTAGTCCCATTCGCCACGGTGACAGTAACAACATGACATTTTCAACACTGCTAGACAAATACTGGCTTTTAAAATGAAATCCCCAGTTTTGGCTGTATAACATGCCGGTGTGATAAAAAATTAATAAACCAAACGCAATCACCCTTAGCCAATCAAGATCATAACGGCGCTTTGGCAGTTCATCATGCTGATTAAATACATTTAGCCATGGCTGTAATAGCGTACGTGTTGTGTTTTTAATTACTATTTTAAGTTTCATGATAGTTTTAGCTTACGACTAATTAATAACAAATATGAACAACACTCTGCGTTAAGCAATCAGAAAAGGCTGATAAAACAGTCAGTAGGGATAAGCGGTGGATATCAGGGATGATAAGTTTGGTGATCTATCACTATCTTGCTAGTCTAATTATGGTCTTTTAAAGAGTAACAATAATAATGATCTCCTTAACGCATTTTCAGCGCTACCAGAGATGGTATGCGGCATTATTTTTATCTAGTTATATTTTTATCAACAATACTATTAATGCCAGCTCAAACATTATGGAAGCCCAGCGAGATGGCGAACTCCCATTTATGATCTGGGAGCCGTTTGTATGGGAATATTCCAGCGCTATTGGCACCTTGTTGTTGTTTCCCGCTTTAGTTAGGCTATTAAAAACCCAGCCTTTTAATTGGCAAAAAATCCCCCGCTCATTACTGCTATATCTGCTGGCAAGCATTGCTTTTTCGTTATTGCATATTGGCATTATGGTCACCATTCGCAAGCTCATTTACACCGTACAAGGCATGTATTATGACTTTGGTTTGGTCTGGTTTGAATTACTTTATGAATACCGCAAAGACTTGTGGGGGTTCTTATTTTTAATTGCTGTTATTAAAACCTATCAATATGTAGTGAGCCAATTAAGTGGTGAAGCAGCACCGATCAGACAAGGCGAAGATACGCCTGAAAATTTAAATTTCGATAGACTACTGGTAAAAAAACTGGGAAAAGAATTTATTGTCCGCGTAGCACAAATAGACTGGCTTGAATCTAGCGGTAATTATGTAAATCTACATATTGATGCAAGAATTTACCCGTTACGTGCAACTATGAGCCAACTTATAACTCAGTTAGAACCGCAAGGGTTTTGCCGTATTCATCGCTCCCATGGCGTTCGGTTAGATGCGATTGAATCAATCACGCCACTACCGAGCGGAGACAGTGAAGTAAAACTTACAACCGGCAAAGTACTTAACTTATCGCGTCGCTATAAAGAGCAATTTAAGGGACAGTTAAATTCAACTACAAGTCATTCTTAACTCACGCTATGTTAAGCTAGCCTGATTTAAGTTAACCGCATTTATATTTTCGGAGTAGTTTAGTACGTGTCTTTAAATCGATTTATCCGAATTCTGCCATTGATTGTTATTTTATCCGGTTGTGAAACCACACCCGAAAAACCATCTTCACAACCTGATATTAAGGCTAACCCAAATATTGTTGTTAAAGAACAAAACGAAAATATTGAGCAAATAGCTCCCTTAAGTCCTCAGGAACTCGATGATGTGTGGCAACGCATCCGAGCGCAGCTTACATTTTCCAATTCTAGCCACCCAGATGTGCAACAACGCATTGCATGGTATTTATCTCACCCAAACTATATGGATGAAATTAGTCGCCGTGCTGAGCCTTACCTTTATTATATTGTCACAGAGGTTGAAAAACGGAACTTACCCATAGAATTAGCGTTAATGCCGCTAATTGAAAGTGACTTTGATGCCAGTGCCTATTCGCACAAGCATGCATCTGGGCTTTGGCAATTAACGCCTGCCATTGCTAAGTACTTTAAGGTAAAAATTAGCCCTTGGTACGATGGCCGCCAAGATGTGATCGACAGTACCCGCGCTGCTCTGGATTTTATGGAGTACTTATACAAACGCTTTGATGGTGATTGGTATCACGCTATAGCAGCCTATAACTTAGGTGAAGGCCGTGTACTTAGAGCGATCAGCAACAATAAAAAGCAAGGTAAACCAACTGACTTTTTCAGTTTAAAACTCCCTCAGCAAACCAGTCAGTATGTACCTAAACTACTTGCTGCGGCACAATTATTAAAAAGCCAAAAAATGGCGTTCCCTGCAATAGCAAATAAAGATGCAATTGCCAAAATAGCCATTTCTGGCTCAGTTATTTTAGATAATAAAGCCCAATGGCAACAGTTAGAGCCCTTAAACTACGGGGTCATTCGCTTTCCGGCGATTATTGATGCACCGCATCTCGTCGTTCCTGCTAGTGAGCGAAAGCAATTTGAGACTATGATTGCTGATCAAGATTCTAACGACTACAGCCAATGGCAACATTATACAGTTAAGCGTGGCGATAGTTTGAGCGTGATCGCTAAGCGCTACAAAGTAACTGTAAGCCAACTAAAAGCATTTAATAATTTGAAAAATAGTACCATACGTATTGGTCAAAAATTAGTGCTACCGCAGTTAGCCGATACGCAAATAGAGCATAAGGTTAAATCTGGCGAAAGCTTGTGGAAAATAGCCAACCATTACAAAGTCAGCATCACTAAGCTAAAACAATGGAACAGCCTTTCAAGCGATCGCTTAAAAGTAGGCGATAAGCTAACCGTATTTTTATCAGCAAGTTAATAACATGAACGCTGGATAATAAGCCTATCTTAAGCGGCTATATGCAATGCTAACTGTGTTAGGCCTGAATAATTAAAGGGCTGCAATCATGCAGCCCTTTGCAAACAGTGATTAATCATCAGCTTGTGATTTAGTGTGGTACCAATTTACTGTGCGGGTCAGCATCATAATCAAACTCAGTACCACAAATACCAATCGTGTTAAGTTATTGACCATTTATAGCGACAGATAAATACAGTGATAACAAGGCGTAAATTTTGACATGTAGTTGTTCTACTTGAAAAAATTATAACGCAGTTAGCGCTTTATTTAGCTCGCTAGAATGGTTAAATAT
>NZ_JACJEQ010000099.1:0-262 GCF_014164125.1 Pseudoalteromonas sp. SG44-8 | reverse complement strand
GGGTTCGAATCCCCTTGGGGACGCCACTTACTTATTTTAAGTAATGTATAAAGCAGTGTGACACCGCACTCTCTATGCACGACGTTAACAAGAGTACTAATCTCTTGGGGACGCCACTTACTTATGTTAAATAAGGAAGTGCAGTGTTATGAAGCAGCTCGCCTGAAACGAGTTAAACTATTCAGTCGTCCTAGTGACACATATTCTGTGTCCCCATCGTCTAGAGGCCTAGGACACCGCCCTTTCACGGCGGTAACAGGGG
>NZ_JACJEQ010000098.1:0-273 GCF_014164125.1 Pseudoalteromonas sp. SG44-8 | reverse complement strand
CTGGATCCGCCGTAGGATAAGAATGTGCTACTGGCGGCAATGGCGTAAACCTCGCACCAAAGTACGCAGTTTAATGAAATTGGGTGTTAGCGAACGACTCGCCATTGCATGTGGTATCACCAGTACCAAAAGTAGGCGCTTGGAAGCGAAGGTCCTTGTAGAAGCTCAAAAACAAAAGGAATTAACATTGCGATAGGCAATGACTATCTAGCGTCACAAGGTTTAGCGTCATTAAGAGATATTTGGATCAATATTCACTACGGGAGATGAACC
>NZ_JACJEQ010000097.1:0-284 GCF_014164125.1 Pseudoalteromonas sp. SG44-8 | reverse complement strand
ATAAATACAGTGATAACAAGGCGTAAATTTTGACATGTAGTTGTTCTACTTGAAAAAATTATAACGCAGTTAGCGCTTTATTTAGCTCGCTAGAATGGTTAAATATTTAAGTCGATTGGTATAAGTATCCATACTCAAATTGCTTTAAAGGTAGATTCCCTGGGATGTGAAGGAGCGTTTGTTTGATGAATAGGAATACACATGCCGTGGAGCATAGGATTGCAAGAGCGGTCACTAGTGAGTTCGGCATGGGGTCTTGGCTTGGTGTTTTAACTTTGTTCCAG
>NZ_JACJEQ010000096.1:0-288 GCF_014164125.1 Pseudoalteromonas sp. SG44-8 | reverse complement strand
AGCGCCACCTTCACATGACGTAAATCCCAGGCATTAAAAAAGGCCACCGAAGTGACCTTTTTCTAACAATTAACTTAAAAGTTAATTATTACTCATTGAACGTTGCTACAAAGCACCTACGCCTAAGGTAATAGCGCCACCTTCACATGACGTAAATCCCAGACATTAAAAAAGGCCACCGAAGTGACCTTTTTCTAACAATTAACTTAAAAGTTAATTATTACTCATTGAACGTTGCTACAAAGCACCTACGCCTATGGGTAACAGCGCCACCTTCACATGACGTAA
>NZ_JACJEQ010000095.1:0-288 GCF_014164125.1 Pseudoalteromonas sp. SG44-8 | reverse complement strand
TTTAAAATTAAGTGTTGACAAAAAAATAGGAAAGCGTAATATGCGCAGCCCTAGCGAGATAAAGTTTAACTTTAACCGCAACGTTCTTTAACAATATAAAGCAATCATCTGTGTGGGCACTCGTACAGATTGAGTTCTAACAGCCAAGCTTAGTTCGCTAAGCAAGGCAAAAAATTTAGAGTCTCAATTGAAACTGAGTGACCAACAGAAGTAACTTATTTATAAGTTGCTTCGGCACAGTCAATTCAATATCGAAAGATATTAAATAAATTCAGAATTCATTGAGCT
>NZ_JACJEQ010000094.1:0-301 GCF_014164125.1 Pseudoalteromonas sp. SG44-8 | reverse complement strand
TTTTGCTTGTTGTTGAATTGCAGTTTACGCAAGCATCATGTTGATTTCCCTATTTGGTTACTAATTTTAGTAATGATTGAGCCAGCCCATTTTGAGCTGGCTTTTTTTATGCCTGCTATTTGGCGTATGCAGTATTATTTTTATCAATTTTAAATTTATTTTGAACTAAAGTAGTCTGAGGGCGTCTACTCTTTTGCTTGTTGTTGAATTGCAGTTTACGCAAGCATCATGTTGATTTCCCTATTTGGTTACTAATTTTAGTAATGATTGAGCCAGCCCATTTTGAGCTGGCTTTTTTTAT
>NZ_JACJEQ010000093.1:0-316 GCF_014164125.1 Pseudoalteromonas sp. SG44-8 | reverse complement strand
TACTGGTGATACCACATGCAATGGCGAGTCGTTCGCTAACACCCAATTTCATTAAACTGCGTACTTTGGTGCGAGGTTTACGCCATTGCCGCCAGTAGCACATTCTTATCCTACGGCGGATCCAGTGATCTAAATCCACCGTTAGCTGATAAGCGTTGGCTATTAGGTAGTAGTGTCCCCAGCCGCGCAAATACTGTGTGAGTTTATGAATTTGTAGGGTCATTGAGATCCCCCAGTTGCGGTTAGTGAGCTCCCTGACATTTGCTTTAAATTTCTTTAGCGCCTGTTCGTGGATCTGCACTTGACCGTAGCGGAA
>NZ_JACJEQ010000092.1:0-320 GCF_014164125.1 Pseudoalteromonas sp. SG44-8 | reverse complement strand
ATAAATACAGTGATAACAAGGCGTAAATTTTGACATGTAGTTGTTCTACTTGAAAAAATTATAACGCAGTTAGCGCTTTATTTAGCTCGCTAGAATGGTTAAATATTTAAGTCGATTGGTATAACACTGCGCTGCTGACAGCTCAAAGCCATTAGCTTTCCTACAGACGTAAAAAAGCCGCTTCATTTCTGAAGCGGCTTTCTCAATTTGGAGCCTGGCAATGTCCTACTTTCACATAGCAAATGCTACACTATCATCGGCGCTGTTTCGTTTCACTACTGAGTTCGGCATGGGGTCAGGTGGGTCCAAAACGCTATTGT
>NZ_JACJEQ010000091.1:0-347 GCF_014164125.1 Pseudoalteromonas sp. SG44-8 | reverse complement strand
CTGGGATGTGAAGGAGCGTTTGTTTGATGAATAGGAATACACATGCCGTGGAGCATAGGATTGCAAGAGCGGTCACTAGTGAGTTCGGCATGGGGTCTTGGCTTGGTGTTTTAACTTTGTTCCAGACGTAAAAAAGCCGCTTCATTTCTGAGCGGCTTTCTCAATTTGGATCCATGGTGCGCTACGCAGTAGGATGTCGTGGTGCCCACAGCGGTAGAGAGCCACATAGCAAATGTATAGAGTCGGCATTAGGCGCTTATTCTTTTCCTCTAAACTATTACCTTTCACCTCGAACCTTCATTTTACTTTATTCCAGACGTAAAAAAGCCCGACTATTGCTAGTCGGG
>NZ_JACJEQ010000090.1:0-355 GCF_014164125.1 Pseudoalteromonas sp. SG44-8 | reverse complement strand
ATACTGGACTTGAACCAGTGACCCTCGCCTTGTAAGGGCGATGCTCTCCCAACTGAGCTAATCACCCACATATAAATTAAAACGCTACTATTAAAATAAATAGTACTGGACTTTAACCAGTGAACTTCGCCGTTACTTGTAAATAGCGGTGATGCTCTCTTTTTTCCAACTGAGCTTGTGACTCATATTACAAATTTAAAACATGCAACTACTAATATAATAACAGGTTCTATATGTGGTGGGTGATACTGGACTTGAACCAGTGACCCTCGCCTTGTAAGGGCGATGCTCTCCCAACTGAGCTAATCACCCACATATAAATTAAAACGCTACTATTAAAATAAATAGTACTGGA
>NZ_JACJEQ010000008.1:0-176526 GCF_014164125.1 Pseudoalteromonas sp. SG44-8 | reverse complement strand
GAAGAAGAAGAACGTAAGAAGCGCGAAGAAACCGCTGATCACCACCTTACGACTTCTACTTACGCACGTGAAGCAGAAGATGTTGCTGATGCGCGTGATGAGCAAGGCACACGCCGTGCTAAGAAAAAGAAAAAAGCCCCAGCGAAGGAGAAATTTGTTCCTTCGAGAGGCAAGAAAAGCAAGCTAAAAGCACCAGCTTCATTACAACATGGCTTCCAAAAGCCAACGGTTGACGTGAAAAACGAAGTGCGTATTAGCGAAACAATTACAGTTGCTGAGCTTGCATCACGCATGGCCGTTAAGGGCGCTGAAGTTGTAAAAACAATGATGAAAATGGGTGACATGGTTACCATTAACCAAGTGATCGACCAAGAAGCTGCACAGTTAGTTGCAGAAGAAATGGGCCACAAAGTTATCATTGTTAAAGAAAACGAATTAGAGCAAACAGTACTAAATGACCGTCATGAAGATGGTAAATCTGAGCCACGTGCACCAGTAGTAACTGTAATGGGTCACGTTGACCATGGTAAAACGTCAACGCTTGATTATATTCGTTCAGCAAAAGTGGCCTCTGGCGAAGCCGGTGGTATCACACAGCATATCGGTGCTTATCATGTTGACGTAAATGGTAACATGATCACTTTCTTGGATACTCCTGGTCACGCGGCGTTTACGTCAATGCGTGCTCGTGGTGCTAAAGCAACAGATATCGTAATCCTAGTGGTTGCAGCAGATGATGGTGTAATGCCACAAACTAAAGAAGCGGTTCAGCATGCGCGTGCAGCTGGCGTTCCTTTAATTATCGCTGTTAACAAAATGGATAAAGAAGGCGTAGACCCAGATCGCGTTAAGAATGAGCTTGCTCAACTAGACGTTATTCCTGAAGAGTGGGGCGGTGATACACAGTATGTGCATATTTCTGCTAAAACTGGTTTAGGTATTGATGACCTTCTTGAAGCGGTATTAAACCAATCTGAGTTGTTAGAACTTACTGCTCCAACTGTGGGTATGGCTGCTGGTGTTGTTATTGAATCTCGTCTTGATAAAGGCCGTGGTCCAGTTGCTTCTATCCTTGTACAATCTGGTACGCTTAACCAAGGTGACATTGTATTATGTGGTCTTGAGTATGGTCGTGTTCGTGCAATGCGCGATGAAAACGGTAAAGACATCAAGTCTGCAGGTCCTTCAATCCCAGTTGAGATTTTAGGTCTATCTGGTATTCCAGCAGCGGGCGACGAAGCAACTGTAGTTAAAGACGAGCGTAAAGCCCGTGAAGTTGCACTTTACCGTCAAGGTAAATTCCGTGATGTTAAACTAGCACGTCAGCAAAAAGCGAAGCTTGAAAACATGTTTACTAACATGACTGAAGGCAATGTATCTGAAGTTAATGTGGTACTTAAAGCAGACGTTCAAGGTTCAATCGAAGCAATCTCTGATTCATTGACTAAACTGTCAACAGATGAAGTTAAAGTGAAGATTGTAGGCTCAGGCGTAGGTGGTATCACTGAAACTGACGCAACCCTTGCTGCAGCATCTAATGCAATCGTGGTTGGCTTTAACGTTCGTGCTGATGCATCGGCACGTAAAGTAATTGAGTCTGAGAACTTAGACTTACGTTACTACAGCGTTATCTATAGCTTGATTGACGAAGTGAAGCAAGCTATGTCTGGTATGTTAGCACCAGAGTTCAAGCAAGAGATCATTGGTCTAGCTGAAGTTCGTGACGTGTTCAAGTCACCTAAAATTGGCGCTATCGCTGGTTGTATGGTTACTGAAGGTGTTATTAAACGTAGCGCACCAATTCGTGTACTTCGTGATAACGTGGTTATCTACGAGGGTGAGCTTGAGTCACTTCGTCGCTTTAAAGACGATGTTGCTGATGTTCGTAACGGCATGGAATGTGGTATCGGCGTTAAGAACTATAACGACGTTCGCGTTGGTGACCAAATCGAAGTATTCGAAACAGTTGAAGTACAACGTACACTTTAATTGTTCGTAAGCTAAGATAATAAATGGGGGCTCAGCCCCCATTTGTGTATCCATTATTTAAATAACTTATTTATATTTCTCAATGAGTTATAATTTTTAGAGTAGAGTCTAATGAGAGAGTTTTCTCGTACTGATCGTGTTGCTCAGCAAATTCAAAAAGAAATTGCTGTTATTTTGCAACGTGAAATTAAAGATCCACGTTTAGGTATGGTTACAGTATCTGCTGTAGAAGTATCACGTGATTTATCTTATGCAAAAATCTTTATTACTGTGTTTAACACTCAAGATGAAGATGCTGCAAAGCAAAGTGCTAAAGTATTAAATGAAGCGACCGGTTATATTCGCTCACTACTTGGCAAACGCATTCGTGCCCGTATTATGCCAGAGCTTAAGTTTGTGGTTGATAATTCACTGATGGAAGGCATGCGTATTTCAAACCTCGTTGATTCTATTATTCGTGAAGATAAAGCAAAGCATGTAGATGACGAAGTTGATAGCGTAGATGATGCAGAGCATATCGACGAAACAGACAGCGAAGAAGGCACTAATACAGATGGCAAAGCGCAGTAAAGGCCGTCCAGTTGACGGTATTTTGTTGTTAAACAAACCAATAGGCATTTCATCAAATAAAGCGCTACAGCAAGCTAAAAGTGTGTATTTTGCACAAAAAGCGGGGCACACCGGTGCCCTTGATCCGCTTGCAACGGGTATGCTGCCTATCTGTTTTGGTGAAGCGACTAAATTTACTCAGTTTTTACTCGATACTGACAAAACCTATGTAGTTCGCGCTAAATTAGGTGAACGTACGACAACATCAGATTCTGATGGTGAAATTGTCAGTACTAAAGATGTCAATGTGACGGCTGAGCAACTTAGCGAAGAAATTGCTAAGTTTTTAGGTGAATCAGATCAATACCCGTCAATGTATTCAGCGTTAAAATATGAAGGCCGACCTTTATATAAATATGCGCGTGAAGGCATTGAAGTACCTCGCAAGTGCAGAAAAATCAACGTATTTAGTTTAACACTAGATGAGTTCGATGAAGCTAATAACGAAGTGCAAATGACCGCCCATGTTTCAAAAGGTACTTATATTCGTACTATCGTCGATGACTTAGGCGAAAACCTGGGTTGTGGCGCGCATGTGATCATGTTGCATCGCAGTGCGGTAGGGCATTACCCTGCTGACAAAATGGTGTCACTTGAGCAGTTAGAAGCGTTATTAGTAAAAGCGAAACAAGAAGAGCTTACGCCTTCTACTTATCTTGATGAACTATTACTGCCAATGGACACCGCATTAGTTGGTCTACCTGTGGTTGAGCTCAGTAAAGAGCAAGGTAGTTCTTTTAGCCATGGTCAGGCGGTTGTACTTGATATTGAACTGCCAGAAGGGGCAATTAAAGTGCTCGCTGATGGTGTGTTTATTGGCACTGGTGAACGTAATCCTGATGGCCATTTAAAGTCAAAACGTGGCTTATCAAATCAGCAAGAAACAACAGCGTAAAGTTTAGCTTGTAGTTATTGCCGTAGCTGGTAGAATACGCCCGCTAATCGTTTTGGCTGAATTAGTGATCGGCTAAGACACCTTTTAAATTTTATTTTTGGAGTTACTATGTCACTAAGCAATCAAGAAAAGATCGATATCATCGCAAAATTCGCACGTGCAGAAGGCGACACTGGTTCACCTGAAGTACAAGTTGCACTTCTTACTTTTGATATCAACAAGCTTCAAGGTCACTTTGCTGATCACAAGCATGACTTCCACTCACGTCGTGGTCTGCTTCGTAAAGTAAGCACTCGCCGTAAACTGCTTGATTACCTTAAAGGTAAAGACATTGCACGTTATACTGCGTTAATCCAAGAACTTGGCCTACGTCGCTAAGAACTAGATTACATAGAAAGGAGCTTTATAGCTCCTTTTTTTGTGCCTGAAATTTCTCACTCTCTCTGTCCACAACAATTAATTCTCTTGAAATATCAAATAAAAGCCACATAGTTAGTGACAGCAAAGCACACTTTTTAGCGCGCCTATTATCACCACTTTTATCTAGGGACTAAGCTCGCAATTTTGCATTACTTTGTTATATACTATGCGCGTAGATAAAAAGGTTTATCTACGCTTATTCACATCATTGCCAATTGTAGTACTTAATTGATTTCCAACTGAATACAATTATGTACTGTAATTGGTACTTTGATGGCAACTTATTAGAACACATTTAAGGAACATTTTAAGTGCAAGCAATTATTAAAGAATTTCAACTAGGTCAACATACAGTTACCCTAGAAACCGGTGCAATCGCTCGTCAAGCAGACGGCGCAGTACTAGCAAGTATTGGCGACACATCAGTATTAGTTACTGTTGTTGGTAAGCGTGAAGCACAACCTGGCCAAGATTTTTTCCCACTAACAGTTAACTACCAAGAGCGTATGTACGCTGCAGGTCGTATCCCTGGTGGTTTCTTAAAGCGTGAAGGTCGTCCTAACGACGGTGAAACACTTATTGCACGTCTTATTGACCGTCCAATTCGTCCACTTTTTCCAAATGGTTTTGTAAACGAAGTACAAGTTATTGCTACTGTTGTTTCTGTTAACCCTGAAATTCAACCTGATATGGTTGCGATGATCGGTACTTCAGCAGCACTTGCTATCTCTGGTATCCCATTCAGTGGTCCAATTGGTGCAGCGCGCGTTGGTTACATCAACGGCGAATACGTACTTAACCCAACGCTAAAAGAGCTTGAAGAAAGCCAACTTGATTTAGTTGTTGCTGGTACTGATAACGCAGTACTTATGGTTGAATCAGAAGCTGACGTACTTGCAGAAGACGTTATGCTAGGTGCGGTTGTATATGGTCATGAGCAATCTCAAGCTATCATCAACGCAATCAACGAATTCAAAGCAGAAGCTGGCAAGCCTACATGGGATTGGGCAGCACCTGAAAAGAACGTTGCTTTAGAAGATAAAGTAGCAGCAATCGCAGCTGATAAAGTAGGCGAAGCTTACCGCATCACTGATAAAGTGGCTCGTAAAGAAGCACTTGGCGTAGCTAAAGACGAAGTTGTTGCTGTATTAACAGCTGAGCTTGCTGAAGGCGAGTCACTAGACAAGCAAGAAGTTGGCAAAGTATTTGGTTCTCTTGAGAAGAAAATCGTACGTGGGCGCATCACTGCTGGCGAAAAACGTATCGATGGTCGTGAACCAGATATGATCCGTGCACTTGACGTAATGACTGGCGTATTGCCACGTACTCACGGTTCTGCAATCTTTACGCGTGGTGAAACACAAGCACTGGTAACAGCTACACTTGGTACAGAACGTGATTCACAGTTAATCGATGATTTAACTGGCACGCACAAAAACCACTTTATGCTTAACTATAACTTCCCTCCGTTCTGCGTAGGTGAAACAGGTTTTGTAGGTTCTCCTAAGCGTCGTGAAATCGGCCACGGTAACCTAGCTAAGCGCGGTATCCAAGCTGTAATGCCTACATTGACTGAGTTCCCTTACTCAATCCGTGTTGTATCTGAGATCACTGAATCAAATGGTTCATCTTCAATGGCATCAGTATGTGGTACTTCACTTGCACTTATGAATGCGGGTGTGCCAATTAAAGCATCTGTTGCGGGTATCGCGATGGGTCTAGTTAAAGAAGACGAAAAATTCGTAGTTCTTTCTGACATCTTAGGTGATGAAGATCACTTAGGTGACATGGACTTTAAAGTAGCTGGTACTGCTGCAGGTATCACTGCACTACAGATGGATATCAAGATTGAAGGTATCACACAAGAAATCATGCAAATTGCGCTTAAACAAGCAAAAGCTGCACGTTTACACATCTTAGGTGTGATGGACGAAGCGATTTCTGCACCATCTGAAGAGCTTTCAATGTTTGCTCCACGTATCTACACTATGAAGATACCACAGAAGAAAATCGCAGAAGTTATCGGTAAAGGCGGCGCAACTATTCGTCAACTTACTGAAGAAACAGGTACTACGATTGAAATCGGTGATGACGGTACAATCAAAATTGCAGCAACAGACGGTGAAAGCGCAGCAAATGCAATTAGCCGCATTGAGCAATTAACAGCTGAACTAGAAGTAGGTACTATCTACGAAGGTAAAGTTGTACGTATCGTTGATTTCGGTGCGTTTGTAAACATTCTTCCTGGTAAAGATGGCCTAGTGCATATCTCTCAGATCAGTACTGAGCGCGTAAATAACGTGACAGATCACCTATCTGAAGGTCAAGAAGTTAAAGTTAAAGTACTAGAAGTAGACCGTCAAGGTCGTGTACGTTTAAGTATCAAAGAAGCAATGGAATCAGCAGCTGCCGCAGCTGATGCACCAACTGACGCTTAATTGTTGATATTTAATCCAGATATTCTCTGGATAATATAAAAAGGGGCTGTATAGCCTCTTTTTTTATGCTTTAATGAAACCTCTTTGGATAGCACTTGTCCTATCAGTTTGCTACTTATCTTGGTATAAAGGATTTTAATGATACTTAAACACATAGCCTTGGCATCGTTTGCTATTCTGTCTTTAAGCGCCTGTCAATCTACTTCGCAAGCACAACCGACTGCGATTGTGAATGTGCCTTTCACTGCGCCTTTAGCGTCTGATTTTCGTAGTGAAATAGCGATAGCTCGTTATTCTGAATTATTAAATCGTGCTGATCTAGCGCCAGATCAACAAGCAAAATTATTTTATGACCGTGGCGTATTATTTGATAGTTTAGGTATGTCTACCTTGGCGCGGATTGATTTTAATCGTGCTGTGCAATTGAAGCCCGATTTAGCCGAAGTGTATAACTTTTTAGGTATTCACCATACCTTGATGCAACAATTTGAAAAAGCCTATGAATTTTTTGATTCAGCGTTAGAACTCAATGAGCAACACGAATATGCCTACTTAAATCGTGGTATTGCTCTTTACTATGGCGATAGAGCAAATCTTGCAGCGGCTGATCTTAAAGAGTTTTTATCACGTTCGCCAAGTGATCCTTACCGGGTATTATGGCTTTATCTAGCGCAAGCAAGCGCTGATCCTGTGCAAGCTATAGCAAACTTAAAAGCCAACGCACAAGGGCTGGATGATAGCCAATGGGCGTATAGTTTAATATCACTTTATTTGGGCGATATGAGCGAGCAGAGCTTTTTAACAAGTCTTGCCGATGGTGTTAAAACTGAACAAGAATATGCGCAGCGGCTATGCGAAGCTTACTTTTATTTAGCTAAAATATATCAAGCTAAAGGGCTTGATTATCAAGCCGCAGATTTCTTTCGTTTAGCACTTGCCACCAATGTGCATGAGTTTGTGGAATATAAATATGCCCGTTTAGAGCTTGAGTTAATGGCTGGTGAAAACGACAGTTAAATTATTTATTAGCGTTGTTGTTATGCTGAGTTTGGGATATTTACCAAGCTCAGTTAATCAGCATCGCGATATTGCCTTTTGGCATGTAAAACATACCCCAGATTCTATTCTTATTAGTTATTATCGTTTTATTGACGATTTTAATGCTCAGCTTAATTCATTGACTGATGCTACCTTATACTTATTAGCTATAAATGCTGTTACAGATGCACAATTTGCTTGGGCACTGCGGTTACTAACAAATGATCAAGCACAATCGGCTTTACCTTTTTGGCGTGTTAGCGTGGCTCAGCAAAGTGTTGATAAGCGCCGCAGACTCAGTGCATTGTTACTGCAATCAGAACGTTGGGATGATTTAACATCACTGGCAGAGCAACACCTGTTGCCTGCAAGTCATGCGGCAGAACAATTAAAATTACACCATGGCGCCACACCGGCGAGTATTGACCAAAGCTTTGCCAGTCATGAGGGATTTTTATTATCCTTTTCACAGCTGCAAGCGCAACCGCAGTGTCAGTTTAATGTGTTGATGATGACAGATCATCGCCAAGGTTTAGCAAAACTTAATGCATTTAAAATTCGTTATCAACAACACCCCCAACCGAGCTCAGGCAGTTTTTGTTTTAGTAAGCCGATTTATTTAGGGGACTCCATAAACTGCCAACAACAGCCGCAACATGCCGCTAAATGTGATTGGCAGCCTTTAGCTCACAATAAAGCTTGGCCAACGGGCTTTGATTTTATAGTGATGATGACCGCAACTGGCTCAGGCAATGTGCAAGGTGGCATAATGCACTTAAACTCGGCGAGTTATTACGGTTTATTTTTACATGAGCTGATGCACTTTAACGGCTTTGAAGATGAGTATCCATTACCCGCAGCGAAGCAGGCGTGGTTATGTAATCAAAAAGGCTTGGTGGCGCCGAACCTTTTTATTGCCAATGATCTTACACCACCGGCTGGCTGGCAGCTAAGTGATAGCTGTCAAACACCAATTAAAGCATATAAACCAAGTCATAACTGGTCAATAATGCAATATCAACAAATCCCTTTGTCAGTGCATTATCAACAATTATGGTTGCAACAAATTACTGATCCGAGCTATCAACCACTACGATTTAGCGACTATTTTCAGCAATTTAAAGCACCTATGAACTTTATAAACAAAATGACAAAAAAAAATATTGAGGGATAAAGTTGTAAATAATATGCTGTCAGCACTAAAATAGTACAAAATAACAGCAGGTAGAAGGGCTTACTATAGACAAAATCGTCGCTGATCAGTATAACTATATACCTATAAAGCGTTTATTGAAGCTAAAATTAAAACCATCCGAAATGACCAGTACTAAACTAAAACTAACTAGCAGTGTATTGATACTCTTATGACTTCAAAAGGTTTCTCTCTATGACTTTGCTCTGGATACCCCTGTTATCCTTAATTGGCAGTGTTATTTCTTCCTGCACCGGCAAATTGACTCGTAATCAATCTACGAGCTTAACTATGCTAGCGCCTTTATGCGCCTTAGCAATTGCGATTTATCACACGCCAGCGGTTTTAGCGGGTGAGACAATTCGCTTTACCACACAATGGATACCAGCGCTGGGTATGGAGCTGGCTTTTCGCCTAGATGGCTTAAGCTTATTGTTTATCTTTATGATCTTAGGGATCGGGTTGCTGGTTATTTTTTATACCCGTTATTACCTAAGTAATAATGACTCGATGCCAAAATTATACTGTTACTTAATGCTGTTTATGACTGCAATGCTAGGTATTGTGATGTCGAATAACGTGATTCAACTATGGCTGTTTTGGGAATTAACCAGTATTAGCTCATTTTTGTTAATCAGTTTTTGGTGGCATAAATCAGAGGCCCGCAAAGGGGCACGTATGGCATTAGCAGTCACTGGAGCCGGCGGATTAGCTCTACTAGGCGGCTTACTACTGCTTGGTGATATTGTTGGTAGCTATGATCTAGACGTTATCTTAGCTAGCAAAACATTGATCCAGTCACATGACTTATACGAAGTTGCATTAGTGTTGGTATTGCTAGGTGCATTTACTAAATCAGCTCAATTCCCATTTCATTTTTGGTTACCGCACGCAATGGCAGCCCCAACGCCAGTGAGTGCCTATTTGCATTCAGCGACTATGGTAAAAGCCGGTATCTTCCTACTTGCACGTTTTTATCCAGCGTTAGCTGGAACAGATATCTGGTTTATTTTGGTTGCCATGACCGGCTTAACAACGTTATTGGTCGGCGCCTACATCGCTTTATTTAAGCATGATTTAAAAGGGCTTCTGGCGTATTCAACCATTAGCCATTTAGGTTTGATCACTTTATTACTTGGGTTAGATACTGAACTTGCCACAGTAGCGGCAATATTTCATATTATCAACCATGCAACGTTTAAAGCGTCATTATTTATGGCCACCGGTATTATTGACCATGAAACTGGTACGCGAGATATGCGTAAGCTCAATGGTATGTGGCGATTTATGCCTTATACAGCGACACTGGCAATGGTTGCTGCAGCGGCAATGGCTGGGGTGCCGCTATTAAATGGTTTCTTGTCAAAAGAAATGTTTTTTGCAGAAACCTTACATCAACAAATACTTGGTTCTATGTCGTGGCTTATTCCTGTATTAGCAACTCTAGCGGCTGCTTTTTCTGTAGCATATTCGGCACGCTTTATTCACGATGTATTCTTTAATGGCGACCCAATCAATTTACCAAAAACACCGCATGAGCCTCCTCGCTATATGCGTGTGCCAATCGAAATACTAGTTGTGTTGTGTTTACTAGTCGGTATGTTTCCAAACTTTGTGGTTGATGGTATTTTGTCAGCGGCGTCGCTAGCAGTTCTTGGGGAAGCGACACCACAGTTTAAACTGTCAATTTGGCATGGTTTTAATTTACCATTGCTTATGAGTGCGATGGCTGTCGTGGGCGGTGTATTTATATATATTCAGCGTAAGCACTTATTTAAGTTTCAAGCATCACTACCTCCATTAAATGCTAAAAAAACCTTTGAGCGGTTTGTCTATGCGATCATTAAGTGGAGTCAAGAAAAAATCAGCAGCACCGAAAATGGTTCTCTGCAACGTTACATTGTTGTGATGTTGGGGGTCGTATTGTTGTGTGCTGGTTGGCCATTGTTTGAAATGAACGCTTTGGCGGGTACTGCGCCACGTACGCCGATCGATTTTCATAATGCCATTGGTGCAGGTTTAATGATCATCGGTGCCATTAGCACTGTGATTTGGCATCGCTCACGGATGGTATCGTTATTGATGATATCAATCGTAGGGTTAATGGTTTCAGTGGCATTTACTCGCTTCTCAGCGCCCGATTTAGCGCTTACACAGTTAACCGTAGAGGTAGTGACAGTCATTTTATTAATGCTGGCATTATTCTTCTTACCGCAACGCACACCTAAAGAGTCGAGTTCATTACGTATTTTACGTGATTTAGGGATTGCCTCAGCAGTGGGGGTGGTTATTGCCAGTATTTGTTATGCATTATTAACGCGTCCGCTTGAGTCAATTTCAGATTTCTTTATCGCCAATGCAAAAACTGGCGGAGGCGGTACCAATGTCGTAAACGTTATTTTGGTTGATTTCAGGGGCTTTGATACCCTAGGGGAAATCACGGTACTGGGGATTGCAGCGTTAGGTATTTATAAAGTATTAACTAATTTACCATTGTTTATGCCAGCCAGCGACAGTGAAGGTCGCCCTTGGGCGCGAGAACGTCATCCACTGTTATTAGCCAGTATTTCACAAAGTTTATTGCCATTGGCGTTATTAGTCTCTGCGTATATCTTTTTGCGCGGTCATAACTTACCTGGTGGGGGCTTTATTGCCGGGTTAGTCACTGCAATTGCCTTTATTTTGCAGTATATGGCTCATGGTTCAATTTGGATCTCTGAGCGCTTTGATGTGAACTATCGAAAGATCATTGCCTCGGGTATCGCCATTGCAATGTTAACAGGGCTAGGAAGTTGGGCATTTGGACGACCGTTTTTAACCACTTGGTTTGAATATTTTGATGTGCCATTTATCGGCAAAGTAGAACTGGCCAGTGCCATCGTATTTGATTTAGGTGTTTACATGACCGTAGTCGGCGCGACCTTAATGATACTCGCAAGCCTAGGTAAGTTAACCGCAGATACACCTAAGAAAGAGGTAAATATTTAATGGAACTGTTATACGCATCATGCGTTGGTGTATTGGTGACTTGTGGGGTGTACTTGATCCTAAGAGCACGGACTTTTCCGGTAGTATTAGGGTTAACGATGCTGTCATACGCAGTGAACTTATTTTTATTCTCTGCGGGGCGCTTAACTATTAATAAAGCCGTCGTGCTTGGTACAGGCACTGACTATGCCGATCCGCTGCCGCAAGCTTTAGTTTTGACTGCCATTGTAATTGGTTTTGCAATGACCGCCTTTGTCGTGATTTTGGCAATTCGTGGTCGTGCTGATTTAGGCAATGATCATGTAGATGGTCACTTAGGTAAAATTGAACACAAGGAGCACAAATGATCCAGCATCTAGCTTCTTGGCCAATTTTATTACCTATGCTTGCCGGCATTATTTTACTGTTACCTCCCTGTGGGAAAAGTATTCCTATTCGTCGTGTTGCCTCTGTAGTCATGGCATTATTAAACACTTTCGTCAGTGCGCTATTATTATGGCAAGTTTTCCAGTCAGGCATTATTGTGTATGCCATCGGCGGCTGGCAAGCCCCATTTGGGATCGTGCTGGTTGCTGATTTAGTGTCAGTCCTACTGGTGTTGCTAACGTCATTTCTAGGTTTGGCTGTTACTGTTTACAGCTGTATGGGAGATGATGAAAAAGGGGGCTTTTTTCATCCTTTAGTACACTTTTTGGTACTGGGTGTTAACGGTGCGTTTTTAACAGGGGATTTATTCAACCTGTTTGTATTTTTTGAAGTGCTGTTAATTGCTTCCTACTCATTACTAATGCATGACGGTGATAAACACAAAACGCGATCAGCCATTCAATACGTGAGTTTAAACCTGATTGGATCGAGTGTTTTTTTGATTGCACTGGGTATTTTATATGGTGTATTAGGCACCTTGAATATTGCCGATATGGCACAAAAAGTGTCGCAGTTACAGGGCGATGACGTCTACCTTGCAAAAATTGGTGGGTTATTACTGCTGGTTGTTTTTGCGCTAAAAGGCGCATTGTTACCACTGCACTTATGGTTACCCAATACTTACGCTAGTGCAATGCCTGTGGTGGCAGCGTTATTCGCAATTATGACTAAAATGGGTGTATACGCAATGCTGCGTGTCTATACCGTTATCTTTGGTGATGAAGCAGGGCAACTTGCACACATGGCACAACCATGGTTGTGGGGCTTGGCCGTTGCAACTATTATAGTTGGCTCCATTGGTGTTGTTGCCGCGCAAGATTTACGTAAGCTCACTGCTAATTTAGTGATTGTATCGGTGGGGACGTTAGTCGCCTTAGTCGCATTACAAAACATTAATGCCACAGCGGCGCTGTTGTATTACTTAGTGCATTCAACCTTAGTGTGCGCGGCCTTATTTTTAGTGGCCGACCTGATTGCTCATCAGCGTGGTAAAGTTGCGGATCGTTTTGCGCCAGGACGCGGCGTAGCGCAACCATACTTATTAGGCACGTGCTTTATTATTGCTGCTTTAGCTGTAGTCGGCATGCCACCACTGTCAGGGTTTATTGGTAAAGTGTGGATTTTAAAAACCACCTTAGATAGCGAAAAAGCATTGCTATTTTGGCCTGTTTACTTGCTTGCCAGCTTTGCATTATTGGTCGCATTATCTCGAGCGGGTACTACCTTGTTTTGGGAACGCAAACACCAAGACTGTGAACCGACTGAAGGAGTAAAAGCGCATCCATTGCAGATCACGGCAATAATTGCTTTATTAGTTTGTTCGCCTTTGTTAGTGATCTTTGGCGGCGCAGTAAGTGAATATATGATTGCTGCTGCTACGCAATTGCATGATATTACCGGTGGTATCAATACGGTACTTGGAGGGGGCTTATAATGCGTTTAGAATCACGTTTTCGTTGGTTACCAACACCTTTTCGTAGTGCATTATTGTTTGTCGTATGGCTGCTACTTAATAACAGCGTATCGGCAGGTCATATAGTGTTGGCTGTGATATTCGCTATTTTAATTCCTTTAGTCAGTTTTCCATTTCGCGAACCGCAACCGCTTATTATTAAGCCCGGTTTAGCGCTAAAGCAGTTAATTATCGTGATGTACGACATTATTACCGCCAATATGCAAGTCGCATTGCTTATTCTTGGGCCAGTTAAAAAACTGCGTCCCGCGTTTGTAAAAGTACCAATAGAGCTCAGCCATGCTATGCCTATAACTATTTTGGCAAGCACAGTATCGCTCACACCGGGCACCGTAAGTGCAGAGGTATATCCGATACCTGAATCTCTCGCTGAGGGTGAGCAACCAACGCAGCGTTATTTGCTTATTCATGTATTAGATTTAGATGACGAACAAGCATTGATCGACACCATTAAACAACGTTACGAAGCACCTCTTAAGGAGATATTTCAATGTTAGAAACGGTCTTTTTAATTGTTTTTGCAATGATTGGTTTATCGTTACTGCTTAACTTATGGCGTTTGGTGGTAGGCCCTTCGGTACCTGACCGCATTTTAGCGCTAGATACTATGTATATTAATACCATAGCGTTAATTATTTTATACGGTATGAGTATGGGCACAGGGTTGTATTTTGAAGCTGCACTGTTAATCGCGATGCTTGGCTTTGTAAGTACAGTAGCTGTATGTAAGTACTTGTTACGTGGCGACATCATCGAATAAAGGGTAATAACATGATCAGTGAATGGATAGTTTCTATATTATTATTAATCGGTGGTGCATTTATATTAATAGGCTCGATAGGCCTTATCAAAATGCCGGACTTTTTTATGCGTCTGCATGGTCCTACAAAAGCTACAACCCTTGGCATGGCTGGAATGCTAATCGCCGCGATGGTATTTTTTAGTAACACGCAAGATGGCGTTAGTGTCAAAGAATTATTGATCTCAATTTTCTTATTGATCACCGCACCGATCAGCGGTTACATGCTAATAAAATCAGCAATACACCATAAACTAAAAGCCAAAGACGGCACCAAAGGTTTGGATAACATCGAAGACGATTAATTTTTTGAAGATTGAAGATTGAAGATTAATATCAGCCCGTTAAGTTACTTTAACGGGCTTTTTATTCACGGTTTTTATTTGTACACTCAAACCTATCATCAACTGCCATCACTTATAAATGCTAAAACATAAAAAACTTATTATCGCGTGCTTGCTGATATTATTGCCGTTGCTAGATAGTTTATTTATACCAACGGCTTTTGGGCTGCAATGGCATAATGCAAAAAGCATGTATTTACTCAGTGCTTATATGATGCCGATTAAATTAATATTGGTGACTATCGGTGGCTTTTTGTTAGCAAGCCACGGTCATCCCCATCATGACGAGCCCCGAGTTTGGTATGCTAAATTATTTGATATCAGCTTTTTTATATTGGCAGGGATCCAATTTATTGTCCTAGCAATCATTAGTGCATTGTATCTAGTGGTTGGCACTCAAGCCGACGACTACCGGCAACAGGGGAATATTAGTGTGTATACCTCGGATGTTGGCGCGTTTGGCAAAGCAACGCATTATTTTTCTTATCAATGCACTGATAAAAATGGCTTTTATACTTTAACACCGATAGCCACCCTCGATTGGTTAGGGTCGTTCACATTTAGTGAAAAAGCGAATACCTTAATCATCAAGCATGACGATCACAGTGGTAAAGGCGAACAAATTAAACCAATAGATATCAGTGGATTTGGCTGTAAATACTGAGTTGTACCCAGCAACTTTGGGAAAAGTTGCTGGATGAAACGGCCTACTAGTTAGAGTTCTGATTATTTTATCTGTATCTCGACATCTTGCCCTGTTTGTAAACGTTCAGCACCACGCACAGCCACGTTATCTCCTGCATTTAAACCGTTATCTGCAATTGGCGAGACTTCGACAAGTGGCCCTTTTCCACTGCCAACGGTTACAGGAATTTTTATCGCTTGACTTTTCGCATCAATTTTAACCACATGTATGCCTTGCTTACGGATGATTAACGCATCTCGATTTACCAATAATACCGGATTTTTGCTGGTCAATGGCACGGTTACATCAACAAGTTGGCCAATTGCCCAAGCGTGTTGTGCATCTGCTTGTAAATTGGCGCGTATTTCAACTGTCTGAGAGCGTGGATCTGTAGATGGAATTACCGCAGTTATTATTGCTGCAGCTGTTTCTGGTTGCGATAAGTCACCCGCTTTAATGGGAAGTTCGATGCCTGTTCGTAAATATTTTAAGTATCTAACGGGTACATATATACGTACTTCTAAATGATGAATATCAAGTAGCGTAAGTAACTCATCAGCACGGTTTATTTCACGACCTGCGCGCTTAAAGCGCTCGCTTACAACGCCAGCAAATGGCGCACGAATAGTTGCTCTTGTTAGTTTGTCATCGATTACTTTAAGTTCGATCTTCGCAAGTGCTATGTCAGAGCGAGCCAGATCGTGCTTATTTTGCACTTCGTCTACTTGGCTTAGTGCGGCGCTGCTAGATTTTTCTAACTCTTTTAAGCGTTTTAGGTCTTGTTGATATAAACGTAAATTAATATTAGCGCGATTGAGCATTTCTTCTTGGCGTGCTTTATCTAATTCTAAAGGTAAGGTATCCATACGAACTAAAATATCATTTTTCTTGATCACGCTGCCAGGCTCGGCAACATAGATAAGACGGCCACTAATACCTGCTGTTAAAGTAACATCGTCTTTGCCAAACAGCGTACCATTAACTTCTATTTCACTGGTTAACGGCGCTTTAGTGACCTGTGCAACAGTCACAGGAATAACGGCAAAAACAGGTGCTATAAATAAACAGTTACATAGGATGAAAGACTGCATGGCTAGTTTAATTCTATTCATGATTAGGTTCTCTATACTCATTGGCTTGTAGCTAAACTTTTTGCTGTATTGTTTACTGATTTATTATTTGACGCAGGCGGTGTGCTTCGGCCTAGCTGTAACAAACTAGGCATTAAAATGAGAGTGAACAACGCACTGATCGCCATACCACCGACTATAACGGTTGCAAGCCCTCTGTAAATTTCAGAGCCTACACCTGGCATTAGCATCAATGGCAGCATGCCAAATAAGCTCGTAAGTGTACTTAAGTAAACAGGCCTTGCCCTTAGTAATATCGCTTGTTTGACCGCCGCCTCACGACTTAAACCTGATGTCATCGCTACCTTAGTTTGATCCACTAATAATATGGCATTGTTAACTACTAACCCTAACAAAATGATAAACCCTATCATGGTGAGCAAATCAAGCGATTGAAAAGTAAATAGGTTTAAAATAAACAGCGCTAATACGCCACCAGCAATGGCTAGAGGCATAACCAGTAAAACCAACGCACTGTCTTTTGCGGATTTAAACAGTGCTGTCATTAATAAAAATAAAATAAACAACGCCAACACAAAATTCAGCGCCATTTCGGTCATCGCCGAATTCATTTTTTGTGCGTTGCCAGCCAATATTGCTCCCGCATTACTTGGCAGGCTAGCTCTGACTTTAGGCATTACCTGTTCGCTTAAAATTGCTTGCGCTTGTTGTAAGCTCATATCAGCAGGTGGAGTTACGACTATGCTCACTGTACGGCGACCATTTACCCGACGTAACTGAGTGGGTCCCACAGTACGTTCAATGTTGGCAAGCTCGCCAAGGCTTTGTATACCTGCTTGTGGGGTAACAATCGGCAGTGCTTTTAGTTCTTCTGGGGTTTGCCAAGGAATGCCTCGTAAAATGACATTCATGCGTTCATTACCATCAAAATATTCATTCACAAATAAACCACCAGTATATGCTTGTACTGCTTGCGATACATCTCGACGAGTCAGGCCTGCTTGGGTAATACGGCGATCATTAGGTGTTAGTCTAAGTTCAGGTTCAGCCATATCAAGACGAGGCTGTGGCTGGGCGGTAGCATCTGGTAGAACTTCATTGACGGCGTTTAGTGCAATTTGTGCTGCATTAACTAAGTCATCCATGTTCGGCCCGGTTAGGTCAATATTGATATCGCGGCCATCACCACCGTTTGCAACTTGGATCATTGAACCACGAAAGAAAAATACTTGCGTGTCGGGTAAATCAATAAAAATCTCTTCTTTGGCTACTTTCATTAACTCTTCGACTCGTTGTGGATCGGCTGAGTAAATAAAGCCACCTGCATTTGAGCCAAAAGCATAAAAATTAAAATCTTTAATGCTAGGTTCTTTTTCGCCATTGAAGTAGGGCATGAGTCGTTTTTTAACTCTGAGTAAGAGCTCTTCTTCCATAAATTGCACATTCCCACCTGGTGGCGTGACCAAATTGAAAAAGAAGCCATCAGTAGGCGCGCGTGGCATAAAATCGGTTTTCGGTAGCATAGTTAATGTTGCTATCACTGAGCCGCCAAGTAATACGATAATCCACATAATTTGCTTAACGCGAGTGTTCGTTAACTTCATAATAAAATTACTGAGCTTTTGCCAATAGTAATGATATGGGTCCGCTTTGATTTGCGCATCGGGCCATAGATGATTCGCTAATGGGATAAGTGTAATTGCGCATATCATTGATGTGATAACCGCTACAGAGAGTGTCAGTGCTAAATCAGAAAACAATTGCCCTTCAATACCAGCCATAAATAAAATAGGTAAAAATATTGCAACACTCGTTGTTGTTGATGCAAATAACGCCCCAGTAACTTGGGCCGCTCCTTTAAGCGCCGCTTTTTTATTATCTAGGCCTTCAGCGCGAAGCCTGGCGATATTTTCTTGTACTATAATAGCCGCATCTAACACTAAGCCAACAGCAAATGCCAGACCCGCGAGTGATATAACATTTAGACTACGGTCAAAAACATTAAGCGCTAAAAATGCCACCATCAATGAGATTGGAATAGTCGCTGCAATCACTAAAGTAGCTTTCAGGCCTCTAAAAAATAACCATAAAATTAAGCAAGACAAAATAACGCCAAGGCCTAAGTTACTTTTAACTAACGACAGTGCATTGCGTATATGCACCGAGGCATCAAAACTAAGCTCAATAGAGAGTCCATTCGCTGCCAGCGGCCCTTCATTTAGCTCTTTTATTGCTAGATTAATATCGTCAAGTAACGCAACCGTATTGGCTTTATTAGCGCGAGAAATACGGATGTAGTAGGCTGGTTTTCCATTACGTCCACTCATACCTAAGCGGTCAGAGTAAGTCCGTTCAACACTGGCTATATCGCCTAAATAAATAGGCCTATCATCTGAGTAACCAACGCGCATTTGTGCCATGCTAGATAAGTCATATTGTCCCGTAAAACGCACTGTATATTGGCGCCTACCTACATTAGCTAAGCCACCTGAAGTATCTCGTGAACTGGCAAGTACGTTACTAATTTTATCTAGGCTTATTCCTAAGGCTGCTGCTTTATGCGGATCAAACGTAATACGCAATTCTTTCGGGCGTTCACTGGCCAGATCCACCCGCGCAACACCTGGAATTTGCGCTAATCGTGGTTCGATAAACTCATCAATTTGTTTTTGAAACTGCGACATATCAAAATCTAAACTATCCGATTGATAATCTTTAGGTGTGATCAGTAAGGTTGCTGCCGCCTCACCATTATTTCCGCCAGCGAATACAACAGGGTCGAATGCGTCTAAAGGTAAAGGGGGAGCTTGATTAAGGCTGGTTAATACATCAAGCATGGCTTGTTGCATATTTTGGCCAACAGCAAAGGTTAGCGTAATAGCGCCATTGCCTCGGTTGATATTGGTATTTACTTCTAATGCGCCAGGTGTATTTTTAACTGCATTTTCAATGGGCTCAATGATAACCGATTCAATCTCTTCGGGTGCAGCTTGTCGCCAACCAGAGAAAATTGTAATTTGCGGTTGTTCAATATCAGGGGTTAATTGAATCGGCAACTTAAAAATGCTTAATATGCCAAACAACATAATTAGCACCAAGATAACAATGACACTCGCAGGGTTTTTTAGCGAACTACGTGTCAGGTTCATTGTGTGTCTTCCAATATTTGTTTTTGTGCATTGTAGTGATATGTAAAAAAAGCGCCACTATCATAAATAGAATGTATGTCAAAAAGTAACCAAGAAACCACTAAATCAGCCAAAAGAGGCAATTTTGTAATAACTTGTAACACTTTAAGTATAAATTCGGTGGCACTTTTTTAAGCGATCATTTTTAAGTTGTTTTGAGTTAGACTTACCAACAATATTTTTAATCGATAAAATGTTGTTTAAAAAGCAAGGAGCTTATTATGAAAAAGCATGAGCTGATTGACCAAGATGGACAAGCCGACTTTGGTATTTTTCCAGATGGAGTAGATGACATCAATTACTTGGATTTTGACCTGCGTAGTACTATGGGTAAATCCAGAAGTACGCTTTTTAAAAAGTTAAGCTTTAATCAATTTCAATTTATTAGTTTGAGTTGTGAGCAGTTAATTATTGGTTTAGCGATCGTTGATTTAAAAATTGCGAGTCACTGTTTTGTATATGTATACGACCCACAAACGACAGAATTCGATGAAGTCAGTTTTATCAGCTTACTGGCTTTAAATACGTGTATTGATAGCACACCAAACACCGGGCAAGCGACTTTTCGAAAAGGGCGTAACAGCGTAACTATTAATACAACCGCTAAGCCGCAAATACGCTCGGTAGAGGTAAATTTAAAGTCCGGGCTGAAAATTAGTGCCTGTATTGATGAATCGATAAATTATAACCCGCTTGCGGTGTGTGTTCGTGCCGGTTTTACAGGCTTTCATTTTACCCAAAAAACTGCCGCATTACCCTGTACTGGAACACTTCAGTGGCGTGGTAACAAATATGTATTTGAAGAGCTTAAAATACTGGCAAGTGTTGATTGGAGCGCGGGTTTCATGCGTCGCGAAACCTTTTGGAACTGGGGGAGTTTAGCCTGCACATTAGCTGATGGCCGCCGCTTAGGTTTAAATTTAAGTGCGGGGGTTATTGAAACAGGTTTTACCGAAAACGCCTTGTGGCTCGATGGCACGCTTTATAAAATTGATATGGTCGATTTTCAATTTGAGCGCTATGGTAATGCTAAAGCAACGAGTAAATGGCGGCTGCGTTCAAACGACGGTATCATCAATTTATACTTCGAACCAATAGGTAAACGCCAAGATAAAACCAACTTAATTATTATCGCGACTAACTTCACTCAACACTTCGGCCGTTACTATGGTGAAATAACTCTTGCAGACGAAGTTATCACACTTAACGGCGAATGGGGATTTACCGAAGACCACTATGCGAAGTGGTAAAGAGTACTTAATACCAATCGACTTAAATATTTAACCACCCTAGCGAGCTAAATAAAGCGCTAACTGCGTTATAATTTTTTCAAGTAGAACAACTGCATGTCAAAATTTATGCCTTGTTATCACTCCATTTATCTGTCGCTATAAATGGTCAGTAACTTTACACGATTGGTATAACCTGACTATCGTTTAAAAATGAACTTAACATCTATCCCAAGATCAGCTCGTTGCCGCGTCACTAAATTCAATCGATTTGTTTAACGACTATAGTGCTTAATGCACTGTGTGATAAACCAAATCGAATCTTGTATTAGGTAAACACCGACAGCACCCAACGTGAGTAAAGTCGCGGCAGCTTGCAACAGCAAATGCTGCGACACATGCTTCGCCAGCAAGCCGTTGTTAAGGTAACTCCCCAGCAGTGAGCCTAGTCCCAAAAAAATCCCACTGTAACCAAATTGCTCAGGCGTGAACCCCAGCGCTGCGAAATTAAATCCGCCCAGTTGGTAATAAGAAAAAAGGGAGATGTTGTAAAGTGCCACCAACAATTACCACTGACACTTTTTAACTAACTCAAACCAAGAACGAGTAAACTTTTTAGGGAGGATTTTCTTTGGTGGTACGATAGGGACTTCGAGCTTTTTAGCAAAGTAACGGTGTACAAAGGTTTTCATTTGATCGCTTTCTAATTGCTCGTAAGCTATTTGCAATTGTGCTATGTCCTTTCGGCTAACATAATTTCCTTTAAGTTTTTTAAAACGCATTTCCAGCCACAGTAATAAAGCTTGTTTAGCCTCATTGGGAAAGGCATGGGTTAAAGTGGATGTGGGTCCGTATAACCTTTCAAAGTTTATTGTTTGATCTTGGATCAAAAATACCATTAACAGATTTAATCCTGCAGAAATTTGTCCCGCTCGCTTGTCAATAATTTGATAACGGCTTAAGGCACTACGAAAATAATGTTCAGCTTCTGGGATTTTATTCTCATCAAGTGCCAAATAGCCCAAGTTACTTTCTATCATGGCGACAACATTAGGGAGGTTTAAACGCACCGTGAAATTATAGCTTTCGGCATATAGGTTACGCGCTTCGTCATTGTTATTTTGTGCCATAGCGACCAGTGCCATACTGTTGGTAAGCGTCAAGCGTTGACGATCATTTTCAGCGTATTTATAACCACATTGAAAACTTAGTTGGGCATCGTCTAAATACTCTGCATAGCGTAGCCAAATACCTAACGCACTCATAATAGACGTTATTCTCTTTTTGAAATAAGGGGCTTGCTGCTGACTAAATATCGCATCTACAGACTGATGAAGGCGGTCAAATTGGCTGGTCGGAACGGCTGCTCGGGCGTTAATAAGATGCCAACGAATAAATAACTCAGGTGAAACTTTATCGATATCGTCAAGATTTTCAAGAATAATAATAGATTGCGCTGGGTTGACCACAAGGTAGTCTTCAGCTTCGTTTAACTTATTTTCAAAAGTGCTTAGTTCAGTAGCAAAAGCTTGCTGAAAACCAAGTAACAGGAACCAACATATAACGAAAAGCCGTAACAACTTGATCTCAATTACTTAATGATGTGATTGATAATTATAGTTGCCGCAGTCATACAAATCAAAGCTAATAAACCAGAATAAGTTCTCAGCTATCAAGTATGTTGTATTTAAAGGTGATATTTATCATAAAAGAGAAAATAACACAGATAGAAAAAGCCCTAGATCTATATAGATTTAGGGCTTTCATTTATTTACTGTTAATGTCAATCAGCTTATTGTTTAGAACTTTTCAGCTCTCTATTATTCGTCTATCGATCTCAATAATGCATTAATCCCTACTTTTTCGCGGGTTTGCTGATCTACTTTTTTCACGATAATTGCAGCGTACAAGCTGTGAGTACCGTCTTTTGATGGCAGTGCGCCTGGAACAACCACTGCACCTGCTGGTACGCGGCCGTAGTGGATCTCGCCAGTTTCGCGGTCGTAAATGCGAGTACTTTGGCTGATGTAAACACCCATTGAAATAACAGCGCCTTCTTCAACGATCACGCCTTCTACAATTTCAGAGCGTGCACCAATAAAACAGTTATCTTCAATGATAGTAGGATTGGCTTGTAATGGCTCTAAAACGCCACCTATGCCAACACCTCCTGACAAGTGTACGTTCTTACCAATTTGTGCACACGAGCCTACAGTGGCCCATGTATCAACCATAGTGCCATCATCAACGTAAGCACCAATGTTTACATATGATGGCATCAATACTACATTTTTACCGACAAAGCTGCCTTTACGGGCAACAGCGTTTGGTACAACGCGCATGCCACCTTGCTGAAATTGCTCCGGTGTATAGTCGCTAAATTTCAGTGGTACTTTGTCATAAAACTGGTTTACGCCGTCGTTCATTGGTTGATTGTCACGAATACGAAACGACAGTAACACGGCTTTTTTTAGCCATTGATGGACAACCCACTCACCACTTATTTTTTCAGCAACGCGTGCGGCACCACTGTCAAGTAGCTCAAGTACATCGATTATGGCTTGTTTTACATCACTAGGTACTGTGCTCGGACTGATGCTATCACGGTTATCCCAGGCGTTTTCAATGGTGGTTTTTAAATCTGACATAAGATCCTCTTATTCGGTTTCTGCGTTGAGTTTTTTACGCAATGCTTGATGAATTTTTGCTTGTTCTTCGTCGGTAAGAGCTTGGTATTCGTTATTCGATACCACGAAGAAATCTTCTGCACGTTCACCTACGGTGGTGATCCGCGCGGCGTGTATATGTAATAAATGGGCTTGAAACACTTCGGCAATTTTGGTTAATAAGCCAGGAATATCTACCGCTTGAATTTCGATTAAGCTGCGGTCTTTACGCGGGTGAGGGCGCAGGATAATTTTTGGTTTAATATTAAAATCTTTAAAGCGTTGTGAGCGATTCTTTTTAAAGCGAATTTTCTTTTTCGGATCAGCAAGCGCTTGATCAAGGCCGCGTTTGATTGACTGCGCTTGAGCGCTGGCAATCGGGTCGCCACTGACTTCAAGTACTACAAAGCTAAACAGCACATAGCCGTCGCGAGTGGTGAGCACTTGAGCATGTTGAATTTGCGCTTTTTTAGAGCCGATCACACTTACTAAACGGGCAAATAAACCGCCGGAGTAGGGGCTATAAACAAAAATCTGTGTACCGCCGTGCATGGCTGTATTTGATACCGCAACACTGGGTTGGCTTAAATCAACGCAGTTTAGTAAATGTTCGGTGTGCCATGATAGTTGTTGTTCACTAAAGGCCGTAAAGTAATTTGCTTTAAAACGGCTCCAAATTAAATCAATCTGATTTTCATCATAGCCATTGTTGATTAACCGTTGTTTGGCTTGATGCTTTTTATCGCGAATTTGGTCGCGCTGATCCATAGGATTTTCAAGGCCTAACCGTAACGCCCTTTGAGTATGCAGGTAAAGCTCACGCAACAAGGTGTTTTTCCAATCATTCCACAAGTTGTCGTTAGTGGCGCGAATATCTGCGACGGTTAAGCAGTATAGATAATCAAGTTGTCGTTCGGTTTTAACTCGAGTAGCAAAGTCTTTGATCACATCTGGGTCATTAATATCTTTACGCTGTGCAGTTACAGACATAAGTAAATGGTTACTAACTAGCCAAGCAATCAATTTGCCATCGGAAGTTGAAAAACGGTGTAATTTGGCAAAAGCAATGGCATCAACAGCACCGAGTTCTGAGTGATCGCCGCCACGGCCTTTGGCAATGTCATGGAAGATGCCCGCTAAATACAGTAGCTCGGGCTTGTCCATGCGGGTGACTATTTCACAACAAATAGGAAACTCACTGACGTTTGCTTTATCAAAATATTGATAAATGTTATTGATCAACTTATGAGTATGTTCATCCACAGTATAAGCGTGAAATAAGTCAAATTGCATCTGTCCAAAAATGTTTCGCCACTGGGGTAAATAAGCGGCAAGCATGCCGTGTTTGTGCATTAAAGTAAATGCACGGCCCATGCCGTTAGGGTGTTTAATTAGCCGTAAAAAGGCTTCACGACAGGCGGCATAATCTTGCAAATCTCCTAACAGACGACGGCGCACTTGGCGGATGGTACGGATAGTACTTGGGTAAATATGGGTAATTTCAGGGTTATCGGCAATATGTTCGAACAATACAAATAGTTGATCACGGCGAAAGAACACGGACGGATTTTTTACCCTAATTTGATGGCCAACACGTTCGAAATTACGATCGAGTTCAACCACTGCTTGTTCGTTACTTTCCGGTAAAATGCTTTGTTCAAAATATGATAACAACATTTGATTTAGCTCACGGACCCGGCTCATGATCCTAAATAATCGCTTCATCATCCGCTCAACTGAGGCTTTACCATCGCTACCAAAGCCAAGTAAATCAGCGGCCAGTGGTTGATGATCAAATAACAACCGGTTCTCAGAGCGTCCAGCCGCTAAATGCAGCGCAAAACGGATATTCCAGAGATTTTCTAAACACTCTAGGAGCTCTTGGTATTCTTCATGAGTGAGATAGCCGTGGCTAATAAGCTCTTGTAAGGTTTCGGCTCTAAAATGTTTTTTAGCAACCCAAATGATGGTTTGCAGATCTCGCAGGCCTCCGGGATTTTCTTTGATATTTGGTTCGAGGTTGTATGCTGTACCGTGACATTTTTTATGACGCAGTTGTTGCTCATGTACTTTTGCTAAAAAGAATTCGTCAGAGTGCCATACAGGCGTATCAAGAATATGCTCTTTGAGTTTTTCATATTCAATGTGATTACCGAACAGTAGTCGACTTTCAAGCAAGCTAGTGGCAAAAGTTACGTCGGCACGTTTTTGCTCAATCGCTTGCTCAATGGTACGCACACTGTGGCCAATTTCTAAATTAAGATCCCATAGCATGGTCACAAATTGGCCGATTTTTTCACACACGGCATCACTAGGTTGCTCAGTAACTAGCAGTAAAAAATCGATATCTGAATAGGGATGCAGCTCACCGCGACCGTAACCGCCAACGGCGATCAAGGCTAAATCTGGCTCATGGGCTAAATCATAAACATGAAACAGTTTAATCAGTAAGCGGTCGATAAACTCAGCCCGGGCATTAATCAAATTACCGACTGGCTGTTTTGAAAACTCGTTTTGTAACCATTTATAAAAATAATTAGAACAATCGCGATAATCGGTTAATTGCTCAGCATCGCTGAGCAATTTTTTAACTTTATTGGGTAATGCCACGTGGGCTGGCTCCTTAGCATACTAATTTCACCCTAAGTCGGGTGAGTCAGTATTTAATGTTCAATGATCCGGTCAATCGTATCATCTGATCGAAGCGTTAAAATTTCAACACCATTTTCAGTTACTAATAAGGTGTGTTCCCACTGCGCAGACAAGCTACGGTCTTTAGTAACCACAGTCCAGTCATCTTTTAGTAGTTTACACTGGCGTTTACCCGCGTTAACCATTGGCTCAATAGTCAAACACATACCTGCTTTTAGGGCTTCGCCAGTTCCAGCGCGGCCATAATGCATTATTTGTGGTTCTTCATGAAACTCTGCACCAATACCATGGCCGCAATATTCACGAACAATTGAGTAGTTAAAGCTCTCTGCATATTTTTGAATCGCTTCGCCGATATCACCTAAACGCACGCCTGGTTTAACCATTTTTATTGCTAAATAAAGGCTTTCTTGCGTTACTTCAGCAAGACGCTTGCCTTGGATGTTTGGCGTGCCAACATGAAACATTTTTGATGTGTCGCCGTGGTAGCCATCTTTGATAACCGTGATATCGATATTGACACTGTCGCCATCTTTTAATGCTTTGTCGTTAGGAATACCATGGCAAATTACATGGTTTACTGAGGTGCAAATTGATTTAGGAAAACCATGGTAATTTAGTGGGGCAGGAATTGCCTTTTGCACATCGACAATATAATTATGACAAATTGTATTTAGTTCATCAGTGGTTACACCGGGAACTACATGTGACTCTATCATTTCCAGGACATCTGCCGCTAAGCGCCCGGCTACACGCATTTTCTCTATTTCTTCAGGGGTCTTGATCACAGCACTCATGGAGGCTCCATTGTCGAGTTTTACACATTTATCGTCGCACAAATTTTGCACGCGACGTTGAATATTTGTTTTTAATATGGTATAAAGCGCGCCGTCTTTTTACAAATAAATTCTTAAATGATTTTTTGTATTTAAGGCAAACACAATTTTATTTTAACACACACACGTATCGTCACATACACTTGGGTGCATTTCAGTTTCATTTAACTGCGGTGTTGGTGCTATGGGGTATGTGGAGGCCTAACCCTAAACTAAACAGAGGAAATACAAAATGGCAAACGTTTCAATGCGCGACATGCTTCAAGCTGGTGTTCACTTCGGTCACCAAGCACGTTACTGGAATCCTAAGATGAAGCCTTTCATCTTCGGCGCACGTAACCGTGTTCATATCATCAACCTTGAGCAAACTGTTCCAATGTTCAACAACGCACTTAAGTTTTTAACTGGTGCTGCGTCAAACAAAGGTAAAGTTCTTTTCGTTGGTACTAAGCGCGCAGCAAGCGAGTCGGTTAAAGAAGCCGCTATCGCTAGTGATCAGTATTACGTAAATCACCGTTGGTTAGGTGGTATGTTGACTAACTGGAAAACAGTTCGTCAATCAATCAAGCGTCTTAAAGACCTTGAGATCCAAAGCCAAGACGGTACTTTCGAGAAGTTAACTAAGAAAGAAACGTTAATGCTTAACCGCGAAATGGAAAAGCTTGAAAAGAGCCTTGGCGGTATCAAAAACATGGGTGGTCTTCCTGACGCACTTTTCGTTATCGATGCAGACCACGAGCACATCGCTATCCGTGAAGCTAACAACCTAGGTATTCCAGTTGTTGCGATCGTTGATACTAACTCTAACCCAGACGGTGTTGATTTCATCGTACCTGGTAATGATGATGCTATCCGTGCAATCAACCTTTACACAGGCGCAGTTGCAGCAGCAATCACTGAAGGTCGTGAGAGCAATATCGTTGCTCAAGCTGAGAAAGACGACTTCGTAGAAGCTGAGTAATTAGCTGTCATCAAGTCTTCATCTAATTTTAGATGAAGACTTGCTATTCTTGTAGAGCGGGTAACCCGCTTATCTAAACCTGAATTCAGATTTGAGGATTTACTAATGGCTGTAACTACTGCCCTAGTTAAAGAATTACGCGAGCGTACCGGCGCTGGCATGATGGATTGTAAAAAAGCGTTAACTGAAACAGATGGTGACATCGAGTTAGCGATTGAAAATATGCGTAAAAGTGGCGCTGCAAAAGCTGCTAAAAAAGCAGGTAACATTGCTGCTGAAGGTACTATCATCATCAAGCAAAATGCAGGTGTTGCAGTACTAGTTGAAGTTAACTGTCAAACTGACTTCGTAGCAAAAGACGTAAGTTTCTTAGCATTTGCTAACAAAGTTGCTGATGCTGCTATTGCAGAAACGATTTCTATCGAAGACTTACAAGCTAAGTTCGAAGAAGATCGTGTTGAACTAGTTACTAAAATTGGCGAAAACATCAACGTACGTCGTTTACAGTACATTGCTGGTGAGCAACTAGTTGAGTACCGTCACGGTGAGCGTATTGGTGTTGTTGTTGCGGGTGTTGCTGATGAAGAAACACTTAAGCACGTTGCAATGCACGTTGCTGCTTCAAACCCAGAGTACCTAGCACCTGAAGATGTACCTGCTGACGTTGTTGAAAAAGAAAAGCAAGTACAAATCGAAATCGCGATGAACGAAGGCAAGCCTGCTGAAATCGCTGAGAAGATGGTTGTTGGTCGCATGAAAAAATTCACTGGTGAGGTTTCTCTTACTGGTCAAGCTTTCATCATGGAACCTAAAAAATCTGTTGGCGAAATTCTTAAAGAGAAAAACGCAACAGTTACTGGCTTCGTACGTGTAGAAGTTGGTGAAGGTATCGAGAAGAAAACTGAAGATTTTGCTGCTGAAGTTGCTGCACAGATTGCTGCTGCTAAAGGTCAATAAAATCGATTTCCTTTGACGAAAAAGTGAGTTAGATGAAATTATTCTGTTATTTGCTTTTGCGTCATCGCTGAAAATTCTTTAAAATAACCGCGCTCTTTATGTGAAAATCATAAGCGCGGTTATTTTTTATCCTTTTTTTATAAAGTTGGCCCAAATACTATGACAATCAATCGTAAACCTATTTTTAGACGCGTTCTTCTCAAATTAAGCGGTGAAGCACTGATGGGAGACGAAGGCTTCGGCATCGACCCAAAAGTATTAGACCGTATGGCGCAAGAAATCAAAGAGCTTGTAGAACTCGACGTAGAAGTGGGTTTAGTTATCGGTGGCGGTAACTTTTTACGTGGCGGCTCACTTGCTGAAGCAGGCATGAATCGCGTAGTTGGCGATCATATGGGGATGCTAGCAACTGTCATGAATGGTCTTGCAATGCGTGATGCGTTGCACCGTGCATTTGTAAATTGTCGTTTAATGTCAGCTATCCCACTTAACGGTGTGTGTGATGCATACAATTGGGCTGAGGCAATTAGCTTATTAAAAACGGGCCGTGTAGTTATTTTTGCAGCCGGTACTGGTAATCCATTCTTTACAACGGATTCGGCCGCGTGTTTACGTGGTATTGAAATTGAAGCCGATACCGTGATTAAAGCCACCAAGGTTGACGGTGTTTACAGTGATGATCCGGTAAAAAATCCAGAGGCGACACTTTACCGTCACTTGAGCTACAATGAAATCATTGAAAAAGAATTAAAAGTAATGGATCTTGCGGCATTCACTCTTGCGCGTGATCACAAGATGCCGTTGAGCGTATTTAATATGAATAAATCAGGCGCTTTAAAGCGTGTAATTATGGGCGAAGAAGAAGGCACTCTTATCTCTTCACAAGCCTCAGATGAAGTTATTAACTAGATTAGGATTGAACCGTGATAAACGATATTCAAAAAGATGCTGCAGAACGTATGCAGAAAAGTGTAACGGCACTTAGCAGTCAACTATCTAAAATCCGTACTGGCCGTGCTCATCCGGCAATATTAGATGGCATTATGGTGCCATACTACGGCGCACCAACGCCATTGAACCAAGTTGCCAATGTAACAATTGAAGATTCACGTACACTTGCGTTAAGTGTATTTGATAAATCGCTTGCACAAGCGGTAGAGAAAGCAATCATGGCATCTGACTTAGGTTTAAACCCAATGTCAGCAGGTTCTGTGATCCGTGTACCACTTCCTCCGCTAACTGAGGAACGTCGTAAAAACTTAATTAAAATCGTTCGTGGTGAAGTTGAAAGCGGCCGTGTTGCAATCCGTAATATTCGTCGTGATGCTAACGGTGACGTTAAAAACTTATTGAAAGATAAAGATATTTCTGAAGATGAAGCGCGTCAATCTGATGATGCAATTCAAAAGCTTACGGACAAATTCATTAAAGAGATGGACACTCAATTAGCGGCGAAAGAAGCCGAGTTGATGGAAATCTAAGCTAGTAAATTTATTAGTTTTGAAACGCCGTCTGGGGTATACTAGGCGGCGTTTTTTTATGGAATACTCGATATTTATGGTTCTTAACGCTGATAAAATTTCCCAGCAATGTTTACCCAAGCATGTCGCTATAATCATGGATGGCAATGGTCGTTGGGCACAAGCCAAGAATAGGCCACGTGTGTACGGTCATAAAAAAGGCGTGGATGCGGTTCGTCAGTCTGTGCAGTTTTGTACTAAATTAGGAGTAGAGTCATTGACTCTATTCGCTTTTAGTAGTGAAAACTGGCATCGCCCCGAAGATGAAGTCAGTACCTTGATGGAGCTGTTTTTGTTTGTGCTGAGTAAGGAAGTTAAAAAGCTACACAAAAATAATGTTAAGTTAACCATTATTGGTGACTTATCTCGTTTTTCAGATACTTTGCGCAGCAAGGTTGATGCAGCACATGAATTAACGGCTAATAATACTGGTTTGCAACTGAATGTAGCGGCAAATTATGGTGGTCGATGGGATATAACAAATGCTGCAAAGCAATTAGGTAAGCTGATTGCTGCAGGGACGTTAAACCCTGATGATATTACAGAGCACGATTTAGCCGCCCATATGAGTATGCAAGATCAGGCTGAACCTGACTTGTTGATCCGTACTGGTGGCGATTTACGCATAAGCAACTTTTTATTGTGGCAAGCTGCTTATGCTGAACTTTACTTTACCGATACGCTTTGGCCTGACTTCAATGAAGCAGCTTTTGCTGATGCTATCGCTTGTTACGTTGCCAGAGAGCGACGGTTTGGTTGTACTGGCGAACAAATAAAACAATTACTCGCTGAAACCTAATTAAAAAGGGTAACACTTTGCTAAAACAACGAATTTTAACCTCTTTAGTGCTAGCGCCTTTGGCACTGGTGTTGGTTTTTTATACACCTCTTACATTGTTTAGTTACATTGCTGGCGCGATTGTTTTATTAGGCGCGTGGGAATGGTCGGCATTTATGGGGTTATGCGATAAAGTTAAACGTTTTTCGTTTGTGACGTTTATTGGCTTGTTACTGGTACTGCTTAATTGGCATTGGCCAATTGATGGACTGTGGGTCGACGGCCAGCTCGTAGGAGACGCAAATTATATATTCACACTGTCATTTTCGTGGTGGATTGTAGCCACCTACCTAGTGTGGCGCTACCCAGCAATGGCTAAAGCATGGAACGAAGGAGTGGTTATGCGCGCTATTGCCGGTATTCTCACCTTAGTACCGCTGTGGCTTGCGCTTAATACACTGCGCAGTGCTAACTATGAGCAATCAACGCACTTTGGTTCGATGCTTATTTTAGTGGTACTGGGGATCGTATGGAGTGCTGACATTGGTGCATACTTTACGGGTAAAAACTTTGGCAAGCATAAGTTAATGCCAAAAGTGAGCCCTAATAAAACCATTGAAGGTTTAGCTGGTGGCTTAGTTGCTGCGGTAATTTTTGTTTTAGCGTTTTGTCATTTTACCAATGTAGATATGTCTGTTTGGCCAATTTACGCGATTATGACTGTATTCATCGCGTTATTCTCAGCTATTGGCGACTTACTCGAAAGTATGTTTAAACGCGAAGCTGGTCTTAAAGATAGTGGCTCATGTTTGCCTGGCCATGGGGGTATTTTAGATCGTCTTGACAGCCTAACTGCTGCAGCCCCCATTTTTGTGTTGTGCTATGCATGGACACTTAGTTTATGAGTTGTAGACAACAACTCGTCATTCTCGGCGCGACAGGTTCCATTGGTTTAAGTACCTTAGATGTTGTTGCGCGTAATCAAGAACAGTTTGCTGTATTTGCACTTGCGGCAGGTAATAATAGTGAATTGATGGCGCAATTGTGTATTGCTCATCAACCACGCTTTGCAGTGATGGCAGATGACAGCGCTGCAGCTAAGTTAAGCCAACACTTATCGGGAAGTGGCTGCAAAACAGTGATCCGCAGTGGCATTGCCGCCATGAGTGAACTGGCCGCTCACCCAGACGTTGACGCGGTAATGTCGGCGATTGTTGGTGCAGCAGGGCTCATACCTACACTCAGTGCGGTAGAAGCAGGTAAAAAAGTATTACTGGCGAATAAAGAATCTTTAGTCATGTCAGGTCAGTTGTTTATTGATAAAGTAAAACAACATAAAGCCACTTTACTACCGATTGACAGTGAACATAATGCCATATTCCAGTGCCTGCCAAGTGCACTGCAAGGCTCTAAAACTAATGCACAGTTACATGAGCATGGGGTAAGTAAAATTTTACTTACCGGTTCTGGTGGGCCTTTTTTAACGTGTGATATTGCCTCTTTAAAAGACGTTACTGTGGCACAAGCCGTGGCGCATCCAAATTGGTCGATGGGACAAAAGATATCTGTTGATTCAGCCACTATGATGAATAAAGGCCTTGAGTTTATTGAGGCTAAATGGCTATTTAACTGCCAGGCAAACGATATTGAAGTGGTCATTCACCCGCAAAGTATTATTCATTCAATGGTGCAATACCAAGATGGCTCGGTGCTAGCGCAAATGGGGAATCCAGATATGCGTACACCGATTGCTCATGCTTTAGCATACCCACAGCGTATTGATGCTGGAGTAACACCACTGGATTTTTCACAGCTTGCTGATTTTACTTTTACGAAACCAGATTTTGCCCGCTATCCCAATTTACAATTAGCTATTGCTGCGTGTAATGCTGGACAAGGTGCTACAACGACAGTTAATGCTGCCAATGAAATTGCTGTGCAGGCATTTTTACAAGGGCAGATAGGCTTTACTGATATATACCGCATTAATGCACAAACATTAGACACAACGGTTGATGTAAACGTACACACGCTCGATGAAATTCTTGAATGTGACCGTTTAGCTCGACTTCAAGCGACGCAACTCATTGCAAAGGTAGTACGCTAATATGTTCGATTTTCTGTGGAATTTAGGTTCTTTTATTCTAGCGCTGGGAATTTTAGTAACAGTGCATGAATATGGCCATTTTTGGGTTGCCCGCAAAGCGGGTGTGAAGGTGTTAAGGTTTTCTATTGGCTTTGGTAAACCGCTAATAAAATGGCACGATAAACACGACACTGAATATGTCATTGCAGCAATTCCTTTAGGTGGCTACGTGAAAATGCTTGATGAACGTGTTGATGAGGTGTCAGCTGAACAACGTCACTTATCATTTAATGCCAAGTCAGTACAAGCGCGTATCGCGATTGTAGCGGCAGGCCCGCTGGCTAACTTTATATTTGCTATCTTTGCTTTAGCTGCGATGTACATGGTTGGGGTTCAATCGGTGAAGCCGGTGGTTGGCTCAGTAAATGAGGGTAGCCGCGCTGAGCAAGCCGGTATTATGCCAAGTCAGCAAATTATAAAAATTGGCGATGATGATATTGCTACCTGGCAAGATGCTACGTTTGCGTTAATGGCCAGCCTAGGTGATAAAAGCGTTGCAGTTACCGTGCGTGACGAGCAATTTCAAGAACAGGTTAAAATGCTTGATATTGATGGTTGGAAACTTGATCAACAAGATGTGCCACCATTAGCTTCATTAGGTATTGTACCGTTTCGTCCGCAGGCGACTTTAACCGTTGCCACAATTTCGCCAAACTCTGCTGCAGCAGACGCTAATTTACAAGCAGGCGATGAAATTATCGCAGTAAATGGTGAAACAATAACCAGTTGGACGCAGTTAGTTAATGTTATTCAGCAATCCGCTAACAAATCATTACAATTTAGTGTAAAAAGACAAGATAGTATAGAGCTGCTAAATGTTACGCCGAAAGGACAACGTAATAGTGATGGCTTGCTACAAGGCTTTTTAGGTGTAGCGCCGGTGGTTGAAACATGGCCAGATGGTTACATTGAAACTAGACATTATGGTCCACTCGATAGTATGGTGCTGGGCGTAAGTGAAACATGGCGCTTGATCAGCCTAAGTTTTGATATGATTGGTAACTTAATTACTGGTCAAGTATCAGTGAAGAATTTAAGTGGTCCAGTTGGTATTGCTGTTGGAGCGGGAACTAGCGTAAGCTATGGCTTAGTAGCGTTTTTAGGCTTCTTAGCATTGATAAGTGTAAACCTGGGCGTATTTAATTTATTGCCCTTACCAGTGCTTGATGGTGGGCACTTAATGTATTACATAATTGAACTTTTTCGTAAAAAGCCGGTCTCTGAAAAGACACAAGAATTTGGTTTTAAAGTGGGTGCCTTGCTACTCATTTTTCTTACATGTTTCGCTTTGTTCAATGATGTATCGCGATTGTAAGCAATTGCGACAGTCTCGAATTAAAACACGATTGTAAAACACCGCTAAAGTATAATTTTAAGGTGTTGAGCGGTAATACCGTTGTAAAGGATAAAGATAATAAAATGGCTATAAAAAAACATTTGGCAGTAACAAGTTTATTAGGTGCTAGCTTTGCAGCCCTAGGCCAAAACTCCTTTATTGTTGACGATTTAAAAGTTGAAGGCTTACAGCGCGTTGCGTTGGGAGCGGCATTAACACATATTCCTATTAATGTGGGTGATAATGTTGATGACTACACAATTTCAAAAACGATTAAGTCTTTGTATAACTCAGGTCACTTCGACAACATCAAGGCACTACGTGATGGCAATAATGTTATTTTTAAAGTAACAGAGCGCCCAACAATTAGTGTTATTGAGTTTGAAGGTAATAAAGACATTAAAGACGAGCAGCTTACTCAGTCGCTTGATCAGCAAGATATTCGCCAAGGTGAACCACTGGATAAAACTGTGGTGGATAACATCGAGAAAGGCTTAATAGAGTTTTTCCACAGTATTGGTAAATACAACGCTAAAATTGATGTCAGTATCACTAAGTTACCGCGTAACCGCGTTAAGCTAAAACTTGAGTTTGATGAAGGCGATGCCGCATCTATTCGTCAGATCAACTTAGTTGGTAATGAATTATTTAGTGATGAAGACTTGTTAGCACTTGCTGAGTCACAACAAGATTTACCTTGGTGGCAGTTTATGGGCAGCGATCGCTACCAGAAACAAACCATTGAAGGCGATCTCGAGAAAATTCGTAGTTATTATTTAGACCGTGGTTACTTACGTTTTAATATTGACTCAACACAAGTATCAGTTAGTCCTGAGCGTGAATCTGTGTATGTAACAGCTAACATCACCGAAGGCGTTAAATACAAAGTGAAAGGCTTTGACTTCATTGGTGATTTACTTGGCCGTGAAGAACTGATCAAAAGCGTTATTCCACTTCGTGCCGGTGAACTTTATAATGGCTCAGTGGTTACCTCATCTGAAGAATTTATCAAAAGTTATTTAGCGCGTTTCGGTTATGCGAATGCGGAAGTTCGCACCATTCCTGAAATTGACGATGAAAACAAAGAAGTTCAGTTAACACTCTCAGTTAATCCTGGTCAGCGTGTTTATGTTCGTCGTATTATCGTTGGTGGTAACCAAAATACCGCAGATGAAGTATTACGTCGTGAAATGACCCAGCTGGAAGGCGCCTGGTTATCGAATCAGAATCTTGAGCGTTCAAAGCTACAAATTCAACGTCTTCCTTACATGGAAAGTGTTGATTTTAATGTTGTGCCAGTCCCTGGTATAGATGACCAAGTTGATGTCGATTTTACTGTTAAAGAGCAATCAGCAGGTAGCTTTAATGCAGGTCTTGCTTATGGTTCTTACTTAGGTCTGCAATTTAATATCGGTGTTACTGAGTCTAACTTCTTAGGCACGGGTAACCAGATTGGCTTTAACATCAATACCTCGCGTGGTTCAGAACGTGTTAGTTTATCGTATACCGACCCTTACTTCACCCCAGATGGTGTGTCGCAAGGCAGTAGTATTTTCTACAGTAATTACGATGCAAGTAAGTTTAGCCTCATCGATTACAAATCGAAAAGCTACGGGATTGGTACTAATATAGGATTCCCGATTGATGCGGTAAACCGTATCAACTTTGGTGTACGTTGGATCCAAGAAGAATTATCTGAAATTGCTGAATATGAGCAAACTCGTGTTATGCGTGAGACCTTCTTAGACCCGAATAATCCAGATAAAGGATTTGATTTTACTAAGTACGAACTCAGCGTTGGCTGGTCTCGTGTGACAGTAAACCGTGGCTTATTCCCAACTGCAGGTTCGCGTCAAACATTAAACTTAACAGGTACTACGCCAAACTCTGATTTAACTTACTTTAAGTTAAACTATGACTCGCGTTTTTATTGGCCGCTTTCGAATAACCATCGTTGGGTATTCTCAACCCGTGCTGCGCTTGGTTATGGTAACGGTTATGGCACAACCAATGGTTACGACCAAACATTGCCATTCCAAGAGTACTTTCGTATAACAGAAATGGAATTACGCGGTTTTGACCGTAATACTATATTGCCGCGCGCAATATCACGTACGCCACAGTTAATTCCGGGCACTTCGTTGCCAGATGGTGGCCTAACAGGCAATATAGGCGGTTCGCCAGAGTTTGATGTGTTAACACCACAAGGGCGTATTGGTGGTAATGCTAAAGCGGTTGCTGGCATGGAGTTAATTGTGCCAACTCCATTCTTGGATGAAGATAATACCAGTTCTGTACGTACCAGCTTCTTTATTGATGCTGCAAACGTATGGGATACTGAATTTAACGTTGATCGTTATAAAAATTTAGGGCCGGATGAACGCGCTAAGCTTGAGGATTATTCAGATCCGCTGCGCTTTAGGGTATCAACCGGTTTATCACTACAATGGATCTCACCTATGGGTCCTATGTTGATTAGTTTTGCGTATCCATTGCAACAAGAAGAAGATGACGATACGAAGACCATCAGCTTTAACATTAGTAATACATTCTAAAGGAGTTTTTTGTGAAAAAATCATTTAAATCATCGGCAATTGCCATTTTAGCTACACTTATGATGGGTACTTCTGCAAGTGCTTTTGCACATAAAGTAGGTATCGTAGATATGCAAGAAATCTACAAACAAATCCCACAAATGGCAAAAGTTGAGCAAACATTACAAGCTGAATTTGCTGAGCGTCGTCAAGAGCTTGAGAAGTTGCAGGGCGATATCCGCTTTGAAGCAGAAAAATTCAAGCGTGAAAGCACTACGATGAGCCAAGCGCAAAAAGATGCCTTACGTGAAAAAGTGGAAGGTATGCAAAAAAATCTTGCTGAAAAAGGTCGTCCTTTAGAGCAAGAAATTAAAGTTCGTCAAAATCAAGAATTAGCTAAAGTTCAAGGTCTTATCATCAAAGCAATCGAAGATATTGCCAAAGATGGTAAATATGATGAAGTTAAAGTTAAAGATACTACTATCTACTTTAACCCTAAAACGGTAGTTGATTTATCAAGTAAAGTTGTTGATCAAGTAAGTAAGCAATAGAACTTATTATATGCATAATTATACGCTTTCGCAGATTGCGGAACTTCTAGGCGCCGAGCTTGACGGTGACGGCGCTTGGGAAATCTCAAAAATTGCTACACTTGCAAATGCCCAATCTGGGCATATTGCATTTTTAGCGAATAAGAAATATCGCTCACAACTTAGTGATACTCAAGCGGGGGCAGTGATCTTATCTGCCGCAGATGCAGAGTATTATCAAGGTAATAAGCTCATCGTTGCTAACCCCTATGTTTGCTACGCGAAATTAGCTCAGTTACTCGATACCACGCCACGTTCAGCGTCATCAGGTATACACCCAAGTGCGGTGATCCACCCTGATGCCACGGTTGCAAGCACAGCCGCTGTTGCCGCTAATGCGGTGATTGAAGCCGGAGCGGTAATTGGTGATAACGTGCAAATAGGTGCTAATTGCTTTATTGGTGAAAACACAAAAATTGGCAATGGCACAAAACTGTGGGCAAATGTCAGTGTTTATCATGATGTAGAGATTGGCAATGATTGTTTATTTCAATCAAGTAGCGTAATCGGCAGTGATGGCTTTGGCTATGCAAACGATAAAGGACAATGGATAAAAATCCCTCAGCTTGGTCGCGTTATTATTAGTGACAAGGTTGAAATTGGTGCAGGTACTACGGTTGATCGCGGCGCAATAGACGACACAATCATTCACAGCAATGTGATTATCGATAACCAATGTCAAATTGCTCATAATGTTGAAATTGGTTCAGGCACAGCAATTGCTGGCTGTACCGTGATAGCTGGTAGTACAACTATTGGTAAAAATTGCCAGATTGCGGGGCTTGTAGGCATAAATGGTCACATAGATATCTGTGATGGTGTTATACTTACGGGTATGAGCATGGTGACTAAAGCGATTACGGAACCTGGTGTTTATTCCTCAGGGCTTCCACACTCTTCAAATAAAGAGTGGCGCAGAAACATTGCCCATTTACGTAATCTGCCAGAGATGAAAGTTCGCCTTAAAGCGCTAGAGACTCTGACTAAGTCATTAAACGTTGATCATTAATAAGGATGCTATTTTGGCAAACGAATTAAATAGCCTTGATATACAAGAAATTTTAAGCTTACTTCCGCATCGTTACCCGATGCTACTAGTTGACCGTGTGCTTGATTACACCCCTGGTGAATCATTACATGCAATTAAGAACGTAACTTTTAATGAACCGATTTTTACCGGCCATTTCCCTAACCAGCCAATTTTTCCTGGTGTATTAATTTTAGAAGCCATGGCACAGGCAACCGGTTTATTGGGTTTTAAAACTGTCGAAAATCGCAGTGAAAATGAACTATATTTATTTGCAGCGATAGATAATGCGCGCTTTAAACAACCAGTAACGCCTGGTGACACCATGCATTTACACGTTCAATTTTTAAAAGAGCGTCGTAATATTTGGAAGTTTGCAGCAGAAGCAAAAGTTGATGGCAAAATAGTATGTAGTGCCGAAATCATGTGTGCGAGAAGAGAGCTTTAATTGTGATCCATCCTACAGCGATAATCGAACCAGGTGCAAAGTTAGGTAATAATGTATCAGTTGGCCCTTACAGCTACATTGGCAACGATGTGGTTATTGGTGACAACTGCATTATCGAATCCCATGTTGTGGTCAAAGGTCCGTCAACAATAGGTTCAGGCAATCATATATTTCAATTTGCGTCTGTAGGTGAAGCCTGCCAAGACAAAAAATATAATAATGAGCCAACCACACTTATCATTGGCGATAACAATGTTATTCGTGAATGCGCGACTATCCACCGAGGTACAATTCAAGACCAAGGTGTGACTAAGATTGGCAGCAATAATTTATTTATGGCTTACACTCACGTAGCTCATGATGCAGTGATTGGCGATAACGTTATTTTTGCTAATAATGCATCTGTTGCAGGCCATGTACATATTGGTGACTGGGTTATCTTAGCGGGTAATTCAGGTATTCATCAATTCTGTAAAGTGGGGGCACATGCCTTTGTAGGTATGTACTCTGGCGTCAACAAAGATGTGCCGCCGTTTGTAACAACTATAGGTACGCCAGCAGGTCCTGTTGCAATTAATACTGAAGGCATGAAGCGCCGTGGTTTTGAAAGCGATGAAGTAATGGCAACACGTCGTGCTTATAAAACATTATACCGCAAGAGCTTAGGTGTTGAAGAGGCACTTGCAGCGCTTGCTGATGATGCCGCTAAGTACCCAGCAGTACAGTTAATGGTTGATTTTGTGAAAAATTCTGAACGCGGTATTATTCGTTAATTCGTTTATGCTGTGTATAAAAGCCACCAGTTATTAAGTTAACTTGGTGGCTTTTTTGTATTCACTGTTTTGTATTTACTTTAATTCAGTTGCAGCTCAGTTGATACCTGCTACCTTTATGCATTCTAAGGGAGCGTTGAATTTTGATTAAAGCACTTTTAATTAGCTTATCACTGGCTATTTTAGCTGGCTGTAGTAGCTCGCCGACAAACTATTCTGCAACAAGCTTAGGTATTCGTGAGCAGGGAAATGCTAGCTTTTATGCCGATAAATACCATGGTCGGCTGACCGCTAGTGGTGAAAAGTTTGACCAACAAGCCATGACTGCGGCGCACAAACAGCTCCCTTTTAACAGCAAAGTTAAAGTCACAAACACAGCAAATAACCGTTCAGTGGTCGTTAGAGTGAATGATCGCGGTCCTTTTATTCGCGGCCGTATCATCGATTTAACAAAGCATGCGTTTGAGCAACTCGCAGAGCCAAGCTCGGGCGTTATTAACGTAACCGTTGAAGTAATTGATTAAAAGCGTGTGATCAAGTTCACGTACTCAGGTTGCTCTGCTAATAGTTGCTGATGCGTTGCAATCGCTTTTATTTGCCCTTGCTCTAACCAAATTACGTTATCCATATTGGCAAGTAAGGCAGGGTCGTGAGTTATGCTGATCACAGTACAGTGCTGCATGCTGGTTAATATCGCATCCATAACTTGATGCTTCGATTGATTGTCGAGGCCTTCGGTTGGCTCATCAAGCACTAAAATAGCTGGTGCTCTGAGTAAGGCTTGCGCTAACGCTAAACGCCGCGATTGCCCACGCGACAAACTTCTGCCACCTGTGCCTAAGCGGGTGTCTAATCCTAGTTTTAACTCGCTAAGCCAATCATCTAACTGTGCTTGTTGACAGGCTGTGCGCATTTGTTGTTTAGTTGCTGAGGGCGCCGCATAGTGTAAGTTTTTAGCAATGGTGCCATCAAAAATATGATGTTGTTGTGCGACTATGTTAATCAGTTCGCAGCGATTTTGTTGACTGATCGTGTTAATTGCTATGGTTTTGTCTGCTGAAGTTAGATTTATCTCACCATTTTGCTGTGGCCATAAACCACTGAGTAAATTAACCAGCGTACTTTTCCCACTGCCGCTTTGCCCCACAATCGCGACTTTTTGCAGTGGCTCAATCGCAAAACTTAAGTTGTTAAGCGCAAAAGTATCACTGTGGTAACAATAACTAAGATCTTTAAATTCAAGCCCTAAAGGTTGCACTGATAACGACTCCTGAACGCTTGTAGTTTCAGGGCGCAGTTTATCTTCTAAATCAAAAATACGCTTTGCAGCGCTTAGCGCTACGGGCAATTGAATAAACGCATTTGGCAGCGTTAGCACCGTTTCAAAACTAGCAAGCACAAATAAACTAAGCATTGCCAGTTCAACATTGGCCATAGCTCCGCTGTAAACTAGCGGTGCAATTATCACAATGGCACCGAGCATACTCAGTTGTACTATTAATAGTGATATGCCATTACTATGTGCTTCGGCGCTATGGCGAACAAATAGTTGCCGATTATAGCGTTCACTGGCTGCCCGACATTGCTCAATTTGTTGCTCGGTGGCTTGATAGATAGCCAACTCTCGTAAGCCACTTAGGGTATCTGATAATTCAGCACGTAAAGTCGCCGAATAGTGAGTTTCGAGGTCGGCAGTTTGCTGAAGTTGTTTACTCAGTATGATCGGCAGGGCAACGCCTACTATTAAGAGTGCAGTAAAGCATAGTAACGCTACATTACTGTTGTAGGCTGCCATAATTGCAACCACAATTGGCACGCTGATTAGCGCAACAATCATCGGTAATAATACGTTTAAGTAAAATTTATCGAGCGCTTCAACGTCATTTTGCATGCGGTTAAATAGATCGGCGCTGCGGCTCATGGCTAAATCAACATTGCTTAGCTGGCTTAGCGTGTTAAAAACACTGACACGAATTTCACTTAATAATAAAAAGGTGGCGTTGTGGGTTACCAATCGCTCGCCGTAACGAGAGGCGGTTCTTACGATTGCCAAAAATCTAATTGTGCCGGCTGGTGTGAAGTAATTCATTTGCGTGCCAGCCAAGCCAGCTGCAGCCATGGCGGCTAAAAACCAACCAGAAATAGCCAATAAGCCAACGTTTGCCAGTACTGTTAAGGTTGCTAAAAATGCCCCTAACAGCATTGCACCTAGGTGCGGTCTACACAGTTTTAATAAACGTAAAAAATTAGTCATGCTGTTTACTCCTTGCATGCACTAAATCAAACAGCGCGCCTTGGTTATCGATGAGGGTTTTAAAGCTACCTTGTTCAATAACAGCACCATCTTTCATTACAATAACTTGTTTAGCTTGTGCAATGGTATTTAAGCGATGGGCTATCACCACAACGAGATGTTGCTGTGCATAATGATTGATAGCCGCTTGCACCTGTTGCTCAGTTTGGCTATCGAGGTGTGCGGTTGGCTCATCAAGGATCAAAATTGGCGCTTGTTTTAAAAATGCCCGAGCTAAAGCGATCCGCTGCTTTTGCCCGCCTGAGAGTCCTTCGCCTTGTTCACCAATTTGAGTGTCAAAGCCCTCTGGTAATTGATTGATAAACTCAAGTGCACCAGCTTGCTCTGCTGCAGTTTCTAGCTGCGTGAGTGTGGCATCCGGTTTGGCCAATAGTAAGTTAGCTTTGATACTGTTAAACAATAAAGTAGGTTGTTGTGGGATCCAGGCAATATGTTGCTGCCATTGCTTAATGTGTGATGCGGCTAATTGTTGTTGATTTACCGTAACAGCACCGATCACCTGAGGATGAAACCCTAATAAACAATCGAGTAAGGTGCTTTTACCAGCACCACTTTGACCAACGATGGCATACAGGCCTGTGCCTGCAAATGTTAGGTTTATATTGTTAACGCCTTCATTACTTTGTGGGTAATGAAAATTTAAATTATCAATATTTAGTTGTTCGATACTTGGTAAGTTTAAGCTATTTTGAGTATTTGGTTGTATGTTCTCAAGAGCCTTAGCAGGGAGTGGCTCATTCAATATTTTTAGCATATCAGCGGCGGCACTAATCCCTTCTAATCGGGCATGGTAATGGCTGCCGAGTTGGCGCAGCGGTAAATAAAACTCCGGGGCAAGTAACAGTACAACAAAGCCGGTCGAAAAATCTAAGGTACCAAAAAACAACCGAAAACCGATTATCACCGCTACTAACGCGACACTAATGGTCGCTAAAAACTCGAGTGCGAAAGATGATAAAAATGCGATTTTTAATACGTTTAAAGTCGCATGGCGAAAGTCATCGGAAATTTTGGCAATTTGTTTTAGTTCGCGCGTAGTCGCATTAAATAACTTTAGTTGGGTTAAGCCTTGTAAGCGGTCAAAAAAGTAATTACCCAACACAGCTAGTTGTTGCCAACGTTGTTGATTCAGTTGTTCTGCTTTGTGGCCAACCAAAATCATAAAAAACGGAATTAGGGGGGCGGTGAATAAAAAAATCAACCCAGCTTTCCAATCGGTAGGAAAAATCACCATCAGGATAGCCAAAGGAATAAGCGCACTGTAAGCCACGCTCGGTAAATAATTAGCATAATAATCGTGCAGTGCTTCAACACCATTGTGTAGGGTGTTTAAAGTCGCGCCATGACCTTGTTGTTCAATATAACTTGGCCCAAGTAAGGTGAGTTTCTCGAGTAAAGCATGGCGCATTGCAGTTTTAATTTTAAGTGCGGCTTGGGCACTTATGCGCTGCGAAAATCCAAGCAATATTCCGCGCCCTAAAATCAATGCTGCTAATGGCCAAAGTAAAGGGGTAATAGTGGCTAAATTGGCGTGTTCAAACATCACTAAATGAATTGATCGTGCCACTAAATAAGCACTGGCAATCATCAATAATGCGTTAAATGTTCCTAGCGCAATACTGATTTTTAAAAGACTGCCAGCGTGATTGGAATGCGTTTTTAAAAACGCGCGTAGCGTAGTTTGCTGCGCGCGATTTGGTCGGGGGTTAGTCGTCATTTTGGCGATTAAGCCTATCGTGTAATTCTTGTTCGTCGTCAGCGATACTGTCTTTGTTCTGGCCAAATTCGTACCACATAACGTTGATCACACCTAACGTACAGGCTAATAAAACACCGAGTATCCAAGCAAAATACCACATAGATCAAATCTCCTTAGTAACTGCCATGGCTGTTATTTTCAATTTCTTCTACGGTTACTTTGCGCCACATTTTCACATAACACCATGTGGTGTAAAGTAAAATAAGTGGCACAAAAATACTTACTGCAATAAACATTACATTCAATGTTCTATGGCTAGAAACCGCATCCCATATTGTTAAACTAATATCAGGGTGATTACTTGATGGCATAATAAATGGGAATAAAGACATTCCAGCCGTCATGATCACACCGCCAAGCATTAAGCTTGTTGCTATTAATGCCAGCCCCGGTCTATTAATTTTTGAACATATCCACGCTAATGCAGCCATTAAAAAAGCGACCGCAGGGAACAGCATAGTTAAAGGCATTTGTTGATAATTGTTTAACCAAGCACCTGCAGAGGTGGTTACTGTTTTATCTAGTGGGTTTGCAAAGCCTTGCGTATCACCCATCGAGATTATTTGGTAACCATCAAGATTAGCAATCCAAATACCTGCAACAGCAAATAACACGATGAATGCTAACAGTGCATAACGACCATATTGCGCTGAGCGACGAGCAACATCACTGTCTGTACGCAGCTGTAACCACATACCGCCATGGGCAAGTAACATAGTTACGCTGATCAAGCCGGCTAATAAGGCAAATGGATTTAATAATGCAAAGAAAGATCCTTGGTAGCTGGTTCTAAGGTATTCATCAATACTAAATGGCACACCTAAAAACAGATTGCCAAAGGCCACGCCAAATACCAGAGCAGGAATGGCACTGCCAGCAAATAAGCCCCAATCCCAATTGTTACGCCAGCGTGGAGAGTCAATTTTGCTACGATAGTCAAAACCCAAAGGTCTAAAAAATAAAGCAAACAATACCAACATCATAGCAAAGTAAAAGCCCGAAAATGCAGCCGCATAAACCATCGGCCACGCTGCAAATAAGGCACCACCTGCGGTGATAAACCATACTTGGTTACCATCCCAGTGTGGACCTACCGTATTGATCACCACACGGCGTTCACTGTCGCTCTTACCAACTAACTTGATAAGCATAGCCACGCCCATGTCCATACCATCGGTGATTGCAAAACCAATTAACAATACGCCGATGATAACCCACCAAAGTAACTTTAACGTTTCATAATCGAAAATCATGATTTTGCTCCTTGCTCGTCAGTTATTTGGTCGCCATTAGTATGGTCATCTAAATGTTCAAAGTGATATTTACCAGTGTGCAATGAACTTGGTCCTATTTTTACAAATCGCAGCATCAGCCAGCCTTCGACAATAGCAAGGCCGGTGTAGAATACGATAAAGCCGGTTAAGCTTATTAAAATATCATTGACAGTCAGTGACGAGGTCGCTAAAAAGGTTGGCAGTATTTCAGAGATTGCCCACGGCTGACGGCCATACTCGGCAACTATCCAGCCAAATTCAATTGCTATCCAAGGTAGAGGGATACTCCACACCGCAGCCCACAATAACCAACGTTTTTGTTCAATCACACGATGTGCATTGTAATAAAAAGACAATACAAATACGCCCAGCATAATCACACCACAGCCAACCATGATCCTAAATGACCAAAACATCGGGCCTACTTGAGGGAACGAATCTTTAACGGCTTGCTGAATTTGTGCTTCAGTTGCATCCACTACATTTGGTGTATAACGCTTTAACAATAAGCCGTAGCCTAAATCAGCTTTGAGGGTGTCAAACTTAGCAATATTCTCAGCTGAGTCATCACCACTGCGCAGTTTTTCAAGGTATTTATAAGCGATCATACCGTTACGAATACGCACTTCGTGTTGTTTTTCTAAATCATTAATGCCGGTAACTTGCTCATCTAACGAGCGGGTCGCTATTAAGCCTAGCGCATACGGGATTTTAACGGCGGCATGGGTCACCTGTTTATCGGAATCAGGGATCCCCACTAACGTAAACGCAGCGGGTGCTTCCTCGGTGTGCCATTCAGCTTCAATGGTTGCCAGTTTTACTTTTTGTACTTCACCGACTTCATAGCCTGATTCATCGCCAAGTAAAATAACACACAATACTGAGGCTAAACCAAAGCCGCTAGCGACTGAAAAAGAGCGTTTTGCAAAAGCGAGATCACGGCCCTTAAGGATATACCAACTACTGATCCCCAATACGAACATGGATGCGGCAACATAGCCCGCAGACACAGTATGAATAAACTTAACTTGTGCGACAGGGTTAAACACAAGCTCGGCAAAACTCGTCATTTCCATGCGCATAGTTTGATAGTTAAATTCAGCACCGACAGGGTTTTGCATCCAACCATTAGCGACTAATATCCACAGCGCAGACATATTAGTACCAATAGCCATTAAAAAGGTTGCACCTAAATGCTGGCGTTTACTGAGCCGCTCCCAGCCTAAAAAGAACATACCCACAAAGGTCGATTCTAAAAAGAATGCCATTAACCCTTCTATCGCAAGGGGAGCGCCAAATACATCGCCCACATAATGAGAGTAATAAGACCAGTTAGTACCAAATTCAAACTCCATGGTAAGGCCTGTGGCTACACCAATGGCGAAGTTAATGCCAAATAGTTTACCCCAAAACTTGGTCATATCACGGTAGATTTCTCGGCCGGTCATTACATAAACCGACTCCATGATCACTAAAATCCAGGTCATACCTAGAGTCAGTGGTACAAATAAAAAGTGAAACAGGGCGGTGACAGCAAACTGTAATCGCGATAGATCCACAAAGGTTTCATCTATCATTTTTTATAGCTCCTTGTATGTGCGGGCGAGTCACAAAACAAATAAAGTAAGCAAAAGTTAGTTAATGAAGTTTCAGTAATTATTGAAACTTTATGCATTATTCTCTTTTGGTTAATTATTGTCAATCACAACATGGATAAATATTACCCCATTATGATTAATGCGACGCTTTTTAATCAGCTTTAGTTAGTGGAACACAGAGCTTAACTATTTACCAATATATGTTTGAAAAACAGGCAAATAGTTCTGGTTGTATCAGTAAAGGTACGTTGGTGAAGGTTTCTCTAATTTATTCAGGGTGTGTCATTTAATCGCGCAGTAAAACAAGCTAGACTACTGCCTATGACCGTCTTGTTGACTTGTGAATAAAAAACAGCCATGAATAAAGATAAACAGCCACTACGTATAGCGATTGTAGTTGGAGAGCTCTCTGGTGATATTTTAGGTGAAGGCCTAATTAAAGCATTGAAACAGCGCTACCCTGATGCCATTTTTGAAGGTATTGCAGGGCCGAAAATGCAGGCGCAAGGCTGTAGTAGCTTATTTGATATGGAAGAGTTAGCTGTAATGGGCTTAGTGGAAGTGCTAGGCCGATTACCGCGGTTATTAAAAATTCGCAAGCAACTAGTCCAACACTTTATTGATAACCCGCCAGACGTTTATATCGGTATTGATGCACCTGACTTTAATTTACGGGTTGAAAAGCCGTTAAAAGATGCTGGTATTAAAACGATTCAATATGTAAGTCCATCAGTGTGGGCATGGCGAGAAAAACGTATTCACAAAATCAGCGCTGCAACCAATATGGTGCTAGCTTTATTACCGTTTGAAAAAGCATTTTACGATAAACATAATGTGCCATGTACTTTTGTTGGCCATACACTGGCTGATGATATTGCCCTTGAGCATGACGACAGCGCAGCGCGTCAACAATTGGGTTTAAGCCTTGATGATAAAGTACTGGCATTATTGCCAGGTAGTCGAGGCTCAGAAGTAGGGTTGCTTAGTGAAACTTATCTTAAAACAGCGGCCGGGCTACAAGCTAAAAATCCTGATTTAAAAATAGTGGTGCCATTAGTAAATGAGCAACGCAAAGCACAATTTAGTGCTATTTTGGCAGCTACAGCGCCACAACTAAATATTCAGTTGTTGGATGGACAATCGAACCTTGCTATGCAAGCGGCAGATGTGATTTTAATTGCATCAGGTACCGCGACCCTGGAAGGGATGCTTTATAAAAAACCTATGGTGGTTGGCTATAAAATAAAAGCCCTAAGTTATTGGATTTTTAAAAGTTTATTCACTTTTAATATTAAATACTTTTCGTTACCAAACTTATTAGCTGACGAAGAGCTAGTGCCTGAATTTATGCAGCATGATTGCAGCGTTGAAAACCTAACGAACGCCCTTGAACCAATGCTAAATAGTGATAATCGCGAATTAAAAGCGCGTTTTTTAGCCATTCACCAGCAAATACGCTTAAATGCTAGTGAGCAAGCAGCCACTGCTGTTGCGGAGATTATAGATGCAAATTGAACGACCTAACCTCAGCTTTATCGCTGGCGTTGACGAAGTCGGCCGTGGGCCATTAGTTGGCGATGTAGTGACCGCTGCGGTGATCCTCGATCCAGCTAAACCGATAGCTGGTCTTGCGGATTCAAAAAAGTTAACCGATAAAAAACGCCAAGCACTAGCAATTGAGATCAAAGAAAAAGCGCTGTGTTGGTCCATTGGCCGATGTAGCCCCACAGAAATCGACGAGTTAAATATTCTCCATGCCACTATGCTGGCAATGACTCGTGCGGTTGAAGGCTTAAGCACCACCCCTGAGTTTGTATTTGTTGATGGCAATCGCCTACCTGCGCTCAGTATGCCGGCACAAGCCGTAATAAAAGGCGACAGTCTAGTGGCAGAGATCTCAGCAGCATCCATTATTGCTAAAGTTGCCCGTGATGATGAAATGATTGAGCTTGATAAACGCTATCCAGAATATGGTTTTGCAGGTCATAAAGGCTACCCAACCAAGGCACATTTTGCTGCTCTTGAGCAGTACGGCGCCATTAGTGAACATCGTAAAAGCTTTAAACCAGTACAACGTGTACTGGCGATGCAGGAGAAGTAATGGCAGCTCCAGATTTTGTGCATTTACGGGTACATTCAGACTTTTCAATGGTCGATGGTTTAGCGAAAACTAAACCGATTGTCGCTAAAGCGCAGGAATTACAATTACCGGCATTGGCCATTACCGACCAAATGAACTTATGTGGTTTAGTGCGCTTTTATGACACCGCTCATAATGCGGGTATTAAACCAATTGTTGGTGCTGATTTTTGGTTACACAGCCCAGAGTTTCCAGAAGGGCCTTGTCGGTTAGTTATTTTAGCTAAAGATAATGTCGGTTATAAAAATCTTACCCTTTTAATCTCTAAAGCGTATCAACGTGGGCATTTATTTCATCGCCCTGTTATTGAACGAGATTGGTTAGTTGAGCACAAAGAAGGGCTTATTTTACTCTCTGGTGCCAAAGATGGCGATTTAGGTAAAGCGCTATTAAAAGGCAACCCAGCCACAGTTGAGTCGGTGGTTAGTTTTTATAAACAGCATTTTAGTGATAACTACTATATTGAGTTGATACGTACTAAGCGTACACAAGAAGAAGACTATTTACACTTAGCGGTTGAGCTCGCAACCGTTGAGCAACTGCCAGTGGTGGCTACCAACGAAGTGGTATTTTTGAAGCCTGAAAACTTCGAGGCCCACGAAATACGCGTAGCAATATTTGACGGCTATACGCTTGATGATAAACGCCGACCAAAGCGCTTCTCTGAAGAGCAGTACTTAAAAACCCCAGCACAAATGGCTGAGCTGTTTAGTGATATCCCAGAAGCGCTGCAAAACAGTGTGGAAATCGCCAAACGCTGTAATGTGACGGTGCAGCTTGGTACGTATTTCTTACCAGATTACCCAACCGGCTCATTAAAAATTGAAGACTTCTTGGTGAAAGTATCCCGAGACGGTCTTGAAGAGCGCCTACAGTTTTTATTCCCTGATGAAGCTGACCGAGCAGAAAAACGTGTTGAATACGACGAGCGTTTACAAATCGAGCTCGATGTAATTAACCAAATGGGTTTCCCTGGTTACTTCTTGATCGTAATGGAGTTCATCCAGTGGAGTAAAGATAACAATATTCCAGTTGGGCCAGGGCGTGGTTCAGGTGCGGGTTCGTTAGTGGCGTACGCGCTGAAAATTACCGATCTTGATCCGCTTGAATTTGATTTACTTTTCGAGCGCTTCTTGAACCCTGAACGTGTATCAATGCCGGATTTCGACGTCGATTTTTGTATGGATAGACGCGATGAAGTAATCGATCACGTATCGGCTCTATATGGACGAGACGCGGTATCACAGATCATTACTTTTGGTACTATGGCAGCAAAAGCGGTAATACGCGATGTTGGCCGAGTACTTGGCCACCCGTACGGATTTGTTGACCGTATATCAAAACTGATCCCAGGCGATCCCGGCATGACGTTGGCTAAAGCGTTTGATGTTGAGCCACGCCTGCAAGAAGCTTACGATGGCGATACAGAAGTAAAAGACTTAATCGATATGTGTCGCATCCTTGAAGGCTGTACACGTAACGCTGGTAAACATGCCGGCGGTGTGGTTATTTCACCGACTACAATTACTGATTTTGCCGCCCTGTATTGTGACGATGAAGGTAAGTTTCCGGTTACTCAGTTTGATAAAAATGACGTAGAGACCGCCGGATTAGTAAAGTTTGACTTCTTAGGTCTACGAACCCTGACCATTTTGCAATGGGCAGTTGATATGACTAATGAGCGCTTAACCCGAGAGGGCAAAGAGTCAATAGATATCAACACCATTCCACTGAATGATAAAAAGAGTATAGAGCTGCTATTAAGAGCAGAAACTACCGCGGTATTCCAACTTGAATCCCGGGGTATGAAAGACTTAGTAAGGCGCTTAAAGCCCGATTGCTTTGAAGATATGATCGCCTTGGTAGCCTTGTTTCGTCCCGGGCCATTGCAGTCAGGCATGGTAGATAACTTTATCGACCGAAAACTTGGTCGCGAAGAAATTTCTTATCCAGATGCACAATATCAACACGAAAGCTTAAAGCCTATTTTGGAGCCGACTTACGGCATTATCTTGTATCAAGAACAAGTAATGCAAATTGCTCAGGTACTGGCAGGTTACACCCTAGGTGGCGCCGATATGTTACGTCGTGCAATGGGTAAGAAAAAGCCAGAAGAGATGGCAAAACAGCGTTCAACATTTGAAGATGGTGCGCGAAATAACGGCATTGACGGCGAACTGGCGATTAAGATCTTCGACTTGGTAGAGAAGTTCGCAGGCTACGGTTTCAATAAATCGCACTCCGCAGCCTATGCGTTAGTATCTTACCAAACGCTGTGGATGAAAACCCATTATCCTGCTGAATTTATGGCGGCGGTGATGTCGGCTGATATGGATAATACTGAAAAAATCGTCACCTTGGTTGATGAATGTGAGAACATGAAACTCACTTTATTACCGCCTGATGTAAATGCCGGTGCCTATAAGTTTACAGTAAACCTCAAGGGTGAAATTGTTTATGGTATTGGTGCTATCAAAGGCGTGGGTGAAGCACCTGTAGATGCAATTTTAGAAGCGCGAAGTAACGGTGGGCCATTTAAAGACCTATTCGATTTTTGTGCGCGGGTAGATTTAAAACGTATCAATAAACGCGTAACCGAAAAACTTATTTACGCCGGTGCGCTTGATCAACTCGGTCCCGAGAAAACGCAACCAGCGCGTGCTACGTTATTGGCAAGCTTAAAAGATGCGATGAAAGCGGCTGATCAGCATCATAAAGCAGAGTCGTTAGGGCAAACTGATTTATTTGGTTTATTAGCGACAGAGCCGGATGAAGTCGAGCAAGCATTTATAAAAGCCACGCCACTGACTGATAACCAATGGCTTGATGGGGAAAAAGAAACCTTAGGCTTATATTTAACCGGGCACCCAATAAATCAGTATCGTAAAGAGCTGAAATATTACACCAGTGGTAAATTAGTGGATTTACAGCCAACTAATCGTGATGTGCAATCAACCGCTGCAGGCCTTGTTATAGCTGCACGTACACTAGTAAATAAAAAGGGAAATCGTTGGGGGCTTGTAACTTTAGATGACAAGAGTGCCCGTATTGATGTACGCTTATTCCCAGAACAGTTTGAAATGTACCAAGATATGCTGCAAATCAACAATATCTTGGTAATATCTGGACAGGTCAGCTTTGATAACTTCTCCGGTGGTATTACAATGACCGCCAGAGACATATGCACCATCGCGCAAGCGCGCGAAAAACGTATTAAAGCGATTAAAATGACGCTAAATATGGTGCAAATCGAAGCCAACTTCTTCGATAAATTACAAAAAGTACTCGAACCTTATAAGTTTGGTACTTGTCCGATTAAGGTTTACTATCAGCGTCCAGATGCGTTGGCACAGTTAACCCTCGGGACAGAATGGTGTGTTACGCCTAGTGATGACTTAATTCATAAGTTATCGTTAATGGCGGCGCAAGATGTAGAACTAGAATTTAACTAATTAGGTAGTTTAGAGCATGAGCCTCAATTATCTTGATTTTGAGCTTCCAATCGCAGAGTTAGAAGCAAAAATTGAAGAGTTACAAAATATAAGCCGCGCTGGCGATTTAGACCTTGAGTTAGAAGAGGAAGTCAGTCGATTAAAAGAGAAAAGCGCTAAAATGAAAGAGGAAATATTCTCTAAATTAGGTGCTTGGCAGGTTTCTCAGTTAGCCCGTCATCCGTTGCGTCCTTATACTCGAGATTATATCGAGCGTATTTTCACGGAATTTGACGAGTTTGCTGGCGATCGTACTTTTGCGAATGATCCGGCAATTTTAGGCGGTGTTGCACGCTTTGAAGGTCAACCAGTGATGGTTATTGGCCAACAAAAAGGCCGTGACACAGCTGAAAAAATTAAACGCAACTTTGGTATGCCAAAGCCTGAAGGTTACCGTAAAGCATTACGCTTAATGGAAATGGCAGAGCGTTTTAAAATGCCAATTATGACCTTTATCGACACCCCAGGTGCATACCCTGGTGTTGGCGCTGAAGAGCGAGGCCAATCTGAAGCAATCGCACGTAACCTTAAAGTGATGGCAGCATTAAAAGTGCCAACAATTTGTACGGTTATTGGTGAAGGTGGCTCAGGTGGTGCTCTAGCCATTGGTGTAGGTGATCGCGTTAACATGTTGCAGTACAGTACTTACTCGGTGATTTCACCAGAAGGTTGTGCATCAATTTTGTGGAAGAGCGCTGATAAAGCCCCTCTTGCTGCAGAAGCGATGGGTGTAACCGCTGAGCGTGTTAAAGAGCTTGATTTGATCAACAGCTTAGTTGAAGAGCCATTAGGTGGCGCACACCGTAACTACGAAGGTATGGCGCGTAACCTGAAAAATCAACTTAAGCGCGATTTAGCTGATTTACAAGCTCTGTCACTGGATGAGATGCTTGATCAACGCTATAAACGTTTAATGTCGTTTGGCTATTGTTAAGATAAACAAAACAACCAAATTGATGAAAAAAAGCCGCTATTGCGGCTTTTTTGTTTTAGAATGCTTTGGAGCTTGGAGCACTACTAAATTTAAGTTGATGGTTACTCATGCAAACAACATCGTTATACCAACAAGTAAAAAATGCCATTACGCCTTATACCGATGAGCACAAAACCGCATTTACGGTAGCGCTCTCTGGTGGTGTGGATTCGGTGGTATTACTGCATATAATGAATGCGCTAAAAGCTGAAATACCGCAACTGCAATTAAGCGCAGTTTATGTTAATCATGGTTTAAGTCAGTATGGCGACGATTGGCAGCATTTTTGCGAAAAACTATGTGCAATAGTAAAAGTTCCTTTTTACTCGGCTCAGGTAAAAATCACCAATAAATCACGCACGAGTCTAGAAGAGCTCGCCCGCGATGCTCGGTATCAGGCACTTGATCAGCATAGCCCAAGCGGCAGTATTATTTTGCTAGGGCAGCACTTAAATGATCAACTAGAAACGTTCTTATTGAGACTAAAACGGGGCTCAGGATTACAAGGCTTAGCATCGATGCGGCAAACTCGCACCTTGAGTTCTGGGCGAGAATGTTTAAGGCCACTGCTGAACACCACACGACACAGTATTGAACAATTTGCTACCGAGTTTAAGCTTGAGCATATTACCGATGATTCAAATACGGATGAGCGCTTTGATCGCAACTTTATTCGTCAGCAAATAGTGCCTCTATTAAGTGAACGATTTACCGGCTTTGAGAAAAGCGCAGCGCGCAGTGTTAACCTTCTTCAACAGCAGCAAGATGTACTTGATGAATACACTCAGTTAGATTTAAGGCAATGCCAAAACACCCAGCAAGGGTTAAGTTGTTTACAGCTAGCAAATTTTAGCGCTGCGCGCCAAGCAAATGTTTTGCGTTGTTGGCTTGGACAATTTACGACGCTTATGCCATCACAACAACAAACTCAGCAAATACTTACACAAGGTTTAACAGCAAAAGCTGATGCGCAGCTACTTATTCAGTTAACGGATGGGCAAGTTCGCCGGCATCAAAAATTTTTATATTTTGTACGTGAAACAACCGTTCCTGACAGCCAATCACTAACTGCTCAAAACCAGTTACTTTCAGATGGTCGTACCCTAATACAATTATCAGGTATAGGAGTTAGAAAACCATTGCTTGATGAACACGTTTCTGTCCAGTTTAATTGTCCACAGGCGCGTATTAAACCGCTTAAAAAACCGGGTCACAACAGCATTAAACATTGGTTTAAAGATGCAAAAGTAGCGCCATGGTTACGTGCTAATGTGCCACTTATTTTTTATAATGAGCAATTAGTTTATGTCGTAGGGCATTTTATAAGTGCAGAACACGCCGATGAAAAAGGTATATTTTGGGAGATAAAAACATGACAACGTCACAGCCACACGTTGGTTTATCACTAGTCAATAAAGCACCGTTAGGGCTAATAGTTACAGCCGTTATAGCGGGCATTGCCACGGTAATGTTTGAGCTTGAGCTATTAACGTTAGCGTATTCGGTTTTAGGTGGTTTGGTGTGTGCAATTATTTTAATTGCGTACTGGTTAGGTAAAGGTGGACTATTTTTTATTGTTGGGGTGAGTATTCCATTATTAATGGTCATTGTTGTACCACTAACCAGCATGGCTGCTTTGTTATACCTAATTAGTGGTTTCTTTTTTGGTTTTTGCTTAGCACTATTAGGTTATAAGTTATTAGCCAAGTCAGATAATTAGTATAATTATAAAAGAAAGCCTAGTGGGGGAACTAGGCTTACCTTTAATTAATACGCTTTAGCGCAGTTACGCCCTGATGCTTTGGCCTTGTATAAACCTTTATCGGCGCGGGCAAAAATCTCATTCTCACAATCTTTGCTGTTTGCCAAAGTAAATCCAATGCTGGTGGTGACTTCATATTGTTTCATTAAACTTGACTGAGTCACTAACTGCATTACTCGCTGAGCAATCACTTTATTTGTGGTAAATTCAGGATCATCGATTAATACTGCAAACTCATCACCACCAAAACGAAATACAGAATCAGTCCCGCGAATACTACTGCATAAAACGTTGGCAAACTCTTGTAATACGTCATCGCCAATTTTATGACCGTAGCTATCATTAACTTGTTTAAAGTTATCTAAATCTAACAACATTAGACTAAATGGACGATGATGGCGGCGAAAACGCTCTAATTTCTGAGCCAAAATAGCATCAAACTGACTACGATTATTAAGTCCTGTTAAAGTGTCTTTAGTAGCTAGCTTTAGCACGCGGCTATACATTAATGCATTACGTAATGGATAAACCAATACGCTGTGTAAGCCAACTAACTTTTGCTTGATACTTCCCGAAAGCGGGTATTGGCAAAAATAGATAAGCTGCCCTAAATGTTCATTATTTATGTCTAAATTAAATGAATATGGCGGTTTACTATTATCACTATTAGGGATTTGTGCCACTCCAAGAGACGACTGAAACTGCAAGCCTGAAAAATTTATGATTTGTTTTGCATGCTCAGCATAAATCGTTAATAGCTCTTCTATATTTAACGTTGTTTGCAGTTTTTCGAGCAAACTATGAATAGCAGCAGGTTCATTATTACGGTAATGCTCTGCCGAAAACGGCAGAAACTCGCCACGTGCCGAGATGCGCTGCGTCAAAATATGGACATTTTCCATGGTTTTCTCCCCCTAGGAGTTTGTTATTACTTTTCTAAGCGATTTTTGTGCCACTATTCCAAACTGGCTGAAAAACAGATAGTTGCTATAGTTAACTCTTAAGTAGCTAAAATTTTGACGGTATGGCAACAGTATAAATAGGAGGTTTATTTGCAAAGTGTATTGGCTCAAATATTTGGCTTATTACTGGCTGCTGTGGTGCTGGTATGGTTATTTAAGCGCATTGGCTTACCGCCGATCCTTGCCTACCTTGCTACTGGCTTATTAGCGGGTAGTCATGGCATTGGCTGGATGGCGCAAAGTCATGAAATACATTTTGTAGCTGAGCTTGGTATTGTATTTTTATTATTTAGTTTAGGGCTGGAGTTTTCTGTTGGCCGCTTAATGGCAATGCGCAATATTGTATTTGGCTTGGGCACGTTGCAAGTAATTGTCACAAGTATTGTGTTTATGCTGATTTTATTGTTGATGGATTTGTCTTTGTTGAGCAGTTTCACTATTGCGACATTAATGGCGCTGTCATCAACAGCGGTGGTGGTTAAATTACTTAAAGAAACCGGCGAACTTAAACAGCGGCGAGGGCAGCTCGCTATCGGAATGTTATTATTTCAAGATATTGCGGTGGTGCCGTTACTGATTACTTTACCTTTACTGGTCCAAAGCAGTGATACTGAAGGCATTGCCTGGGCCCTGACTTTCGCTTTAACTAAAGGCGCATTTGTATGTTTGTTGTTATGGATGATAGGCAAGTGGGTATTGCCAAAAGTCTTTAGCGAAGTTGCATTAATGCGCACCGATGAATTGTTTGTTTTGACCACCTTAGTGGTTGCCTTATTTGCCGCAGGCTTAACGTATTTATTTGGCTTATCGATGGCGCTGGGCGCATTTTTAGCAGGAATGATGCTCGGCGAAAGCCAGTACAGACATCAATTAGAAGCTGATATTCGACCATTTCGCGATATTTTAATGGGCCTATTTTTTGTCACTGTCGGTATGCAGCTCGATATTTTATATGTGTTTGGCGTATGGTATTGGATAGTGGCTGCATTAGCGCTAATGCTAGTATTAAAAATTGGTGTTATTACTTTTTTAGCGCAACTGATGGGCGAGCGAAAACAAGATGCAATTGCAGCAGGCATCATGCTATGGCAAATGGGCGAGTTTGGTTTTGTATTAATTGCGCTTGCTACTAAACACCAATTATTAGCTTTAGATCACGCCTCATTTTTAATTGCTATTGCAGTCATGTCGATGGGCTTAACGCCTTATTTAATAGAATCGACGCCTTGGTTATTAAAACAACTTGGGGTATTAAAAAATCCCAACGGTGAGTGGCAGCAACAGCCTAATAGTAGCACCTTGTATCAAAACCATGTAGTGATCTGTGGGTTCTCTCGGGTTGGGCAAACTATTGCGCGGTTTTTAAAGCCAGAAGCAATAGAGTACGTTGCTGTTGAAAGTAACCCAATACTAGTTCAAGAGGCCAAAGCAGCTGGAGAGCCCGTTATTTTTGGTCATGTAAAACAAAAAGATATTTTAAAATCAGCAGGAGTCGAACGAGCTCGACTAGTGATCATTACTTTCACCGATTTTGAACATGCGCAAATCGTGATCGATGCGATAAAGCAAATAGCTCCTGACGTGAAAATACTGGTACGCATGCGCGATGATAGTCATCTCGAAGCACTCAAAGAGCTTGGCGTGACTGAGGTGGTGCCAGAAACACTGGAAGCGAGCTTAATGTTAGTGTCGCACGTGTTGTCTATGTCGGGCGTGCCGATGTCGCGTATTGTCAGGCGGGTTAGCAAAGAGCGGCGTAATCGTTACCAATTTTTACATGGTTTTTTTGCTGGAGATCAATTTGATAGTGAAGAAAACAACGCCGAGCGGCTTGAGTATTTACACGTTATGGCACTGCCAGAAAACGCCTTTGCGGTTGCTAAAAATATTAATGAATTAAATCTCGAAAAACGTAAAGTATCAGTGCGAGCATTACGACGCAAAGACCGTGAAATTGATAGTCCATCGCTGCACACTGTTTTACTCGCCGGAGATATTCTTGTACTTCAAGGTAAACCTCGACGAGTAGAGCGGGTAGAGTGCTATTTACTCGATGGTACGGATTAGTGAATAGTTAACTGTTAATCGAGCTCTAAAAATTCGCGTATCTGTGGCAGTTTCTCTAAACCATCTTTATAACCAATTTCAATCAAATGCTGGGTATAGCGTTTTTCAAACAATAAGTAACTGGTTAAACTCGATTGAGAACGTTTTTTAACCCCGATCATGCGCAGTAATATTTTAATGGCTAAAGGCATATCACTGTAATAGTTTGCAGCAATGGCATTAAAGTTTTCTGATGGATTGATCACAAAACTTTGTATTTGCTTTAATTCTTGGTGTTTATCACGCCCAGGTAATAAACCTAAAGTTCGGTTAATTCGTTCAAGGCGCTCAAGATCTGACTGTAAGGTGTCGGTAAACACACTGTCTAGCAAATGGCCCGCAATCGAGGATAACCCTGGGAAGTGAGGTAGATAACCCGGCGGATGAGCTTCTTTGGGCTGATCAACACCAATAATAAATATTTTTTCAGCGCCTAAATGGACACATGGACTCAGTGGCGATAATTGGTGAATAGAGCCATCACCAAAGTAGTGGTTGTATACATTTACGCTCGGAAACACCATAGGAATTGCACTGGACGCCATTAAATGTTCAACGTTAATACGTGCCGCTTGGCCTTCGCGTTTAGCGCGCCGCCAAGGTGACTGTGTATTAGATTGAAAAAACGCCACAGAATCACCCGTGGTATAGCTTGATGCGGTGATTGACAGCGCATCTAAATAATTACGGTGTAAATTACGCTCAATGCGAGTTAAATCTAAAATTTCATTAAGTAAATTACGTAAAGGCTGATTATTCAACAAGCTCGCTGGTGGATGATTAATATGTTCAGATTGAAAACTAGTCAGCATGTTACGCATTAAATGGCCAAACACGCTGATAAAATCACTTTTATATACCATTGAGGTAGAAAAGCTTTTCCAAACAGATTCCAGTTTACGTACCGCCAAATGGGTGCATGAAGCATAGCTTGCTAGCGCAGCTGAATTGATCGCTCCGGCAGATGTACCATTAATAATAGTAAATGGCAGCGGGGCGGTACGCGGCATACTTTGCGCGAGCGCTTTAAGAACCCCAACTTGGTAAGCGGCACGTGCACCACCACCGGTCAGTAACAGAGCAACTTTAGGTTTGTTTTTATCGATTTGCTTGATTTTCATAGTTGAGTTTCGTCGTTGCAATTAAGCGGTTAAGCGTCTTTACTTTATTTATTAACTGTAAGTCTTTAAGCTAGAAGAATCAAAGGATACCTTAGCTACGTTAATAATTATTAGTGTAGGCTATGAATTAAATCCATTTAGGGTACTCTTACTGTTATCGCATTTTAATATTTATGGAGTTCGTATGTCAGATCAACCATCAGCGTCAGATGTTCAAAAACGTCCACCGAATAATAACCTTTTATTTGCAGGCATCATTTTAATTATTATCATTATTGCTGCAGCGTTTGTGTTATTAAACTCAAGTGATGAGTCACAAACAGCAACTGAAGTTGAGCAACCCGTAGCAGAGCGCCCCATGATGGAGCTAAAACCAGAGAACGATCCGGTTGTTAATGCCCCATCTGTTAATCCTGAAAAGCCTGCTGATTTAGCCGTGCCAACACCACGCCCAGTAGAGCCTGAGCCGCAAGTAGAACCACTACCTACTCTTGATGAAAGCGATCCTGTCGTTGTTGCTAAGTTAGACGAATACTTAGGTGATGCAGCTATGAGTTTGGTTATAAACGACGATGTTATTCGTCGCGGTGTGGTATTTATAGATAATCTTGCCAAAGGTAAAATTGCGCAAAAACACACTCCCGTTATTAAGTTAGAAGAAGGCTTTAGTGTAGTAGAGGGTGATATTCTTACCATTGATCCAAACAGCTATGAGCGTTATACCCCTTATGTAAAAATCTTTACTAGCATGAGTGCAGCACAAATCGTACGTTTATACGATGAGTACAAACCACTTATCAATGATGCGTATACAGAAATTGGCTATCAAGGTGATGCGTTTAATCAAACACTTACTGACGCCATAGAATTGCTGCTAGATACCCCAGAGCCAAAAGGGGATATGCCACTGTTACGTGATTCAGTAACTTATCAATATGCTTACTCAGAATGGGAACGCCTACCGGCTGCACAAAAACAACTGCTACGCATGGGCCCTGAAAACATGAAAAAAATAAAAGCTGTACTACGTAACGTAAAAAAAGAGTTAGATAATCAATAATCTTACTTAAATCGTTTAAAAAACAGTGCGATTGTATGTTTAACATGCAATCGCACTTTCTTTTTGTGTTTCCCCTTGAATAACACAGCAAAAGTAGAGATAATCCCTCCCGCGCCAACCAAGGCCCTCAATGGTAGTCTTATTGGTCCTCTCGCAACACTAGCAGGCGAACCTGGTCAGGCCCGGAAGGGAGCAGCCACAGTTTGTGACGTGTGTGCCGAGATGTGGCTGGTAAGACTGCCACCCAAATTCCTCATTTGGGTGTTGTTTGAAGTATAAGTTGACATATTTGTACTAAAAGATGGCATAAATTGGAAGTATAAGGTGGCATAGTTTAGTATTTAACCAAATGGTTAGGTGGTTGACTCACATGTACAGAAGAAAACTCAAACACCCCGTGTTAAAAACCTCCATAAATTTGCTAGTCAAAAAAATAAATCTACCTGTTTAGTTGAATCCTCTTGAATATCCCAACGTAACTCAAGACTAAACTTCTCAACATTGTTAATACCTAAACCACGATGAATTAATTCAATTTCATCTAAAGGGCTTGAGCTTAAATTAACTTTTCCATTGCTGAGCATCTCTACAAATTTATGATTAGCACTAGGTTGAATATCGCTAGGCATACATACCTTAAAGCCAAATAAAAGTTATATTTAATAATCGCACTCCTGCTATCCAGCTGATAGTCGGGTTAGAGCGATAACCGGACACTGAAAAAGTTGAATTTTTTCCTACTTTTTTGAGTTGGAGCCTAATTTTGTCCAATAACATTATTAAACGGCGTTTTGGTGCAAAATAACAAGAACAATTCCTAGCTATTTTAATTACTTGTTTACAAAGGTAATTTTTGGTGAAATTATCAGGGTGTGTAATACACGCCGTTTTGGTGTGTTATAAACCACCACAATGGTGTTCAATAAGCTGCTATGTTTTTATTCTGAAAGGTTCACTTATGGATGCAATATCAAAAGAAGTATCGGCTCTTGAAAGCCATTTGGGGTTACCAAGTGGTTTTTATGATGCGTTGTTAGCGGAGGATGATTGGTCTTTTGTTATTAAGTTAAGTGCACTTTTTGAAGCCGCAAGTGGGCAAGCTCTTGGGGCTAAACTCCAACATCCAGAAATCGAAAATGAACTTTCTTATCTTGAGCAATCCAAAAAAATCTCTTTAATTACTAAACTAAACATTATTAAAAAAGATCAATCCACTTTCTTAATTAAGCTTTCTGAATTAAGGAATAAGCTTGTACACAATATCAGCGAAGTAACGTTTGATTTTGACGTTTTCACTTCTAAGTTTGATAAAAGTGCAAAAAGATCTTTTGCTAATGTGTACGGGCATGGAATCCATGAAAATTTCACTGTGGATGATGTATCCCTTAATAGAACAGACTTTACTGTTGAGAATCCGAAAATGGCGATGTGGATAACCGCTCAAGAGATTTTGGCTTGCTTACATGCTTACATGCTGACATTGCAAGTAGCGCTGACATTAGAAAAATTAATGAAATTGGTCAAGAGTTAGTCCAAAAAATAACAAGACACTTAAACGGGTGAAGTTAAACTAAAACAGTTAGTTAGGTTTCGCTTCGTTACATATTATAACTAACAATTTTAATCCGCTTAGTGCGGCGTTATGTTACATGGAGAGTATGGTGATTCAAATTCAAAAAGTAGTAATTATTACGGCAATCTTTTTATCTTCCTGTTCATACGTGACAAGCGAGAAAGACGTGGAGCGCAGATATAAAAATGCAGGCTCACTGAGTGGAACTGCATTGGCTTGCAAAAATAACTTGCAAATTGTTAACACTTCAAAAGCACTCGAAATGTTTATTTCTAAGCAAGAGTTAGCTAAACATTTTACCAAAGAAAAACTAGATTATTTTCTAGCTGCTCACGATAGGGTTGCAATGGAAACATGGCAAAACTTGGAAGATATAAATTTAAAAATGGGGAAACCTCATAAAGTATGCAAAAGCCCTGACTTTATTAAAAATACCGTTAAAAGTTTGTATCGCTGTATTCGTATGGGTGAGGCTACTTATTGTCTCTAGCGAGGTAACATAACAAAGCACTTCAAAGGGCTAAAACATCTGGCTGTGCTCGTGCCTCGCTATTTTAGCCATCAATTTTTAGCTTCTGAGTGATGAGTTATACGAATCGTAGACAATATGCACAGCATTCATTCAAAGCACCTTTAATGGAATATAAATGCCAAAAACAATAGATACGACAGTGCAGGATTGGGCTTCTAAGTTTATGGAAGAATCCAATGATGAAGATCAGCTTATATTACCTGCTTCCATTCAGCCTATGGAGCTTGCAAAATATATTTCTTCATTAGCAAATTCCAATGGCGGCAATATATTGCTGGGAGCTTATTCTCATGAAGGTTATAGTTCAGGTTTTCAAAATGTTGATGATAAGTTAGTAGAACAATCGCGAAGTTTGCTAGATGGCGTGGATTTTGAAGTCAGCTTAGATAAAGCAAGGTTTCAAAGTATTTACTTGTTAAGAGTTAGTAAAAGTGAATCGTTAGCTTTCGCAGATGGTAGCCCTTATGCATTAAAAAATGGAAAACCAGTGCTCATTTCTGAAAGGCAGGTTATTGAAAAGTTGGGGCTGGGAGTGGATTCATCATTAATTAATATGATTTCAGAGCAAATAACTAAACAATCCAGTAAGGTTGATAGTTTAAGTGCAGAGCTAAAAGAAAAAAGCAAAATAAAAAACCAAGTTCCTGGCCTGCTAGCTGGTGCAATCTTGGGATGGTTATCTTCGACTATTTTAAATGTGCTGTTTGGCCTTTGAACTAAGGTGCTAAATTCGTATAACAAAGTCATAAACGCGGACAAAAACTTGTTGGCTGTTACGCTTCGCTTCATATTTTAGCCAATAATTTTTTGCTGGTTACAACGACGTAAAAACCAAAGGGGTCAATCTTGACTTCAGATATTATACTCCTTACCGTCCGCAATTGGCACTTTTGCGAAGTTCGGCTGAGAGCAAGAAGCGGAAGTTGGGGGTGAACAAATAATCTTGTTAATTGGCTATTTATTGCTTACTGTGGTGATTCAAACAAATGGGCTACGCGCTCAAGTTGTTTGCTGTAGTTTTGCTCATATATGATAGAAAATTTATTGATAGTAATATTTGTTTCAACTATGAAAAGTATAAATGTGAGCAAGGTGTCAGCAGAAGTATAAGCGTTCGCTCGCAACTAACTCGTTGGTGATAAAGGATAAATATGGATAAATTAGCATTCACTATTTTTGGCGCGTTATTTTCACTTTTTCTTGTTCCTATGGTTGAAAAGAAGAAGGCTGAGTTTCAGTGTAAAAAAGATCTTGAAATGATGTTTATCGAGCTAGGTGATTTACAATCTGAACTTACTTGCCATATTGAATCGTATTTTAAATTTCTATTAAAAATCAGGCAAGAACCTGAGTTGACCAATAGCTTGGCAATCCCTATTCCTCTTTCAAGAGATATTAATGTCGATATCTTAATTGAACTTTATAAGAATTTAGCTTTAGTGCTTTCCCGAGACCAGCGTTTAGTTGTTAAAAGGGTGCCAAGAAACATAACTTTAATAATGTCCCATGCCCAAACTGCGGTGAGCAAATTGGTGGATAGCGACGAATATTGTATTCAATCGATAAAAAATACAATTAAACTTTCTTGTAAATTAGTGCACGAGCTAAATAGCATAAATGAACAAAGAGAACGTTATGTAGACATTTACTTAGACTCACAAGGTGCAATGGAGCCTGTATTAAAAAGCATGGGTTTTACAGAAGAGCAACTTAATATATCTACAATTAGGGAGACTCACTTCGTTTAAATTATAGCAGGCCAATAGTTGCTTTTTGAGCACGCGTTATTAATGTCTGGTATTGGCACTTTTGCGAAGTTCGGCTGTGAGCGAGAACCGGACATTCAGGTGAGTTGTCATTAACTTAATAAGAGTCAGAGACACTTTCTTCTTTTTTACATGTTTATATGAGTTACAGAAAGCATAATATTTATAGCTGGCAATCACTTATACTATTTGCTATTAATGTAAGTTCATTAAATAAGGACGTTTTCGCGCTAAAATAGGGAAAGTGTCCTCTGATAAAGTTGTTAAGTGTCCATGATGGATAGAGCAATCTACGAAGAAGTATTAGAAATTTCTTGTGAGCTAGTAAATGCTTCAGGAGATGATGATACGAAGAGTTTTTGGGAAAATTACCAGAAGCTTAAATCTATCTGTGAGAAACATGAAGGACTAGAAACTGATCATCCATTACAGTGGGAAGCGCTTGGCGATTTCACAAGAGATGATACAGTATCAATTACCATCTATGAGAAAGCCCTTAAACTTGCAATAAAGAAACAAGTTAAGGAATATGAGGCTTCTATTAATTTCGCAATAGCTGAGAGACATCAATCAATAGGCAATAATGATGAGTCTAAAAGTTTTGCTCACATGGCTAATGAGTTAGCAACGCAAACTAATGACTTAGATTTGCGCAAAGAAATAAGCGAATTTTTACTAAATGTCACGTGACACACTTAACAAGCGCCTGCACATGACCTCCGGCCACCGTCACCTTTTTTGCGGTGTAACTGCAAAAAAGGCGCCATTGGCTTCCGGCAAGTGAGGGGGGCGTTATTTCACAGGAGGTGAAATTGAACATCGATACATTACTACTCTTTTTTGGTGGTCAAACAGTTGTATTAATTGCCTTAATTGCGTTTCTGGGAAAGGTGTGGGTAAATCGTATAAACTCCCGTGAAACTGTTAAATCTAATCAATTGCTTGCAAAATTACGGGCAGAGTTACAAAACAACCTTTCTAGACTATCAGAACGAAATGAAAGTGTCGTGCACACTCATAAGCATCTAATTGAACTCGAGTATGGTCATTACCAGAAAATATGGGAAGCACTAACAAGAATTTCTCCGCTATTTGAGTCAGTTGAGAAGAAACTTCTGTCCAGTGAAGAAATCCTAATTACTGCGAATGAGCTACATGAAGCTCGCACCTCATTAGGTTATACGCTTACCTCTGCATATCCATTTATAAATAAATCTATCTATGATGCAGCCTTTTTGGCACTAGAACTTTCAACGAAGGCTTCTGGTTGTTTGTGGGAAAACGAAAAAAAGATTAAACCTGAAAGCGCGTTGCATGAGAGCCTAAATGAATTTAAGTCCTATGCTCACGAGTTTCAAACTTACATCAAACATACAGCCAAAGGTATTAAAGTTAGGACTTCTGCAATGGTCGAGTTTAGTGATTAAAAAGTGACATAATAAGTAACTATGGATGGGACGCTTAAAGCTTGGCAGGCACTCATTCTTCGCTAATTTTAGCTAAACTTAATAGACTCATATTACTGCGTTTACCAATGACCGCAATTGGCACATAGCAGCCAACTAAACTTGGCAGTATTTTTATGGGATTGACCTCATAAAGCCTGTATTTGGTAACTTTATGGCATTATATGCTTCAATTTTATGCCAAGTTACACTTTACTTACGGCGCTGTAGCCCAGTAAAAACGTATGTTATTATGCCAGCTTATGCTTCAAACAACATCCGCTCCATGTTTGAGTATTTAAGTAATGAATCATATTCTGAAATTTTAGAGTCAGAAAGGCTTTGAATTCTATTAGTTTGGTATTTCACTAAGGACTCTAAATAGCGTTCGACTTCATTGTCTCCCATTGAGGCGGGGTGTGAGCCGTGAACCAGGCACTTTAATAGAGAATTTGGGGGAGGTGATCTTTTGCGAAGCAGAAGAGATATCATAAAATGGAGTCAAGTTTGCGCCTTTGGTAGCGTTCTTAATTGGAGCAATTACTAATAGATATAAAATAGTGATCACCTTTATTTAAAGGTGATTCCATCATTTGGTCGGAGCGGTTGGTTGACAGCTGTTTTAGCCAAATTAATATAATAAGAGAGATAAATATGGGGCAGCTAAACCATAATCAGAAAGATAATTTTGATAATCTTCCGCTGCTTAAGGCAACGGAAGCATCAGTTGAAGTTGCGAAATATTGGCAGGCTCTATTTGCTACAGGTGATGATGTGTTAACCACTTCTAGTATTGAGGTACGTAGCAATACTAAGTTAGAGGCAGAAGAACGGTTTATGCTTTTGGGCACAGTTACTGGGCCGGATAAGGCAATAATGCTACCTGAAATTGCAGCTCAATTACCGTGTTTAAATCGTACTCAGTCTGTTAATTTATCACAATTACGCAGTGAGCTGGCTAAGGCAGGATTGATTCTGCATAGCGCAGATTACATTTTTTACTTTAGCGCCACACAGAAGCTAACACTTGCTCCTGATGTCGCAGTGCGTCAGCTTAACCAAGATGATGCCGCCGATTTTTCTGAGTTTCAACGTCAATGTTCTGAGTCCGAACTCGATAATGCTTCCGTCGAGCTCGATGACTGGATGGTTTACGGTTTATTTAATGATGGCCGCTTAGTTTGTATCGCGAGTGCTTATCACGGAGAGAACGATAAGATGGCTGATATTGGAGTCATTACGTTGCCGACTGAACGGGGAAAAAGTTATGCAACTAGAGTTGTTCGAGCGATGAGTCATGATATTTGCGCGCAAAATCTTGAACCGCAGTATCGTTGCCAACAGGATAATGAGGCTTCAATCTCAGTGGCAAAATCAGTGGGTTTAGCATTATATTGCACTTGGGAACCGCTGTCGCCAAACAGTGACATTGATTGATCAGACCATTTATCGTCATTTTAATTTATATACATATCAACAAGAGAGATTATTAGTGTGATTATTAAGAAAATTGCAGTTATTGATGGTGGCTACGAGTAAAAAAGGACAGGCACATTTTTTGCAAAAATCATAGTATCAACCACTGTCATTACATACAGTGGTTGATGTATTATGACTCGCGCAAGAAAAAAGCTTATTGATTTAGCATCGACATTTTATTATCACTTAATCTCACGATGCGTGAGACGTGCATTCTTGTGTGGTTATGATAAATACACAGGTAAAAACTTTGATCACCGTAGGACGTGATTACCTTACCATCAGGTGAAAAGAAGTCATCTATTTATAGGCAAATAAATGTTAGTGGACACGATGGAACTTTTGTTTGGCCTTTTGATTACTATTTTGATCTAGACTACGAAGTTGAGCCGGGGAAATGGGATATAAGAGTTTTTTCTGAAGGTAACTTAATTAATTCATCTGATTTCATGGTAATAGATAGTGAGTAAAGCGGTTATAACGCATATGAGCCTAACTCTATCAATAGGCACTAGTGTTTTTTTTGACCGTTTTTATAAATTGACGGTCAATTCAAAATCAACTCTAATTCAATAAACAAATTCGTTTACTTCGTCTGTTGGTGGGGCAGTTAAGCAAGTAGCTTACGGCAAACACATATAGGCGCGTTACGCAGTAATCGATTATTGCGATCTCATCGCAGCCAGGTTTTTCCCATATCCTTTTGGGGTAGCTGGGGCACTACGACTAAATGGATTTAGAAGGTAGAGCGAAGCAGGATGCCAGAGCCGAGACATTCATCGGTTAACCTCATCATGGCACTATTCAAGGCGCTGGTTTCATTATTGGTAAAAGCATGAGCAGTTGACCTTGCGCGGACAAACGAAAGTGAATGCACAATTATCCTGACACAGGGGGAGCACCACAGCATCTAACATGCACTTTTTATTAGTAGGAAGTGCAATGGGCGGTTCATCTCCCATACAAAATGTGTTTATTGTTTTCAAAAAATAATTATGGTGGGTGTCAATGTATTTCAATGTTGGCCAAAACTAGTCGATCGTTACATGGTTAGTGCCTTACTGATATGGGCCGCAAATCAGCAAAGCAAAATTTTTCATGGCATTACAATATAGGAATTAAACCTCAGAGGCTCTAGTTGCAAACCTCTGAGGTAGTTTATTAAGGGTTTACTGCCTCAGAGAAGCGTGACATTTCACTTACGTTGAGTGTACCTTGTTTACTATAGATGCCTACTTGGCGTTTATCTAAGTCATAAAGCCTAAAGGTTAGCGCTCTAAAATCATTGATATATGCGGTACCAAAGCCACTTTCTGGTTGTAAAAGAAGATCCACGGTTACCCCTTGTTGTAAATTGATAGGAACAGTAACTTGTGAGTCGATTCGACTTTCTGAAGTAGGTGCAGATTGCTCACCCAGTACCGCAGGTAATGCTGCTGCCCTGAATTCATCAGCTAGAAGGTAAGCTAAGCTGTTGTCTGAGCCATCGTCATTATGAAGATCAATAAACTGTATAAAGGCTGTTTTCCCTATGAATTCTTCAACATCCCAGGTTGCCCATTGCATTGTTAGTTTATTATTCTCATCGGGTTGTGTATTTTTACCAGATTGGCTACGTACAACTTTACCGTCCACTATAAGCACAACTGCAGTTGCTTTAGGGTGGTCAAACTGATTTGAACCCCCACCTATCTTGAAATTAATATATTGCTGTGAGATTACAAATGACGGGCTATCCATTTTTCCTGTTGCTGAGTAACCTATCCACCCTAATGCAGTTCCATCTTCATCATAGCCATCTGCAAAGCTGGAAAAAACTCGTTCGCCAACGTTGTTGTTTACATCGGCCCCCCACCAACCTCCATCTAGTTTAGAGAAGTCTCCAGTTAGATTATTAAAACCGTGGGCTTGGAGGGTGTTATAACCGCCGCAGCAAAATTCAAAACCAGCTATATGCTGAGTCAGGTCTTCCTCTCGATTGAATAGAGGTTTGCCTTCTAGTTCAGGTGTGAGGGTGATGTTAGAGTTTGATTGAGTAAGTGAATCGCCGAAGTAAAAAGTAGCTGTTTCTGTGGCTGTGTTTATTTCTATACTAGCCGTTTGCGTAGTCTCTTCATAAGCGGGAAATATCAGACCAAATCGGTTGTCGGTATCTTCACTCGAAATACTAAAGTGAAGACGGTTGATTTTATTGTTACTACCTAGTAATACTTGATCACCTGGTGAGACTAATAGTGAATTATCATTATTGGTTTGTGCTGATTGGGTTTGTGCATTTTCATCTATTGGTGTTGCTAATGCGCTTAAGTATTGCTCAGGAATTGATACCGCTAGTTCTCCCGATTCTGTCATTGATACTTGATGAATTGCTAAGTCACCACCAAAATCAGCACTGCCTATATTTGAGCGGGTATTTTTATGGGCGACCCAACCAAACATCAGGGTTTGAGTAGGGGAGCTTGCAGTTCTTCCTGCGTAGTAAAATTCTCCATCTAGTGAAGGGTATCGACCAGGTACCCATGTGTCTTCATTCTTTACTAAATATTTTACATCGCGCTCATTATTATTTTGATCAGAGTAAATTATTGCTTGTCCGTTATTGAAGCTCACCCAATCAGGAACCTCAAAGTTAAGTGGTTTGTTTGCAGTATAAATCGGCTCTTGCGCTTCCCAAGTTTTGAGATCGCTCGAAGTATAAAGAGCAATAGCTGCATCTGCGTTATATCGACTAGTTAATAACATCCAATAGTTGTTGCTTTGTTTGTTATAAAAAACGTCAGGATCACGAAAGTCAAAGTCGCTATATGATCCTGTACCACTGAATGTGCTATTAACTTGTTTTTCCCATTTAGTCAGCGTGTTATCTGTTGCTTTTGCATGCATAACTGCTTCGACAGGAGAAAAATCGAGATTGTGTCCTGAGTAAAATAAATGAGCTACATTGTCTTTATCTTTAATAACACTACCAGATCCGGTCCATTGGTCTTGTGTTTGTGCATCTCCCGTCGCTTCTAGAACACGTTGTGGGAATGTACCATTAATTAGATCTGTGGTTCGGGTTAGATACCAATCATGAAATGCGGTATCAATTAAATAATAAATATAAAACTCACCGTTTAAAAATACAGGGTTAGGGTCTGCCATCGTTAATGGTAAAGGTATCGTGTGTTGATCCAGTTGGGTGACAATACTTTCACTCGACGGGTCAACGGCTGCATACTCTGATAATTTAAATTCATCAGCCATAATAAATGCAAGTGCAGTTTCGTCTGCAGTGTCATCCTGATCAATGATTTCAATAACAGCTGTTTCACCGATTAAGCTATTAACATCCCAAGTAAACCAATCGAGCTTATCTGATTGCCCGTTACCTGTGGCATGCCTGACAATTTTGCCATTTATTCGCAGGACAATTGCTGTCGCTTTTTCAGTATCAAATGGGTTTGTACCACCACCAATTAGAAAGTTTACATAGTCATGTGTAATCGTGAATGGGGGCGAAGAAAGTGTGCCGGTAGCTTCGTTACCAATCCAGCCTAATTGGCTCCCATCTGCTAAAAAACCATCGGCGCGGCTAGAAAAAACTCTCTCACCAACATGGTTTGTGATGTCTGCAGCCCACCAACCACCATCTAATTTGGCCATATCGCCAGTTGCTCTAAAGTCATGGTTTGCGTAGGTATTAAACTTACCGCAACAAAATTCAAAACCCGCAATATTTTGCTCAGCATTTGATACACGAGTGAATGCGGCTTGGCCAGTACTAGCAGGTGCGGTGGTTTTTTTTATTTTCTTTATCAACTTACTATTTTGACTAGGAACTTTGGCTGCACTGTCGGCTTGGCGAATTTCGTCGACTAATAAATATGGTAAGTCAGTATCTGAATTATCATCAGCATGATGGTCAATAAATTTAATTTGCCCTTCTTGAGAGCTAAACTCGCTGACATCCCATGTTTGCCAATCAACTTGCATTGCAGTATTGCTTCCACTTGCTTGACGAACTATCTTATTATCAACAACAAGTGCAATTGCGGTTGTATTTGCGTCTGTTATGCCATTATTGCCACCACCAATTAAAAAATTGATATAGTTTGATTGTATTGTAAATTTAGGACTTATCATCGAACCTGTAGCGGAAAAGCCTAGTTGCCCAAGTGCTTCACCTTCTAAATCAAAGCCATCCGCAAAGCTCGAAAATACGCGCTCACCTAAATGACCTGAAATATCTGCAGCCCAAAAACCACCATCAAATTTAGAAAAATCACCTGTTAATTTATCAAACCCATGAGCTTGAAAGGTGTTATTACCACCACAACAAAACTCAAAGCCAGATAGTACTTGCTCTGTATTTTCAGGGTTGTAAAATAATGGTTGACCTTCGCTTTCAGGGTTGGAAGTTATTGGAATGTCATCTGTATTTGGTTCATCATCACTGTCGCTTTCATCTTTATTAATAACGTCAGCAGCGGTTTGTCCTTCTTCTAGAATGATCAGTTTGTAATCATCTTCTTGTTGGTTTTTGTGATCACCAGAGCAGGCTGTCGTTAAAGATATAAGTAACGCGAGCCCCGTTTTTTTCCAGCAAAGTGCTATGTCTTGCTTTGTTTTCATGCTTATTCCTCCACAACTATTATTGTTGTGTTTGTGTGTGTTTAAGTTATTGAATATATTGGTTAAAAACTTTATTTCCTTAACTTTTCTTATTGTTACAGAGTAATACTTTTAAAATAAACAACGTTGTCTTTTTTTAAGGTAGATGTTATCTTTATTTTTTGCAACATGTATTTTACACAATGGCTGTAATTGTGTATTTAAATACAACTTTTACTATTCGTGGCCATTTCTCCCTGATTTATCTAGAGGATATTGTTACGAATTTATAGTGTGAAAATTTATTTGGAAATGGTCTAAATAATAAAGGGAGTAACTCGGTGAGTATTGTAATAAGCAGCAAAAAGGCTGAAGAAATTAATTTAACATGTTTTGGAGAGGTACTGTGGGATTGCTTTGAGTCCGGTATGCGTTTAGGTGGTGCTCCTTTAAACATGTGCTTTCGTTTTAATTCACTAGGCCTGAAGGCACATATGATAAGTGCTGTTGGTAATGACAAATTAGGTGAAGCACTACTATCTGAGATTGAGCAAAAAGGGCTCTCTAAAGAGTTTATTTATGTTCATGAGTCTAAGCCAACGAGTGTGGTTGAAGTGAAGCTTGATCAGAGCGGATCGGCCAATTATCAGATTGTGCTTGATACTGCATGGGACAATATAAGTTTATCGCAACGAGTTATAGATAAGGTGCAAAGTGCAGATGTGTTTGTATTTGGTAGTTTAATTGCTCGAACAGAAAGCTCTATGAGTTCATTAGATCAACTTTTAGATTTGGCAAAATTTAAAGTGTTTGATGTAAATTTACGTGCACCTCACTATCAGTTAGAAAGCTTAATTAAGTTGATGAATAAAGCTGACTTTATCAAGCTCAATGATGAAGAGCTATATGAAATAGCAAAAGGAATGGGGTGTAAATACCATTCATTAGAGCAAAACTTAGCATTTATAGCAAAGCAAACCAACACAGAGTTTTTGTGCGTGACGAAAGGAAACCATGGTGCTTTATTATCGATTAAAGGTAAAAACTACTATAACTCAGGCTACCTGATCGATGTTGTGGATACTGTTGGTGCAGGGGATTCGTTTTTGGGGGCTTTAATTTATCAACTGTGCATTCAAAACGATCCGCAACAGGCAATTGATTTTGCTTGTGCTGCCGGAGCTATGGTTGCTCAGCAGTCAGGGGCAACACCAGATATAACGTATCAGCAAATCCTAGAATTTATTGAACCATGTTAGCGTATAGTGTTGTATTTCAAGTTATACATATTTTTAACAAAATATTTTGTTATTTATATTGAATAGATGTTTTTTTAATGTTAAAAAGACAACGTTGTTTATTTTTATTGGGCCTGCCAAGCTAAACAACAAAATGTAAAAAGATATTTTTTTTGCACTAAAAAGACAACGTTGTTAATTTGACTGATGAAATCAACATTAAAAAATAAAATTAAAATGAGGACACACACAATGCTCAGATTTAGGAAAAACCAGCTTGCTGCGAGTGTTAGTACATTATTGTTAGGCTGTTGGCTGCCATCCAACAGCTTCGCCGCTGAACAACTGCAAGAAGAAGAGTCGGCCAAGATTGGTATTGAAGTTATTGAAGTTTCATATGGTTATGGAAGTGTTAAAAAACAAGATTTAACAGGCGCAGTGAGTACGGTTGACCTTGAAGATTTAGTAGACCAGCCTTCAGGCAATATAATGCAAAACTTGCAAGGGAGGGTGCCAGGTCTACAAATTACAACGAATGGTTCACCTGACTCTACTGCGACGGTACGAATACGTGGTCAAGGCTTAGGGCCACTTGGAAATAACGATCCATTATATGTTATTGATGGCGTACCAACTAAATCTGGAATGCATGAACTTAATAGCCATGATATTGCTGATATACAGGTGCTAAGAGATGCGGCAGCTGCAAGTATTTTTGGTGCTCGCTCTGGTAATGGAGTCATTATTATCACAACCAAAAAAGGGAATGAAGGGCTGGATTTCAATTTTTCAGTTAATCAATCTCAAGATGCCTATAGCTATGACCTAAATCCGCTAAATACCAAACAACGTGGGCAGGTTGTATGGCAGGCTGCTGTTAACGATGGTTCAGATCCAAGTGCAGCGAGCCCATTATATAGCTATGATTGGAATGGTGACTACAATAACCCACAGCTAAACTCAGTAATATTGCCCACGTATACCGATCCTCAACAAGTTCAGCGTCCTGCTGACACTAACTGGTTTGATGAGGTCACTCGTACAGCTAAGGTCACTGATCTTAACTTTTCAGTTTCAGGTGGTTCTGAGAACGCCTCTATTTATAGTTCATTAGGTTACTTTAATTCAGAAGGTGTTGTTGATGGTTCTGAATTTGAACGCATTAGTTTTAGGGTCAATTCTGATTACCAACTAACAGATAAATTAAAAATAGGTGAAAATTTCACTGTAACCAATCAAGAGTCAAACCTAATCAATGCTAGAGCTGGTGAAATATTGGGTTTGGCTATAGAGCAACAATCTATCGTTCCTGTGTACAACGAGGTAGGTGGCTGGGGAGGACCGGTTCCTGGCGTAACTGACCGAGATAACCCTGTCAGAATTATCGAAATGAACCGTGATAATGTTAGTAGGTTCAATAAATTAATGGGAAATATTTTTGTTGAATATGAAGCAATAGAGGACTTAACGTTAAAAAGCTCTATCGGTTTAGACTACGGGCAATATTACTTCAGAAACTATACCCGTGCTTTTCAAGCAGGCTCACTAAATTATGGTGATCAGCTATCAGTGACAGAAAATTGGAATAGTAGTTTTAGCTGGACTAATACCGCCGAATATAAGCTTGATTTAAACGAAAATCATTTTACGTTTTTGCTCGGTACAGAACAAATAGATTATGAGTATGAAGGGTCTGTTGGTTTTGGTTCAGGTTTTGCGTCTGATGATCGTGATTACGCACATTTATCACAAGCAACAGGTGATGTTCGTGTAGAAGGGGATGGTGATAAATGGTCTCTTAATTCTTATTTTGCGCGTATGGACTATAACTTTGATGACCGCTATTTAGCAGGCTTAACAATACGTCGTGATGGCTCATCTCGTTTTGGTAGTAATAATAGTTATGGAAATTTCCCAGCTATCTCTGCAGGTTGGGTGATCAGCAATGAATCATTCTATGATATTGAATTTTTATCTACCTTAAAGCTTCGTGCTAGTTGGGGCAAAACGGGTAATCAAGAGATACCTACCGATGCAACATACACAACGTATTTAAGTCGTTATGCAACACAGTCATTATTCACTGATCGGCAAGATGAAGGGACCGCTTATGATATAGGCGGTGCTAATGGCGGCACGCTTCCATCTGGGTTTGTAAAAGCACAAACAGGGAATGATGACCTAAAGTGGGAAACATCAACGCAAACAAACATTGGTCTTGATTTTGGTATGCGTTACGAAACCATATACGGCAGTATCGATTGGTTTGAAAAAACCACAGAAGATATTTTAACGTTAACCAATCCGCTTGCAACATTGGGCGAAGGTGCTCAGCAATGGGTTAATGGTGGCACAATTGAAAACTCTGGTTTTGAGTTTCTTATTGGATACGCCGACTATCTTACTTTTGATAGCTTAGATGGTGATATCGATGTCGATATTAGCTTTAACATTTCTTCGGCTAAAAATAAGGTTGTTTCGTTACCTGGAGACGTTGTGAATTCATTTGGTGGCAATGGTGTTGATAAAACGATTGTTGGTCATTCTATTAACTCTGTTTATGGTTATGTCGCTGATGGGTTATTCCAAAATCAAGATGAAATAGATGCTCACGCAGCGCAATCTGGGGCCGGTTTAGGTCGAGTTCGCTGGAAAGATTTAGACGGTAATGGCGTGATTGATGAAAACGATCAAAGCTTTTTCACCGATACTGATCCTGACTTTATGTATGGATTGAACATGAATTTCAAATACAAAAATTGGGATTTCAATATGTTCTGGCAAGGTGTTCAGGGAGGTGAGATACGTAATAGCTGGCGTGGGTTTACTGACTTTACATCATTAAATATAGGTTCTAACTACGGTGATCGCGTTCTTGATGCATGGTCAGTTAATAATACTGACAGTAATGTACCGGCATTAACTTTAATCGATAACAATGGTGAAGGCCGTCAATCAAGTTTGTTTTGGGAAGATGGTAGCTACCTCAAGCTTCGCAACTTATCTATCGGTTATACACCTGATGAACAGTGGTTAAATCAATACGGTATTAGTTCTGCACGAATTTATTTGCAGGGCAGTAACTTATTGACCATTACGCCATCGGGGACGCTAAGCCAAGATCCAGAAACTCCAAACGGCAACTTCCCAATTCCAAAACGTATCACGTTAGGCGTGAACCTTTCTTTTTGATTTATTAAAACGACAACGATACGAGCACATATTATGAATAAAATTAAAACTCTATTTACAGCAGCTACACTCGCGCTTTCTTTAGCATCGTGTGGTGGTTCTGATCTTGATGTTGCACCTTCTGGGGTATTAACCGAAGAGCAAGTTTCTAACAGTGAAAATATAGATGCTTTGGTCATTGCTGCCTACTCATATCTAGGCAATGATCATTATACTGCCCCTAACTTTTTATGGCCGACAGGAAACTTACGTGCCGGAGACGCTCACAAAGGCGGTAATGGACCTGGTGATATCTTTGCTTATCATGCTTTGTCTCTATATCAACCAATAGTGCCTGATATGGAGTCTTTCCCGCCAGATTTGATTGATTTGAACAATAAGAAATGGGTACGTAATTACACCGGTATTTCAAGAGCAAACTCAGCATTAGCGGTAATCGCAAATGCGCCAGATGCTATTGAAAACAGTGCTGCAAAACAATCCGAACTGCGGTTCATTCGCAGTATTTTCTACTTTGATTTAAAAATACATCATAAGCATATCCCGTGGATTGATGAAACAATGACTCAAGATCAAATTCTTAGCGCTACTAATCGTGAGCTGAGCGATCAGGAGCTATGGGATAAAATTGCCGCAGATTTTGAGTTTGCTGCAAACAATTTACCACAAACCCAAGAAGATGTAGGGCGCGCTTCAGCGTTATCAGCTAAGGCATATCTAGCTAAAACATTGCTCTACCAAGCGTATGAGCAGAATGAGCTACATGAAGTTATCAATATTAATAAAGATAAACTTGTAAAAGTAGTGGCCCTAGTTGATGAAATTGAAGAGGCCGGCGTCTATGGCTTATTTGATGATTACGCGAATAACTTCTTGTTTGAAAGTGAGAATGGTAAAGAGTCAGTTTTTGCTATTCAGCGCTCTCTAAATGACGGCTCTCCAGATGGACGTGGTAGCTGGCCTAGTGCATTAAATGCGCCAATGGCTGGTGGTTTTGGCTGTTGTGGTTTTCATGTACCAACAGAAAATTTTGTTAATGCGTTTAAAACAGACCAACAAGGCTTGCCGTTATTTGGCTCTTTTAACGACTTTAATTATGACATGACGACTGACTCAGTTGACCCTCGCCTAGATCACACTGTGGCAATGGAAGGTAAACCATTTAAGTATGACGAAAACTTAATTCATGGCGGTGATAGCTGGGCACGTGCCCCTGGTATATATGGCAACTTTACGGCAATGAAAGATCTTGAACACCCTGACTGTAGTTGTCGTGGTGAGAATGGCCCTTTTCCTATCTTTTCATTAAATACACCACTCATTCGTTACGCTGAAGTATTGCTTTGGAAAGCAGAAGCATTAATTGAGTTAGACAGATATGACGAAGCATTGCCAATCATTAACCGTATTCGTGAACGCGCTAAACAAAGCACCGATAAATTGCATAACGCGAGTATTTATAACATTGGCTTATATACAAGTTTTGGTTCTAAAGAACAAGCAAGAGTAGCACTGCGCTTTGAGCGACGTTTAGAGTTAGGGCTTGAAGGACATCGGTTTTTTGACTTAGTGCGTTGGGGAATAGCAAAAGAAACGATTGATAGTTACTTGGCAATTGAAGCTGTACGTAAACCTTATTTAGTCGATGCTATTTTCACTAAAGGTAAGCATGAGTATTTACCTATTCCAAACCAGCAAATTATTTTAAGTGGTGGGTCGTACACACAAAACCCAGGTTATTAATAGTGGTGGGTTTCGGCCCACCTTTTAAGCTTTAAGTTTTAAGAGTGATTATGAAAAAAATTATTTACTGGTCAGTCACTGTTGCAGTTGCTGGTTTTTTATTCGGCTTTGATACTGCTGTTATATCCGGTGCGGATAAACCTATTCAAGCATTATGGAATACGAGCTCGTTATTTCATGGCTTATTTATTATGTCTTCAGCTTTATGGGGAACACTACTTGGTGCCTTAACTGGTAATTACCCATGCGATAAGTGGGGTAGAAAACCCACATTGATTTTAGTCGGTGTGTTGTTTTTAGTTTCGGCGCTTGGCTCCGCCATGGCACCTGACGCATATAGCTTCGCCTTACTACGGTTTATTGGTGGCGTGGGAGTGGGTATTTCTTCAATTGTTGTACCTGCTTATATATCTGAGATTGCACCTGCTAAGTACCGTGGGCGTTTGGTCGCGCTTTATCAGTTTCAAATTGTATTTGGTATTTTAGTTGCGTTTGTTTCTAATTTTTTAATTGCAGGAACATCAGCAATTGACTGGCGTTTAATGTTAGGCGTGGAGGCAATACCGGCCTTAGCTTATTTATTAATGATCATTAAGGCACCTGAAAGCCCACGTTGGTTAGTGCAAAAGAAAAACGAAAAAGCTAAAGCGCGTTCAATCTTAGTGACTTTAGGTGAACAAAACCCAGACCAAGTATTAAATGACATTGAACGCGACAAGTTACAAAACAGTCAATCAAAGCTATTTGGTGGTAGTTACAATAAGGCGGCTTTATTTGCATTTTTATTTGCCGCATTTAATCAATTATCTGGCATCAACTTTATTATTTATTATGCACCGCGCGTATTTGAACTTGCAGGATTGGATGTAAATCAATCCTTACTTTCAGGCGCTGGAATTGGCGTGGTTAACTTATGTTTTACCATGCTTGGGTTATCGTTGATTGATAAATTTGGCCGACGTTCGCTGATGTATATCGGCTCAATTGGCTACGTTATTTCCCTCTCTGTTGTGGCGTGGGCGTTTAGTACGGATTCTGGTGGTTTAACGGTTGTAGCGTTTGTATTTGTGTTTATTGCCGCTCATGCTATTGGCCAAGGTACCGTTATTTGGGTCTTCATTGCAGAAATATTCCCGAACAAAGTACGTTCAAAAGGGCAGTCTTTAGGCTCCGGTACGCATTGGTTTTTTGCCGCAGCAATCACTTTACTTATGCCATTTTTCTTAGAACGTTTTAGTGCCACTGAAGTATTCACTTTCTTTACTTTAATGATGTTAGGGCAATTGATTTTTGTTGCGTGGTTTATGCCAGAAACAAAAGGACGTTCTTTAGAAGCAATTTCATTAGATACCAATAATAAGCATGGAGCATTAGATGCGAACCGTTAATTTAGTTTTAATTTCATCATTTTTGGCAGCATGTAGCATGACAAACCCAACTGAAAAAACAGCCCTTAAGGGTGCAGATAAACCGAGCAAAGAGGCGTTTAGACCTGCTTTTCATTTTACTCCTGAAAAGCATTGGATGAACGATCCTAATGGTATGGTTTACTACCAAGGCGAATATCATCTGTTTTACCAGCATAATCCTGACTCATCGGTATGGGGGCCAATGCATTGGGGACATGCAATTAGTAAAGATATGGTTAATTGGCAGCATCAAGAAATTAAGTTGTTTCCTGATGAGCACGGTACTATCTTCTCTGGCAGTGCGGTGGTTGATTGGCAAAATAGCAGCGGCTTTGGCAGTAAAGAAAACCCACCATTAGTGGCTATATTTACCTATCACGATGATAAAAAGGCGGCACAAGGGGCGATAGATTTTCAAACGCAAGGTATAGCATATAGCACCGATAAAGGCCATACATGGATAAAATACGCTAATAATCCAGTATTAAAAAACCCTGGGATCCGCGATTTCCGTGATCCTAAAGTAAGTTGGCATGAAGATACTCAGCAATGGGTCATGGTATTAGCGCAAGATGATCATATCGGCTTTTACAGCTCAAAAGATTTAAAAACATGGCAATTTGAAAGTAACTTTGGCGCTGATTGGGGAAGTCACGCAGGTGTATGGGAGTGTCCAGATCTTATTCGCGTGCGTATTGAAGGCACCGATGAATATAAATATGTTTTATTAGTGAGTATTAACCCTGGCGCGCCAAATGGCGGCTCTGGTACACAATATTTTGTTGGCGATTTCGACGGTGAAAAATTTGTGTTGGATAGCGATTATCAAAAAATGCTTACAACAACACCTGCCGTTTTCCCTCAAGGGCTTGATTTTTCTAACTTCAAAAATGGCTTAAAAAATTGGCAAGTATCGGGTGAAGCATTTCATATAGTAAATGATCAACCAGCAAATACCATTGCCAGTTCTTTTAAAGGCTCGGATGAGGCAATTGGTACCTTAACCTCAAAATCATTTGCGATTGATCATGATTTCATTAACTTTAAAATTGCAGGCGGAAAGCATCATAACAGTACCGCAATACAGTTGTTAGTTAATGGTGAAATAGTTAAAACCGCAAGCGGAAACAATACAGGTACAATGACCGAGCGTTCTTGGAACGTGAGTCAATTAAAAGGCCAGCAAGCTTATATTAAAGTGGTAGACAATGAACGAGGTGATTGGGGGCATATAAAAGTTGCTGATATCGTATTTTCTGATAAAGCAGCAAAAGAAAAGTATGAACCGTCAATATGGCTAGACTACGGAACAGATAATTATGCTGGCGTGACTTTTTCTGATGCTCAAGACGGTAGACACTTATTTATGGGATGGATGAGTAACTGGCAATACGCAAACCAAGTACCGACTGAGGTATGGCGCAGTGCAATGACGATTCCCAGAGAATTAAAGTTATTACAAACGCCAGCAGGCGTGCGTTTGGCATCTCAACCTATCAAAGAACTCGATAGTTTACTGAGTAACACACAGCAAAAGGCAACCCTAACTGGCACAAATAGCTACCAGTTAGATGAGCTTTTTACTGTCGAACCTGGGCAATTTAAGGTGAGCTTTAGTTTATCAAACGCTGAGCAAGTTACTGATATTGTGCTTAGCTCTGATAAAGGTGAATACACTAAGCTGCAGTTAAACCCAGCTCAAGGACAACTTGTACTTGACCGTAGACAATCGGGTTTAAAAGACTTTGAAGATGGGTTTGCTTCTTTACAAACAGCGCCATTACAAAAAGGCCTTGAGTATTACGATGTTGAGATATGGGTAGATAAAGCGTCGGTAGAAGTGTTTGTAAATAAAGGGGTTAGCTCTATGACGTCGATTGTTTTTCCAACCTCTCCTTACAATAAAATACAAGTGAGTGCTGAGCAGCCTTTGTCGCTTAGTGACGTTAAGTTAAATAATATAGCAATAGAAAAATAACTTCCAAAATGACTCTATATTATTATAGAGTCATTAATCATTCTCTAAGGCTATGCGATATATGAGTAGCAATTATCGACTATTAAGTGTCATTTTGTTTGTTTATTTTATGGCATGGTCTTTTTCATTTTCATTATTTCCTATTTGGCTTAGTCAAGAAGTCGGCCTCAATAGTGCTAAAGTCGGGATTATCTTTAGCATTAATTCCATCATGGCTTTACTCGTGATGCCTTGTTACGGCATTTTGCAAGATAAACTCGGTTTACAAAAAACACTGCTTTACTTCATTGCATTTTTCATCATGTTGATTGGCCCGTTTGTAAGTTTTGTATACGCGCCACTACTACAAACGCAGTTTTATCTGGCTGCTATTTTAGGCGGTGCCGTTTTTTCATGTGCATTTTTAGCTGGAGTAGGGACGCTTGAAAGTTATATTGATAAACAAAGTCGCTCGACCAACTTTGAATTTGGTAAAGCTCGAATGTGGGGGTCACTGGGTTGGGCTATGGCAAGCTACTTTGCCGGTTTATCCTTTAATTTATCTCCTAGTTTAAATTATTGGTTATCAAGCATTGCGGCGGTTTGCTTAATGGGTTTTTTAGCCTTTGTTAAGGTCGCACAAAATCAGCGTGAAATAGCGCCTTCTCGAACTTTTTCTCCTGTAAAACAGCTTACAGCATTTTTTAAAATCGCAGGGCTTTGGCGTTTAAGTGTATTTGTGATCGGTGTTAGTTGTATTTATGCGGTATTTGATCAGCAATTTGCTATTTATTACACCTCTTTTTTTGACACCCCAGAGCAAGGTCGAGAGTTTTTTGGCTATTTAACTTCAGCGCAAGTTATTCTTGAAGCGGCTATTTTGTATTTAGCTGTTAAATGGGTGAATTATGTGGGCATTAAAAATTCGTTGCTGTTAAGTGGTGTATTGATGGCGATACGAATATATTGCTCGGGGATTGTTAGTGACTCTATCAGCATTAGTTTATTGAAATTATTACACGCCATTGAATTACCGCTGATGCTGATTGCGTTATTTAAATATATCAATATGCATTTTGATGCGCGCTATTCAGCGATGATCTATATCATTGGCTTTCAATTTACTACGCAATTGGTGGCGTCAATGTTAGCCGTCGCGGTAGGTGTTGTATATGATCATGTAGGCTTTGCGTTAGCCTACCAGTATTTGGGTTTGGTTATCTGTGTGTTTATTGTATTATCGCTTTTTACATTAAAAAAAGATGTTATTAAAACGAATCACGAGCAATCAATTTAAACGGTAGGCTGTGATGAACAATATCAGTACGCTGGTCTATGAGGTATTCCATTGCCCAACGTCCCATTGCATGATGGGGTAATGCCATGGTAGTTAAATTCGGTTGTAATAATTGTGGAATACTGCCCCAATCATCAAAACTTGCTATACCAATATCCTTACCAACGATCATTCCTTTATCATGCACAACAAAGTAAATTTCTAGCGCCATGGGATCTTGACCACAAATAATAGCATCAGGTTTAAACTCGTCTATTACTCTCGCTGCAGACTCTCTCGAAGTAGAAATCTCAGTACCATCGGCTTGACCAATAATCACCGATTCAATGAGTAAATCATCGAGTGGTAAGCCGTGCTTTTTAAATGAATTTATAACGCCTTGTTTGCGACCTTTGGCTGCAATTATATGCTCATTTAAGTTTAAAAAAGCAATTCGGCGATAGCCTTTGCGTATTAATGCATCGGTAATATCTTCACCTGCTTGCTGTTCATCAGGGACTACACAAGGGAAATTATTCAAAGCAGGAAAACAGTTAGCTAAAATTGTTGGTATTTTTTTTAGTTCATCAGCTACCACAACTTGGCGATGATACATTGCTGAATATATAACGCCCTCTACGCGATACTCTAAAAGGCTTTCTATAGCTCTGTCTATACTCGCTTGGGTTTCGTTAACATTGAGGATCAACAGTTCTTTATTTTTCTGCCACGCAATTTCTTGGGCACCACGAATAATATCAAAAGTATAAGGAACACTAAGCAGTTCATCAGCAATAATTGCGTAAATGTTTGAGTTTTTACGTCGCGTTAAACTTGCCGCACGATTAGGACGATAACCTAATTCTTTTATCGCTTTAAGAACCTTCTCGCGGTTAATATCTTTGACTGTTGGATCATTATTGACCACTCGCGATACAGTTTTAAATGAAACACCTGCGTGGACAGCGACTTGCTTAATTGTAACCATACTAGAATAAGACCCTCTCTGAATAAAAACAGTATAACAGCAGATTGCACTTTATTTATATGTTTTTGTTAAGGTTTGAGTTGTCGTTGTTATCTAAAGATAAACTTATTCAGAGGCTTACTTTTAAGTTATTGAGGCGAATTATACTCATGATGTAACAACATGGGTCAGATATAAAAAGGGCTGATACAAATTTTTTCAAAATTTACAGTAGCTATAAATTAGACACCTATTTAGGAGTTAGGTGATATGAAAGTAAAAGAGTTTCGTAAACATCAGAAGAATTTAAAATAAAACTAACATAGGTTTCACGAAACATAATCGGCTAGCCTGAGGTTTCTAACCTCCAGTTATCACACCATCGTTCATACAGGTCGCGAGCATAGTAGTGATAAATCAGCGTCCATTGAGCACCCAGCGAAAATAAAACCAAATATAGTATTTAAGTGTTGTAGCGCACAGAGTTGGAGAGCTTTATAAACTAGGCTTTAAATCTCGGCCTTTTACATTAACGTGAGAGGCGAGAACTCTGAGGCAACTATGCAAAATCCAACTCATGATAAAAAAGTAGATGATAAAAAGTCTGCTGAAACACTAAAAAAAGAAGCGGCAAGCAAGCGCGCAGCTTTAGAACCTAACACGAAAAAATCATACAGAAAACCCCAGCAAAAATAATAGAGTCGTTAATTATCTAACCAGTTTTCGCAAAGCATTATTTGAGCTTAATTAAGGATTGAGTGGCATTATCGACAGGTAGATTCGATAAATATACAAGGAGCTAGATAATAGATGTTCTCTACTATTTGTGGTTCTTCACTCGTTGGTGAGGGCTCATATTCTTGTTGTTTAAGGCTACTGAGAGCGCTATGTCATTAATAACAGAAGACAAAAATAATGAAAGTAATGGTCTAATTAAACGGCTAGGTAAATATCAGTTGTGGCTTCCCAACGGCAAGTATAAAACCAGCTTTGTTATTTTAGCAGTGCTGTTTTGCTTTAGTGCTTTATACACCGCTTTGTTTACTGTACCCAGTGATTCGGTGGCGGTAGTATTAAGATTTGGCAAATTTAGCACTATTTTACCATCGGGTTTACACTTTAAACTGCCTCTTGGTATCGATAGAGTTCATATTGTGCCAATCAAACGCCAACTAAAACAAGAGTTTGGCTTTTCTACTCCCGGCGCAACCGATCCTAATCAAAATGTGACTATTAATAATAATATATTCTTTACTGGCAAGCGCCGTGACGTGCAGTTACGTAATCAATTGGGCGAAACGCAAATGGTGACTGGCGATTTAAATACAGCCCTTGTTGAGTGGGTGATCCAATATCGTATTGCAAATCCTAAAAATTATTTGTTTGAAGTGCGTGATCCTGCCGGTACCTTGCGCTATGTATCAGAATCGGTGATGCGAGAAGTAGTCGGCGATCGTACCGTTGATGAAGTTATTACCATTGGTCGTCAAGAGATTGAAGTTGAAGCACTGCGTAAGATGCAAGCATTAGCGAGTAAATATGTGATGGGGATCAGCATTGACCAAGTGCAGCTAAAAAATATTAATCCACCAAAAGCCGTACAAGCATCTTTTAATGAAGTAAACCAAGCGCAACAAGAAAAAGAAAAGCTGATCAACGAAGCGCGACGTGATTACAATCGCATTATTCCATTGGCTGAAGGTGAGCGTGACCAACGTATCCGTGCGGCTGATGGCTACCGACTAAAACGTGTAAATGAAGCGCAGGGTGATGCGCTGCGCTTTAACGCCTTATTTGCTCAGTTTGAAAAAGCGCCTGAGGTGACTCGAAAGCGTATTTATTTAGAAACAATGCAAAAAGTAATGCCCACAGTTAGCGAAAAAATCATCATTGATAGCAGTGCGCTAGATGTACTGCCTTTGCTTAATCTAACACCACTTAAAGGCCAGTGAGCATGAGACATTATCTATTGTTTTTTCTTGGTATTTTATTAGCATTTATTTTAGCGGCATTAAATAACGCTTTGTATACAGTTAACGAAGTAGAGCAAGTTATTATTACTCAGTTTGGCCGTCCTGTTGGCAACCCTATCACTGATGCGGGTATCAAAATTAAAATGCCATTTATTCAACAAGTAAACTCAATTGATAAACGTGTGCTGGAATGGGAAGGCACTCCTTCTGATATGCCAACTAAAGATAAGCTTTATATTTCAGTCAGTTTGTTTGCCCGTTGGCGAGTGACAGATGCATTACAATACTTTTTACGGTTAGGTGATGAACGCAGTGCACAATCAAGGCTCGATGATATTTTTGGCAGTGAAACACGTAATGCAGTTGCTAAACATGAGCTGATTGAAATTATTCGTACCTCTAAAGACCGCCAGCCTCTTCGCGATAAGCTATTGACTGAAGCCGAAAAGGCGCAAGATATTGGAAGTTTAGTACCAATACATATTGGTCGTTTGCTGGTGGAGCAAGATATATTTAATGCAGCGGCAGAAAAAGTCAAAGTGTTTGGTATTGAGTTACTCGATATTCGTTTTAAGCGTATTAATTATAATGAGAGTGTCCGCCCGAAAATTTATGAGCGAATGATCAGCGAACGTCGGCAAATAGCTGAACGCTTTTTATCAGAAGGTAAAGGTGAAGCGGCTAGAATTTTAGGTAATCGTGAGCGAGATTTAAATAAAATTCAGTCAGAAGCATACCGCGCAGTAGAAGAGATCCGTGGTTTAGCTGATGCAAAAGCTGCGGCGATTTATGCCGACGCTTATAATCAAAATGCACAAGCGGTTGCATTTTATGCGTTTATTCGCTCATTACAAGCATATGAGTTGGTACTCAATGACAATACGACACTGGTATTATCAACCGACAGTGAGCTATTTAAGTATTTAAAAAACACCGATACACAACCAATACCAGGCAATAATTAGTCGCAGGTCACAGTGTAAATAGGAAGGTTAGTGAGATGACAGTAGACGCCAGCAAGCTGGCGTTTTGGGGGATGTTTTGTTTAATTGGTTGCCAGCTTTTTAGCTTTGGCTACTTTTGCCCAGTAACCCGCTAGTTCGTAATGTTGATATATAGCTGTTTCAAACTCGGGAGTTATTTGCAGGTTATAATCATACTCTGGCGCATCTTTTATTACTTGGCGGTTGAGATCAACGCTGATGGTATTGTCGAGCCAGCATACTTCGCTGATCCACTCTGGTGGCACGAGCACTTTATGTCCACCCCACCAATTACTGGTATCGATGATCAGATAACGCACCGCCCACGTTGTTTCTTCTACTAATAATCCAGAGACATGACCAATATCACCATCATTTGCATTAATATGATAGCCAATAACCTCTTTGCAACTGCGTAAATTTGGATCTGCTTTTTTATTATCTTCACTTTTAACATTATGGTGAGTTAGTTGTGCGCTGCGTGCACCTGCTTCTGTATGTGGGAGGTGTTGGTGGTCACGGTACAATAAATAAGGGTAAATACCGCCTCCCCAAAATCCTTCGCCTACCCAATAATAAGGGTAGCCATAATAATCGAGTAAGCTGGCCTCATTTTGCCGTGACACGGGTTTATCGTTATCGATAGTTGGGCTGTTTTTAACTTGTTCTTTACTGATCAACACAGGCAGAATTTTTTCTATCCAGTTTGGTTTTTGAACCGCAATTGGTGAGATCAAAACCTGACGGCTGGATAGCCAAGAACCTGTTTCAACAACAAAATAGCGGATCACCCATGCTAAATCATCGAATAGAAAATCTTTTTCTTTACCGATCACACCATCGGTAGCAGCGATAGCGCAATTTTCAAGATCTTTCATGCTACGTAACATAGTAGTTATCCTTTTTAATGGGGTCGACAGTATAAAGTGTTGGCGTGTTTTAGAGCTGATATTGAGGTTGCCAACTAGGCGATGATTTGAATGAACCGCTTTAGTTTTAGCTTATTTGCCGCGGTTGTCTGTGCGCTGCAGTACACAGTCAAATTAGCGAGTTAATTACATGAATGCAGTAATGACCAGTATGAATCGCTGCTTTTTATTATTGACACACAGTTGTTTTGAGTTCGATAACGAACAGAACGTTAGCCTCTTACATAATAAAGTGATGGTAGGTAGTGAAGAATACACTTTACCGCCGATGGTGATCGCTCCACTTAATACTGAGGATATCCTAATGGATAAATACTTTTCAAAAATACTATGTGTTGTTGCAATACTGATGGTTTCACAATTAACTGGTTGCTATAAATCCCCAGAAATTGCTGCGGAAAAGCCGCCAAAAAGTACGGTGGCTAACAATGTTTTAGATATCGATGTAACTACAAACGTTAAAATGGCTTTAATGAATGATCCTATTCTCAGAGCATTTAATATCGAAGTCATTACGAATAAAGGCGATGTGCGTTTAATTGGTATTGTTGATAGCCAAAGCCAAATTGACTCAGCAATGTTAATTGCCAAAGGTGCTGAAGGTACGCATGCTATTCATGATGAACTGACTGTGAAAAGGAGTTCGTTATGAAAGGATATCTAATCGTGGGGGTTATAACCGCTGTTTTTGCTGTTACAGCAGTTGCCCAAGAAGATGAACGCGAAGGTGAACACCATATGATGATGGGCAAGATGATGCATGATAAAGAAACATCGCATATGGAACCAAAAATGCGGCAAATGTTTTCGCTAATGCAACAGATCGAAAACGAAAATAATCCACAAAAGCGTGAGCAGCTAATGGAACAACATATGAACTCAATGCGTGCAAATATGCGGATGATAAACGACCTAAATGAAAGTGGTGATGATTCAGAGTCAGAAACTGAGGGCGATGAACGTATCAATAAAATGGAAGGTCAGCTGAGAATGATGCAAGTGATGATGGATCAAATGATGGAACACAGCAGCTACAGTGAAATGAAAATGTTACAAAAACATAGAGATAAGTAACTAGAGCGCAGTAGAATAAATCGACTTTGAGCCACTACTTTCAGCGCTAACAGTGTTGAAAATAGCGGCCTTGAGAGATGCACTTTCAATTTTTTTAAAGCAGCCATTTATAAATATAATTATTAGGTTCTAGGGCCGGTTAACCTCTCTGGTTGAAGATTGTTTAATTTACAAGCTATTTAATCACCATGCTAGGTTTGTAATCTGATGGGTTAAGTAAAAAATTAAGTAAAACTTCCGCATTTTATTCTGGCTCTCTAGCTACATTAATACTGCCTTATCTAAAAACCAAACATATGGATGTAAAAGTAACTGTGAAAGATAAACAGGCTCTAGCCCTTGAAACTAAGGTTAATGGCCTCATACCTTTTACGAGGTCAAAAATTTTAAATGAACAAAGTAACAGGTGTATTTCGAAAAACTTAGGTTAGAAATCTAATAAGTTTGTATTTAAACCGATTATTTTTATAAGGATAAAGTTATGACACAACGTGTAATTGAAATGCCAGACTTAGGCATGGGGACATTCCGCTTAGAAGGAAAAACAGCCTATGAATCTGTAAAAATGGCATTAGAAGTTGGCTTTCGCCATATTGATACCGCACAGATTTATGGCAATGAAGAGCAAGTTGGCCAAGCGATAAAAGACAGCAATATCCCTAGAGACGAGCTATTTATTACCACCAAAGTGTGGAATAACAAACTGAATAAAAGCGATTTTATCGCCAGTGTGAAAGAGTCTCTTAACAAGCTGCAACTCGATTCTGTCGATTTATTGTTGATCCATTGGCCTGCGCCATCAAACGATGAACCAATGAGCGAGTATTTAACTGAGTTATTAACGGCAAAGCAGCTTGGATTAACTAAGCATATTGGTGTATCGAACTTCACTATTGCGAATTTAAAAGAAGCCATGCAAACACTGGACTCACGTGAAATATTCACCAACCAAATAGAAGTACACCCTTATTTAACCAATACCAAGTTACGTGCTTTTTGTCAGCAGCATGACATTCATGTCACCGCCTATATGCCATTTGTGGTAGGTAAAGTGTTAAACGATCATACCATTATTGATATTGCTAAGAAGCATGATGCAAGCCCTGCACAAGTGGTTATTGCATGGGTAAACGCCAAGGGTATGACGACCATTCCGTCATCAACTAAGCGTAAAAATCTTGAAGATAACTTTAATGATAAAGCCGTAAAACTTGATGAAGAAGACATTGCGCGTATTGATGCTCTCGATTGCGGCGACCGTCAAGCAACCCCAAGTTTTGCACCGCAGTGGGATCAAGACACGTTTTAAGCGTGTTCAATATAAAGTGCAGTGAGTCTGCACTTTTTAATGCAAAGGAATAACTATGTTAACCGTTATAGCAATGCTGTCATGTAAAAACGCTGATGCAGCTACGTTACTTAGTGCACTTGATAACTTACAAAAGTTATCGCGCAAAGAAGTAGGGTGTTTACGCTACGAGCTGGCTGTGAAAAATAATGACACGCAAACCGATTACATTGTAACTGAACAATGGGCTACAAATGAGCACTTTGAAGAGCATAAGTTAGCGCCACATTTTAAAACGTTTGGTGAACAGGCTGGTGCTCTACTTACTCACAGTAATATTGATGTGTATAAAACGATTGGTTAATAATATAGGGGCAGTGTTTAAAGCCACGTATTTTATATCGAGCTTAGCATGTTAAGCACGGCTTTAATCACGCCTTAGCAGGTGACAATGAGTGAGCCTTGATAACTTACCTAATGTATTGACCTGCGTTTTTGGGTATATAAAGTTATGCCATGGTATTTTTCATCGCACACTGATTATATCCGCTTTCTTTGTGTTTATGGCATCGGTGGTCAGTTTTACTTTCATGCAATAATTTTTTAAGTTTTTTGACTGTCGATACTAAATCAAGGAGTCAGTTTATTTATTGTCCAAGATTTAATTTCGGCTTGTATTATATCTAACTCGCCTTAGCGTATTTGACTAGTAATCAAAAAAGACCCTATGGATACTATGAGACTGTTAAATAAAAGTAACAAACCTTAACGTTTTACACACACATCAAAAGGTCGAATATGCACACAATAAATAAAAAAGCATTATCAATTGCCGTAGCATTGGCTTGCTCATTCCCGTTACATGCCCAACAAGCTGCTACGAATAATCCAACGAATACGAATGAAAGCAACACTGCGCAAAAACAAAGTACCTCCTTAGAGGTTATCTCTGTAACAGCAACCAAACGTAAAACAAAGTTAATGGAAACCCCTGTTGCTATTACAGCATTAACGGAGGCTGAGCTCAGGCAAAATGGCGTAAATAGTGTTAAAGATATTGCTAATCTAGTGCCAGGGTTAGATATCTCCACAGCGACGGATCAATCAGCACCTGTTATCTCGATGCGTGGCGTACGCTCTACCAATATTACTGAGCTTGGCGACCCTGCTGTTGGCGTTCACCTTGACGGTATTTATTCGCCAAGAATGCAAGGAGCGCTAGCTCTGATGTATGACATTGAACGAGTTGAGGCATTAAGGGGGCCACAAGGCACATTATTTGGTCGAAACTCTACAGTTGGTAGCATTAATGTTATTTCAGCAAAGCCTGAATTCACTCATTTATATGGCAATGTGAACGTTGAAGCAGGAAAATACAACAGCAAAAATATTGATGGCGTAATTAATATTCCAATTAATGACGAATTTGCAGTACGGTTTTCTGGCAAAGGATTAAAACGAGATTCTTACCTTGAGGGTTACTACGATCCTAACCAATACGACTCAAGACGATTAAGCGACGATATACTCAATGCTCCTGTTATCTCAGAGGATTCTTATCAAGGTATTGGTCAAACAGTCACGCAGCGAGAAAACTGGTGGATAGATGGCGCAGGCACAAATCCAGAGGCGCAAAAAGTTCGCCAATTAACCCCCGCAGAAAAAGACGACTTTTATAACAACGCTGATGAATACTCTTTTAGAATTAGTACGCTTTGGGAGCCGTTAGATGGTGGCTTTTCAAATCATACCGTTTTTCAAAAGTACGTTAATAACAGCAATAACAATCTCGATTTAGTTAACTGCGATAAAATTCGCGGTAGAAGTGAAGAGCTGGGCGGCGATTGCACAAACTTTTTACCCAGTGATAATACATATCAAGCTGTTGTGAATGTGCCTGGTAAGCTTAATTTAGATATCACCTATCTTAGAAATACCCTTAACTACGATATAAATGATGAATATTCGCTTGTGTGGCTACTTGGCTATGAGGATATGGAACGCTCTTCAGCACAAGATAGCGAAGTCGGCCTCGATCCTTGGGATGGGGCAACGTACTTTTTAGATGGCACTGGTGCTGAATCTTTTTCTACAGAAGTGCAATTACAATCTGACGAATACGGCGATTTTATTTGGATTGTTGGTGCTAACTATTTCCACGAAAAAACCACGACCTTGGGTTATTACGATAACCCAATGGACGATAAAGCCTTTTGGGATCAACCTGATCGCTCTACAGACGCATTCGCTTTGTTTGGCCAAGGTACATACAATTTAACTGAAAAATTACATCTAACACTTGGTTATCGTTTTAGTGATGAAACGAAAGAAGATAAAGGAGGCAAAACATACCGCTGCTCTAATGCCGATGGTTGCGCTGTTGGTTGGTTAAATAGAACAGATCTAAATAACTTACCAGTTGATTACTACGAAGATCCTTCAATTTATGCGTCATACTTTGCAAACGATAATAAAGGAAGTTGGCAGCATCATGACTTTCGTGTTGGTTTAGACTACGACATTTCACCTGAAACGATGGTTTATACCTATCTTGCCAGTGGTTTTAAAGCCGGCGGAATTGGTGATGTATATGAAGTCGTAAATGATAGAACCGGCGACGTAACACGCTTTGAAACTAAGTTCGACCCAGAAGAAGTACTTACATGGGAGCTTGGCGCTAAATCGAGCTTTTTTGATAATTCATTAAACTTAAAAGCCGCGTTTTTCTACACAGATTACACCGACATGCAATACGCATCAGTGGGCTCAATCGGTAACGTAGAACGTTTATCTGTGGTAGAAGATGAAGATGGCTCTCCCGTTTTAGATAGCAATGGCGAGCCTGTACTTGATTTTCAAAACAAGCCTGTGATTGCTTATTACACACAAAATGTTCCTAGTTCAACAATCAAAGGTATTGAGCTTGAGTTTGATTGGAAGCCATATCCAAGCGGGCGTATCACCGGTTATGTAACCTGGACCGATGCCAAAGTGACGGACGATTGGAATACTAAGTGGGATTACGATGCTGAGTATCTTTTTGATATTTCTTATGAGGAATCAAAAAATCCTGAAAATACACTGCTATCAACCAATCTTAAAGGCAATAACCTAGCGATGACGCCTAAGTTCACGGCGAACATCAGCTACACACATACATTTGATTTAGGTGAATATGGTTTTATCCATAGTTGGCTTAATGCGAGCTGGAAAGATGAATCGTACTCAACAGTATGGAATGTTGATAAACACTTAGATGATATGGACTTTAGCGTGTCGGACGAGGCGACAAAATACATTGACGATAGCCGAGATGCATTTGCAGTTTATAACGCGTCAATTAAATATGAGCCGCAAGGACAAAGCTGGTACGCAGAAGTATTCGTTAATAATGCCTCTGATGAAACTATTCAATATTGGAATAATACTAGCAAAGGAATTCCAAAAGGCAGCTTTGGCATGCCAAGGTATTACGGTGTAAGAGCTGGTTTTTCATTCTAGATAACCTAACCACAATTAAACTTCCCACAGTCAATATACCACTGTGGGAGGTGTACAATTTAAATAAGGATCAATAATGAAAACTAAGCTTATTAGCTCGTTAGTTGCAGGTTGTGTGTTTATCTCACCTTTTACATATGCCAATTATTTTAAAGATAATTTTTCATGGGGTTACGATAATGCCATTTGGAATGCGCGAAGTGGCGACAATGGCTCGCCTTTTGGCTGTGAATTTTCCCCTGCAATGATTAACCCAAGCCAACAGGGGATCACGCTTTCATTATCACAAGGCGCATGTGCTGAGCTGCAAAGTAATAATTTCTATGGCTTTGGCAAGGTGCAAGGCAGTGTTAAGTCAGGGAATACGCAAGGCACTGTGTCTTCCATTTTTACTTACACATCGTGGTGGGATTCACCCGGCAGAGCATGGCAAGAGATAGATATTGAGCTTTTACCCTCCCTTGGGAACGTTGTTCATACCAATGTGATTTATCAGCCGCAAGGTGGCACTTATCAAAGCTGGGAAAAGGACATCGACTTAAGTCAGTTTGGGCTTGATTACAGAGAGAACTTATTAACTATTGGCTTTGATTGGTCTAGCAACTCGATTCGTTGGTACCTATACGACGCTCAAGGAAATGAGCAAACATTAAGAGTGCTCTACAAAGACAATGGCGATGGTCATTTAGCTGAAAATGAAATTCCCGCGTATGCATGGCCGATGGATAATACAAAAATAATGATTAACCAATGGAATGGTGATAACTCAACCGAAGGCTATTACTTCCCAGGTCAATACTACGGCAGCCCTTCGTGGGCGTACTATGATTTTATTGAGTACATTCCCCAATAAAATTAAGAAGTTTGTATCTATAAATAGAATTTAATCTCGAAGGTTTTTAATGTCTCAAATCAAATATTCTAAATTATTATTTTGCTTATTGCCCGTAGTTGGGGCGCTTACTTGTCAATATTCATTCAGTGCAGAGCGTGAGCAAGTCAACTGGCCTTATGTAAACACTAAACTTAAACGCGATCCCGCTGTAGAAGCGCAAATTGAACAACTACTGGCAAAGATGACCATAGAGCAAAAAGTGGCGCAAATGATTCAGCCCGAAATTGGTTATTTAAGTGTTGAACAAATGCGCAAATATGGGTTTGGTTCATACCTCAATGGCGGTAATACTGCGCCCTATGGCGACAAACGCGCTGATCAGGCGACATGGCTAAAATATGCCGATGAAATGTACCTAGCATCAATGGACTCAACGAAAGACGGTATTGCAATACCGACTATTTGGGGTACTGATGCCATGCATGGACATAGCAATGTGTATGGCGCTACATTATTTCCGCACAATATTGGCTTAGGAGCTGCGCACGATGCCGACTTAATTAAGCGCATAGGCCAAGCAACAGCAAAAGAAGTGTCTGCCACTGGGATTGAATGGAGTTTTGCTCCTACTGTCGCTGTAGTCAGAGATGATCGCTGGGGCAGAACCTATGAAAGTTACTCAGAAGACCCTGAATTAGTTAGGCTGTATGCGGGTAGTATGGTGACAGGTATTCAAGGTGATATAGGGGCTGACTTTTTAAAAGGCAGTAACCGTATTGCAACCGCAAAACATTTTGTGGGCGATGGTGGTACAGAGCGAGGCGTTGATCGCGGAAATACGCTTATCGATGAAAAAGGATTAAGAGATATTCACAGCGCAGGTTATTTTTCGGCTATTAATGAAGGTGTGCAATCAGTGATGGCATCGTTTAATAGTTGGAATGGCAAACGTGTACATGGCGATAAACATTTATTAACGGATGTACTTAAAAACCAAATTGGTTTTGATGGGTTTGTAGTCAGTGATTGGAATGCTCACAAGTTTGTAGAAGGCTGCGATTTAGAGCAATGTGCGCAAGCAATTAACGCGGGCGTTGATGTGATCATGGTGCCAGAGCATTTTGAAGCGTTTTATCATAATACTGTTAAGCAAGTGAAAGACGGTGTAATCGCAGAATCAAGAATTAACGATGCCGTTAGGCGCTTTTTAAGGGCTAAAATCCGTTGGGGGGTATTTTCGAAGAGCAAACCATCAGCGCGACCTGAATCACAACACCCGCAGTGGTTAGGTGCTAATGAGCATCGCATTTTGGCAAGAGAAGCGGTTCGTAAGTCACTCGTTCTATTAAAAAACAACGAAAACGTGCTGCCAATCAAAGCGAGTAGCCGCATCTTAGTTGCCGGCAAAGGCGCGAATGCAATTAATATGCAAGCGGGTGGCTGGAGCGTTTCTTGGCAGGGCACAGACAATACCAATAGTGACTTTCCAAATGCGACCTCTATTTATGCGGGTTTACAGTCGCAAGTAACAAAAGCGGGTGGTGAGATCACTTTGAGCGAGTCTGGTGAGTATACTAGCAAGCCAGATGTAGCCATCGTGGTGATCGGTGAAGAACCTTATGCAGAATGGTTTGGTGACATCGAGATGCTTGAGTTTCAGCATGAAACTAAACATGCGCTTGCGTTATTAAAGCAGCTTAAAGCTGATAATATTCCTGTAGTAACGGTATTCTTAAGCGGCCGCCCGTTGTGGGTTAATAAAGAGTTCAATGCATCGGATGCCTTTGTTGCTGCTTGGCTACCAGGCTCTGAAGGTGAGGGCGTTGCAGATGTACTATTAACTAATAGCGAAGGTAAAGCCCAGTTTGATTTCAGCGGTAAGTTGAGTTTTTCATGGCCTAAATATGATGACCAATTTACGTTAAACTTAAACGATGCTGACTATGATCCATTATTTGCTTATGGCTATGGCTTAACTTATCAGGACAAGATAAATGTGCCTGTTTTGAGTGAGAAAACCAGCCCTAAAAAAATTGTTAATAGTGACTCACATCCCCTGTTTGTAAGAAACTTAGCCAAAAATATGACTTGGCAACTGGCAGATACAAGCACAGAAAAGGTGTTAGCCAGCGGTGCATCAGCAACCAGTGGCGATAAACAAAGTTTACTTATGCAATCAGTCAATTTATCTTATCAAGAAGATGGCCGTGGCTTTAATTGGCGCGCACAAGCCGCTGTTAGCTTGAGTTACCTAGAGCCTAAACAGCTAGATAGTAAATTTAGTGCAGGTTACCTTGAATTAAAGATGCGCATAGATAAAGCTCCTGAACAAGGAGCAAACTTGCAAGTCATGTGTAGAGAAAATCATTGCTTAAGGAATATTGATTTTTCATCGTTTTCACAATTAATGACAGACAAAAGTTGGCATACTCTAGCAATCCCTCTGCACTGTGATGATAGCGGACTTGCTGAGCAAAAAATAACAGATGCGCTGCGCATTACTAGTCAAAATTTAAGTTTAGCAATTGCGGATGTGGCGTTAACTATAAAACCGAGTAATGACTCATTATCATTAACGTGCGCAAAGTAATACCCTAAGACCGTTGATTAATTATTATTAATCAACGGTCTATAACATTGGATTTAATAATGTGAATAGTAATAACCCTAGAAGTCAGTTGTTCTGGTTATTCCAAAGTTGTGGTTGGATTGTCTATGCAATGCTGACCGAATTAATGATAAAAATACCAAGCGATGAGCCATGGACAATACATATACCGCATTTAATTATTGATGTAGCATGTGGCTTTTTGATCACTTTAGCGTTAAGACGATTTTACAACTGTTTTAGCCAGCAAGAGCTCAAAGTTAAAGTCGCGTTACGTATTATGCTGCTTCTAATTGCAACATTACTCTGGACGCAAATTAAATGGATTTCCTTGCAGTGGTTATATGGTAACTGGTGGCTTTCAATGTCATGGTTTGACTTTGGTACATGGACGTCAGCCTCGTTAACCATGCTTTCAACATGGACTGCCTTTTATTACGGGATCAAAATTTATTTAGATAATCTTGAGCAAACTCAAAAGGCCGCAGAAGCAACCCATTTAGCCAAAGAGTCACAGCTAAAAATGCTTCGATATCAGCTTAACCCGCATTTTATGTTCAATAGTATTAACGCCATTTGCACGTTAATATTGAAAAAAGAAAGCTTGCAGGCAGTAAACATGCTTGAAAAACTATGTGACTTATTGCGCCATAGTTTATATACCGACCCACTTGAAAAAGTAGCTATCAAAGAAGAAATCGCAATGTTAAGAACCTACCTAGATATTGAACAATGCCGATTTGCTGACAAGCTAGAGGTTAATATTAGCGTTGATGAACCATGCAATGATTTATTAATACCTTCTTTATTAATTCAACCATTGGTAGAAAACGCGTTAAAACATGGTATGCGAGCAGATCAAAAAATGGTGATCACAATTAATGTTGAAAAAACAAAATCCGCATTGCTCATTAAAGTTGCTGATACTGGTAAAGGCTTTGATGATAATAAAAAAACCAAAAGAGGCATCGGCTTGGCTAATTGTGAGCAACGCTTAAAATTAATATATGGTAATAGTCACCGAATTGAAAAAGGCAATGCGACTACCGGTGGTGCGTGGTTTTGTATCTCTCTTCCAATTAATGGTTTGCAATCATGATTCAATTAAAAACGTTACTCGTTGATGACGAATACAGTGCTATTGAAGGTTTGCGTATTCGCTTAGAAGCCTTTGCTGAAATTGAAGTGATTGGCAGTGCACAAAGTGTTGATGAAGCAATTAAAGTACTTAACGAATATGATGTAGATTTAGTGTTTCTAGATATAGAAATGCCAACAAAGTCAGGTTTTGAATTAATTAAACATTTTCAACCAGAGAGCTGCCCTGCGGTTATCTTTGTTACGGCATTTCATCAACATGCTGTTAAAGCTTTTGAGGTGAGGGCGCTGGATTATTTACTTAAGCCCGTTAAGTTAGCTCGCCTTGCAGAAGCCATTGAAAGAGTTATTAAAACAGAAAAGCTAAACAGAAAAACCGAACTTATTGAAGTGCACCAATCGCTGGTGATCAATGAATCGCAACCACTTGAAGTGGCGGGTAATTCTGACTATAAGTTTGAAGCTGAGAATTTAGTTATTCAAGATGCTAAAAACCCAATTCAAATTATTCCGTTTAAAGATATTTTATGGATTGATGCGGCGGGGGATTATATGTGTGTACACACACCTGCTGAAACACACGTAATGCGGGCGCGTTTAAAAGAGCTTGAAAAAAACACCTTGCCTGAAGATTTCCTGCGAATACATAAATCAACGATTGTAAATTTAAGCCATATAAAGCAACTTAACCCACTTAGAAACTCTGAATACACGGCTGTATTACAAAGTGGTAAAACACTTAAAGTCAGCCGTACCTATAGTAAAAATTTAAAGAGTTTGTTCAAATAATAAATATATTAATATTGAGAGTATTAAACTATAACTGCAACAGTTTGTATAATAGGCATTTGTTACGCTATCTCAGGTCATAATTTATAAGGATTTTAAATTTCTATGGCAAAACCTCAGCTTTTTTGGATTATTTTAATATTATTGATTACCTGTTTTATGCCTTGCGGTTTTTTCATCTGGTATGAAAGTGTGGATCCCGCATTTATCCCTAATGCTAATTACAATTTTATTTTACAATGGGTTTTACCCTCGCTGACAGTGCTGACGATTGGTTACCTTTTTAGTCAGTATAAGAATTTTGCTCAAGTGAAGGAAAGCTTAGATGAGCATTTTATTGCTGAGGGACGTTTAGTTAAGTATTTTACGCTGCTTTTTAGTCCAGTGTTTATTTACTTTTACTTTTGGACATTCATTAATATCCCAATACAGTTATGGGCAAATTATCAATTGGCTGAGTATTGGTCGCAAGAATATTTATTAGTTGAGGCAACAACATGTAGTAGTGACTATGAGCCGCACTGCGTAGAATTAAAGTTTTCCGATTTAGCAAGTGAAGAAACACATTCAATAAGATGGTATTTAGATAAAGCTGAATTATTAACGCTCAAGAATAAAAGAGTAAATCTGGTCGGTGAAAAAAGTTATTTTGGTTATATTATCAATACAATACAGTGGTGATCAAAGCTTTAAAAGGCATTATTGTGATTTGTGGTGGTTATAAAAAGGCCTATACTACCCCTGCCATTTTGCAGGGGTAGTATAAATTGGTTAACCGCGATTATGCTCGCGAGCGTAATCAATATTGGGCCCTTTAGGGACGATTTGCGTTGGGTTGATCATGGTATGACTAAAATAATAATGTCGTTTGATATGATAAAAATCAACGGTTTCTTTAACGCCAGCAACTTGATAAAGCTCACGTAAGTATTCACTCAGTGCCGGGTAATTTTCGATAGTACGCAGATTACATTTAAAATGCCCAACATACACACTGTCAAAGCGTATTAGAGTGGTGAATAATCGCCAATCTGCTTCGGTTAGGGTGTTGCCCACTAAATAGCGCTGCTTGAGTAAAATACTTTCGACTTTGTCTAATGCAGTGAATAAGTCATTAAATGCTTCTTCATAGGCTTTTTGAGTGGTCGCAAACCCAGTACGATACACGCCATTATTAATGTTGTTGTACACCAGCTCATTAATTGCATCGATTTCAGCGTGCAAGTTATTTGGGTAAAAGTCTAGTTTATTGCCAGTTAAATCATTGAAGGCGCTGTTAAACATGCGAATGATTTCAGCAGATTCATTACTGACTATTTTATTTTGCTGTTTATCCCAAAGCACAGGCACAGTTACTCTTCCGGAATAATCTGCTTTATTTTCGGTGTATATTTGATGCATAAATTGCTTATCAAAAAGTGCATCTCCAGTGCTGTGGTTGTTTTTATCAAACGTCCAACCATTATCTAACATATCTGGGCTAACCACAGAGACATCAATATAGTCTTCAAGGCCTTTTAATTTTCTAAAAATCAAGGTGCGGTGCGCCCATGGGCAGGCTAATGAAACATATAAATGATAACGGCCTTTCTGTGCCTTAAAGCCCGCCTCACCAGTTGGGCCTGCGCTGCCATCTTTGGTTACCCAGTTACGTAATTGTGCAGACTCGCGTTTAAACTCACCATCGCTTTTATCGGTGTCGTACCATTTATCTTGCCATTTACCGTTGACTAGTAATCCCATAATTGACTCCTATATCGTGTTTTAAAAGCTACCAAATTTACCGCTTTGGTAATCACTAATTGCTTCTCGTAATTGATCTTGCGTATTCATCACAAACGGGCCCATGTGAGCAATAGGTTCATTAAGCGGATCACCGGCTAAAATAAGTACCCCAGCGCCGCTTTGCGAGCTAAATTTAATATCACTACCGGGCTCTAAAATAAGTAGGCTGCCAGCCATTACTGGACCACCTTGTTCGGTGTTGATTGAGCCGGTATGAATATAAATCATCACCTTGCTTTGTGTCAGTGGTGGATGAGCAAACTCAGTGCCTACAGGTAATGTTACATCTGCTAGCATGCCATTGGCTGCTAGTTCTTGTAGGCTTGAAACCTGAGTTTGCTGGTCAAATTGCCAATTGCCAGCCAGTGCTTTTAGTTCAACACCTTGACTATTTTTATGTTCAGGTGCAGGGTGCTCAGTAGTATCTTGATATTTCGGTGCTCTGAGCTTTTCAGTGCTTGGCATATTGAGCCAAATTTGAAAGCCATGCATCCCCTCAATCGCATCGGCAAGTGGCATTTCGCTATGGATAACGCCAAAGCCGGTACTCATCCATTGCACATCACCTGCGCGAATAGCTTTTTTATTGCCCATTTGATCTTGGTGTTCAAAGCCGCCTTTAATAATGTAGGTAAAGGTTTCGATACCACGATGCGGGTGGGCAGGAAACCCACCCATAAAGTCACTGTGATCGTCGGATTTTAATTCGTCGATCATTAAAAAAGGATCTAAATGCTTACCATCAAAGCCTGGTATCCGGCTAATATTTACGCCATCACCATCTTGGGTTGCATGGCTATTGAGTTGCTTTATTACTTTCATTGCTTTGCTCCGAATCTTGTATGGTATTATTTAAACACAATAAAATTAAACAACCATGGGTAAAAATAGCACTATTCATTCGTTTTAACAGAACGTTCTGATTTTTGTTTTTTCGTTAGGTTATCCGCTACAAAAGCCCCGCGATTGCCAGACTGATGTGCTGGTCCCACGGTGCTATCAACCATGGTTTGTTGTTCGGTGCTGGCATTAATCGCAGCGCCAAAAATAATAATATAGGCGCTGATATACAACCACATCAACATGATCACAACCCCGCCTAACGAACCATAGGTCTCATTGTATGAAGCAAACTGTGACACATAATATGAAAACCCTAATGATGCGATGATCCAAAGCCCAGTAGCCATTACTGAACCAGTTGTAACCCAACGCCACTTTGCCGCTTTTCTATGGGGTGCATAACGATATACAAAAGCTAAAGCAAAATGAAAAGTCGCTGCTAGTAACAGCCAAGTGAGTAATTTGATCACCGTATCGATACTGTTTTCTAGACCAACAATATTGAGTGCGATAGGCAATATACCAATTATTAATAATGCGATTACGGCGACCAATATAGCGCCAATAGAGAATAGAAAGCGCACTAAAAGCGCTTTGAAAAACTGCCTTTTGGTTTGCTCATGGTAGGTAATATTGCAGGCTGTGATCAGTGCTTGGCAGCCCTTACTGCTACTCCATGTGGTTAATAACAACGTGCTTATTGCACTAACACTTAACACTTTTTGTGATTGTTGGGTTACTTCAGATACCTGTTGTAGAACGATTTCTCGGCTGCTCGGTGGCAATAAAGTAATAAACTTACTAATCTGTTCACTAACATCCGCCGTAGAGGCGAAATAAGCATACAGCGAAACACAGGCTGCCAGTGCTGGAAAAATAGCGAGTAATGCGTAAAAAGCGACACCAGCGGCAACAAAGGATAAGTTATCTTGCGACATACTTTGGTATACCCGCTTGCTGATATCCCACCAGCCCAGCAAGGGGATCTCGGTTGGTTTATCTGCTGTGTAGCCACGTGGTTTATGTGCCATATTTTATTCCTTGCTGATGGTTATTAGTCACTATTTATTAGAAGTTAAGGTGCAAGGTGCTTGCCAGCTTAAGTTGGCGTTTAATTTGCTTCTACAGAATTAATGGTTTTATCAATAAAGAGCGCATGAGTTACATATGGAAATAATGAATAGTATTAATAATCAAATTATTAGCGCATTAAAAATACAAACAACGAGTACCAACGCGGATCCTTTAGCGCCAGTATCTTGGCAAGGTATAAACTCACAAATTGCGCATTTTTTACAAAGTGCTTGGCAAATGTTACCCGCTCTCACTTTAGGTATAGCAGCAATAATCGTGTGCTATTTTTTAGCAAAGCCTGTGTCTTATTTATTAGTGAAACCTATTGGCTATGTAAGTGAAAGGCGGTTATTGCATGTTGTTGCTCGTCGCTTTATTAGTACTGTGATCATTTTGTTTGGAGTTTATCTATTTTTACGCTTAGCAGGCTTAAGTGAATTTGCCGTTGCGATAATGAGCGGTACTGGATTAGTAGGGCTAATCTTAGGTTTTGCATTTCGTGATATTGCAGAGAACTTTATATCGAGCATGCTATTAAGTGTGCAACGTCCTTTTCGTATTGATGATGTTATTGAAGTCGATGGCTGCTTAGGGGTAGTAAAAAAGGTCACTGCGCGGGCGACCACATTAGTTGATTTTGATGGTAATCATATTCAAATACCTAATGCGACTGTTTATAAAAATGTGATTAAAAACCTTACTGCTAATCCGAAAATGCGCGGTCACTATAAAATAGGCATAGGTTACGATAACGATATACGTAACACTCAGCAGTTAGCGCTGAGTTTAATGGATAAACAAGCTGCTGTGCTAAAAGATCCGGCCCCACAGGTGTTACTTGATGAATTAGGCTCAGCCACTATCAATCTCAGTATTTACTTTTGGGTTAATAGTGAGCAAAACAGCCCAGTTAAGGTAGCGTCGCAATTGATGCGTGAAATGGTTAATAGCTTTGACGCGCATGGTATTAGTATGCCTGATGATGCTCGTGAACGGATTATTTTAAATGCACCAAGTGAGCAAGCACAAAAGACTCCGGAACAACCCACTACGCAAGATCAAAAAGTCAAACCGATTGCGCATCTGGATGCTGGTATTGATGATGTGAGCAGTGATGCTGATGAAATTCGTGAACAAGCTGAGCGCTCTCGCGATCCTGAGCAAGGCAACAATATTATTTAACTTGCTCTTTAAATAATATACTTAGTTTAATGGCTGTGGGTTCGGCAATTTTATTTAGTAAAGACTGAGGTATCGCTCGAGGAGAAAGTTTTACAGAAGACAGTTCATGTATGGATTGGTTATGTTTTTACCATCAATCTACTGTTGCTTTGTTATTACTGTCGCTTATCTTCCTCTAGACGATTAATTACCACAAAGTGGTTCACTGTTTTTGTGGGCTGCTCGCCGATAGCGTATACTGTTGTGCTTGTAATTTTGACTTATCTATTTTGTGCTAACGGATCAGTTTAAATTTCGCCGTCTTCTTACTCCTTTCTAAAATGATATTAAATAAATGAATGATATAACAGTAGCAACTCATAACGGTAATTTTCATGCGGATGATGTGTTTAGTATCGCCGCACTTAGGCATATTCTTCCTACTTTTAAACTTATACGTACTCGTGATTTAGAATTAATCGCGCAAGCTGACATAGTGATTGATGTTGGCGGCGAATATGACCCAGCTGCTGGACGTTTTGATCATCACCAACGTGGCGGTGCCGGTGAGCGTGAAAATGGCATCCCATACTCATCATTTGGTTTAATTTGGCAAAAATATGGTTTAGAGCTGTGTCAGGGTGACCAAGATGTTGCGAATGCAGTTGATGCTGGTTTGGTATCGACCATTGATGCGATTGATTGCGGTCATGTTGAAGGTGTATCGAAAGGGATTAGTCTTAGCCAAACAATTTCAATGTTTAACCCAACATGGCAAGAGGAAAGTGACTTTGATCGTTGTTTTGATGAGGCGGTTGAATTTGCATCGCGTGTTTTAACACGTTTTATTGCAGCAGCCAGTGGCGGCATTAATGCTAAAGCAATCGTCGCTAAAGCGATTGATAACGCAGATGATGCAAGAGTGATTGTATTAGAGCAATACACGCCGTGGAAAAAAACAGTGCATGCTTTATCGCAAGAAGCGTTATACATGGTTTATCCATCGCATTCAGGCAAATGGATTTTGCAAACGGTGCCTGTTGAACCGGGTTCATTTGAAGACAGGAAGTCACTACCAAAAGCATGGGCTGGTTTATCAGATGCTGCATTTCAAGCGCAAACGGGCATTGATGACGCAATGTTTTGCCACAATGGCTTGTTTATCGCAGGCGCAGAATCATTTGCAAGTACCATGAAACTTGCTGCTATGGCGTTGCAAGACGAATAAAACGAAGTCACGGTTATTAAAAAGGGGGGAGCGCTGTACTGGCTTCCCCCCTTTTTGTATTAGTGTCTAAAGTTTTCTAGCAACGCTGGAATACCTGGCAGCATGCCCACCATGGCCATAACACTGGTCAATAATACAAACATAAACAGCGGAATGATCCAGCGACTCATATGGGTAAGCTCAGAGCTGCGCTCTTTACAGCCAATTAAGCCTAAGTTATCGAGCAGCATGGTCAGTGACCAGCCAAACGCTGGGTTTACTAACGTTGAAGCAAATACCACAATAGCTGCTGATTGCGTGGTTTTACCTTCGCGAGTCATTTCCATACCCGCCTCAAGCAGTGGGATAAATACACCCACTATTAACGCCACACACAGTACCGGTTGCCAAATGGCGAGATCCATTGGATAACCCCATATACCTGCAATTACACAAAAAAGTGCGGTTAAAATTGCACCCGCTGGAATAGGGCGCTTAGCAATCGCGGCAGGCACAATATACGTGCCCCATGATGAGGTGAAGTTAGACCCACCTAAAATAGAGCCAAAGGTTTGCCTAACTGATGCACTGAGCATAGTATCGTCAATGTTCATTTGCACTTTTTCAGTGCGTTTTGGGTAGCTGATCTTTTGGAATACTTGATGGCCTAAAAAGTCTGGCGACCACATGGCCACTGCCAGTATGGCAAAGGGCAATACGACTACAAAGCTTTCAAGAGTCGGCAAACCTAACATCCAACCGGTGTTTTCACCCCACCAATACATAGGGTTCATATTTGGTAACCCGGGGGCGGTTTTAAATTCAAACGGCGCACCTAAGGCAAAGGCCGTTAGACCACCAATAAGGCAGCTGAGCGGCACAGCTAACCAACGTTTTTTAAAATGTTCGAGTAGCGCGTACAGTAAAATAGTGGCCAAAATAACGATGAAGGCAATGTGGGTCATTTGAATTTGTTCAGCCCATGCAAACAGTTTCTTTACTTGCGATATAGTGCCTATGAATCCTAAGTAAAGTAATAATCCGCCGCACACCCCTTTACTGGTTAGTCGTGCCAACAAACTGCCGCCTTTACTGATGGCAAGCAGTAACCCTAAGGCGCCAATGAGTAGCCCGAATGCCATTGGGTGTCCGCCTGCTGCAACAACAATGGGAATTAATGGAATGAGTGGTCCGTGGGTTCCCGCTAAGTTAGCAGTGGGTAAAATAAAACCTGAAAACAAGATGATAAAAATAGCCACTATGAGTAACTCATAGCGTACGTTTTCTAACACAAAGGCGTCACTTAAACCAAGCGGTGCGGCAAAGGTGGCGGCAATAGCGCCTACCATAACAACTTTACCAATTGTCCCTGCCATCGCGGGAATTGTGTCTTCAAATTCGAAGCGGTAATCCCGAAAAGGCAAGTTAGGACGCCAGCGCTTTGGCTGCATAATTTGCAGTTCATGCTCGAGATAATCGTCTCGACTGGCAAACTCAGAGCTTGGTTTATGAAGATTTTTATAGCTATCGGAAACGGTTTGAGTATCGCTTACCTGCTCAGCTTGGGATGACGTGTCATCTTTTGGCGTGGTTGTCATGAATTCTCCTGCAACATTGTTGCTAACTCAAAATAAAAAAACAGCTTGTATAAAGCAATGAATATTGAATCGATAGAATAAAGTAGAGGTTTATCAATTACGATTAGGCAAAGGTCGAGCATGACGGATTAAAGTAGCTTGGCGCAGGTATAGCCAGCAGAGAAGAAAATATTCAAAAGTTAATTTCTATTGTTAATAATCAATACCTTATTTTCATATTTGTTGTTTATTGCTTTAAAAAAGCCAGTTATACGGCACGCATTAATGAATTACTGGGTGCTAAGTCTTTAGTCTAATGGCTAGGAGCTCACTCAAAGCTAAGCTCTGTTTTATTCTGTATAGCCGCCAGGGCGACTGTCTTGCATTAATAGATCAAGTTTTCTTTGTGCTTTTTTATAGTTATCTAAATCGATTACTTCAATCATTTCGCATTCGTCTCTTACCATTTCGGTGATAAGGCTAGGATAGTGGCGGCAATCTTCAGGGCGGTCTAAATAAATACTGCAGGTATATTTATTTGCGGCGAGGGGATTTATTTTTGGTGCTATTTCAAGAAAAGGGCATTGGCTTAGTTTTACTCCCGATTGTGGGTCGTGCCATATTTGGTTATTTTTAACGAACTCAAAGATTTCGGGGTTAAATATCTCCCATAGATCAATCTCTTCTTGCGTGGCGCTCAGATCGCCACCACCGTATTTAATACAGCATTTACCACATTGATTACATTCTTTCATGGTTCGCTAATTTGTAAGATGGACTAATTCTAGTGTATCACCGATTGTTTTTAGTGCAGCTGTGTTTTTGCAGGGGTAATTTGTCAGATGCTATTTTATTTACAACAAGGTCAATTTTGTTCAATACATGGCTTATTGCAACAACAGATAATAAACGCCACTTTAAATAACCTAAGTATACGTTATGACTTTATCAGTGATCATCTCAATGGCACTATTTGCCTTGGCGGCGTCTATATCACCCGGGCCAGTTAACCTTGTTTCGTTAAGTAGTAGTGCGCGATATGGGGCAAAAAGAGGCTTAATATTTGTGACTGGTGCTACCTTTGGTTTCATTGCATTATTTTTGTTTATTGGTTTTAGTTTGCATTATCTCATTGCGCAATTAGCCTGGATCACTGGTGTATTACAGTGGCTCGGTATCGCTTTTTTACTTTATCTCAGTTATCAATTATTTATCGATGATGGCGGCCTCACAGCTGACGCTAAGCAAAATGCCCCTACCTTTATGACAGGTGTGATCATGCAATGGCTTAACCCTAAAGCGTGGTTGGCTTCTTTATCAGGCATTGCAGCATATAGTCCAGGGGCGCAAGGATTTGAACTGGTTACTTTTGCAAGTTTATATTTACCTATTTGTTGGTTATCACTTGGCTGTTGGGTTTGGCTAGGTATACGGCTCGGGCAGCATTTTCAAAGCCCAGCTAAAATGCGAGTGATGAATAAAATTCTTGCACTATTACTGGCTGGCAGCTGCTTTTTATTATTGATTTAGTGGTTTTAATTTACAGTGATAAAGTACGGCGATATTGCTCGGGAGTTGCCGCTACGCGTTGTTTAAAGACCCGCTGAAAATGCGCTTGATCACTAAAACCTGCACTGTGAGCGATACTTGCTATTGGCTGGCCTTGTTTTAGTGCTTGCTGACCTAATTGAATACGACGATTTAACCGATAAGCGTGCGGAGTCATATTAAAATGACGTTTAAAAGCGCGCACTAAATAACTGCTGCTAAAGCCAAAAAGTTTACTGATTGTGTTAATTGATTGGTCTTCAAAACAGTGCTCATTCAGGTAGTTCGCTACTTGATATAGCTTATTTTCAGGTAATAACGTTTGCTCGTGTAATGGCTCAACGCAATCAAGGTACGTAAATAATTGTACGAAGTAACTACTTAGCAACGTGCGCTTTTGTGCTGCGGTAAACGTATTTGTCATTAGGTTTTGGCACAAGATAACAAAGTCCTGATAAAGCTGTGGTAGTAGCACTGTATCCAAGCGACTTCCTTGCCAGTTTTGTTGCTTTGTGACGCCAGACTCGAACAATAACGCTGCTAACCAATTTTTATCTATATGCATCATGTAATAAGCCCACGCTGAGTTTTGCTTTGGATTACAGGCGTGGACTTCATCAGGGTTCATTAATACTAAATTACCATGTGTTACTTGATGTAGACGATCTTCACAAATGAATTCACTTTGCCCCGCTAAAATTGCGCCAATTGACCATTGCTGGTGGGAGTGGGGAGCATAAGTGACTTTGCGGCCATCTAATACTTGGCGCAGCTCGACAAATGGTAACTCGGGGTCGCGCCAAAAAATAGGGTGTGTTGTTGGGAGCATACTATTTTCCACAATTGAAAACCTATTTCCAGTATACCCCTAGTTGTAGTGTATAAATCTACTCTCAGAGTAAATTATTCACCAAAAAATCAGTGAGTAACTGCGTCACTTAGCTGCATGCAATTGTGTGCTGAGCGGGTGTGTTTTTTAGGTATCACTATTGGTCTGTTTGCACCCGTTAGAGCATAACGTAGATACTTAATTTTGGTATTTCCAGTACGGCGGGTTGCCATAAACTTCACTAAAGTAATCAATACATACTCGAACATTTAACGGTGGTTGTCGTGTATTAGGGTAAATTGCAGTAATGTTTTGTGGTCCTGTTTTTATTGTTGGCGCAAATTCACTTAAGAGTGAAACAAGAGCGCCTGTTTTTAAGCTTTCACCAATTAACCAATCAGGGAATAATACAATTCCCATGTCGTTCAAAGCCCCGATAAACAGCGTTTCAGCATTGTTAGATACTAAAGTCGGTATTACACTTTGCTGCTGCCATGACGAATTAATTTTGAATAACCAACGATTTTGCCCCGATGAACCGCTATAAATTAAGCCCTGATGCTGACTAAGATCAGCCGGCACTTTTGGTGTGCCATATTTTTTCAGATAAGCAGGGGATGCGGCTAAATGATAAGTTTGCAGTCCTAATGTTTTAGCATGTAACGATGAATCTGCAAGAGATCCGATACGAAAAATCACGTCAGCGGCATCAATATGCGGATCGATAAAATCATCGGTTTGAGTCAACTCTACTTGAATTTTCGGATAGCGATTTAAAAACTCACCAAGCCAAGGCGCTATGTGTTTTTGTCCGAAAAAAACCGGCGCATTAATTCTTATTAACCCTTTGGGTTGAGTTGCTCTATCTTGCAGCTCGTTACGTACTTCGTTGAGTTGCTCGGTCATTGAGCGCGCATAATCATGAAAAATTCGGCCCGCTTCGGTTGGCATTATTGCTCTTGTGTTACGGTAAAAAAGTTGCTGACCAAGGGCATCTTCAAGTTGCAAAATTACTCTAGAGACCATAGAAGGCGATACATTTTCATGTCGAGCAACAACAGAAAAGCTTTTACATTTATACACGGCGATAAAAAATTTTAACGCTCTGATATTGATCGAACTGAAATCATTCATTTGTGCAAATCCTGCAAAAGTGTTTCTTATATAATCCCATTTTTCGCGTTAAAGCTCTAGGTTATTATTTATTCCTTATTAATAGGAGATTTGCATGCAGTTTATTTTGATTTTAATTGTCGTTATGGGAGGAATGGGGCTGTCTGTAGAAGCAGGCTTATTGGGCCCTTTAGGTGGTGAGGTTGGAGAATTATGGGCCACATTTAGTGTGTTTGGTGTTGGTGCTGCTCTTACCTTTATGTTGATGCTATTTTTTAGTCCTCGGAATAGCCCATCTTTTTTCAAACAACCATCATGGACATTGTTAGGTGGCGTGTTGGGGCCTGTTTATGTCGTTATATTGACGTTCACAGCACCTGTGATAGGTATTGCTATGACGATGATCAGTATCTTGATGGGACAAATAGCGAAAAGTTTGCTGATAGATCATTATGGTTTATTTGGTAGTCAACATCGCCAGATTGACCGTAAACGGCTTATGGCACTATTTTTTATTGTCATTGCATTAATTCTGATGGCACAAGGTTAGGGGACGCTAATGACTATAATTATGATAATTCTGGCGGTGATTGGTGGTGCAACCTTGAGTATTCAGGCTGCCATTAATGGCCAATTAGGAAGTAAAGTAGGTGTTTTTCGCTGCGCATTTTTAACCTTTTCGGTGGGTGCGTTGATCACCGGGTTACTTATCTTTTATTTTGAACCTAGGCATGCGCTAACCCTGTTGGATGTGCCAAAGTGGCAATTATTAGGGGCAATGTGTGGAGTACCCTATATCGTGATAATGGTGTTTGCTGTGCAGCGAATTGGCACCGCAGTCGCAACGGTTGCGGTAATATTCGGTCAATTATTTATGAGTATGTTAATTGATAATTTTGGTTGGCTTGGTAACGATGTGATTGCTTTTTCGCCAAGTCGTATTGGCGCTGTAATATGTTTGGGTATTGCGCTGTATTTTATTCATGCAAGTGGTAAAGATACAGCAAAAACTGAGAGTTAGCCTTGAAACAATAAAAATTTGGCTGAGGTGATAACTTGTAACAGGGGGGTATCACCTGATTTGAGCTGAGATTTTTCCCCCGCCTTAGGCTTGATACGCTTTAGAATGAATCATTTTAGTCTCGAGTGTATTAGAATAGTACGCTCTCGGCCTTGTATTTTCTTTCGTTTCGCTTTGAGTTGTTGTTCTTAGCCATGCAAGATAGTTAATTTGGCTGTAATTTCTAACAAAAGGTAATGAAAGAATAATGAATACAAAACTGTATAAATCAGTATTGAACTTAGCCGGTGAGCTAATGAATGCTGCACAGCAGCAAGATCAAGTCACGTTCGATTCACTCTATGGGCAGCTAAAAGCACTGTGTATTGAGCATGAAAATACTGAGAAAGATCATCCTGTACAGTGGGAAACGCTCGCTGATTTTACCGATGAGTTTGCCGATGCGTTGTTGATCTATGAAAAAGCATTAGCTAAAGCTAACGCCATCAATGCGAAAGATTATATGTCGTCAATTGGTTATGCGATGGCAACTATGCATGTTGAACTAGGGCAAACCGAAGCTGCTATTGTAAGTTTACAAGCTGCGCAGGTTAGCGCAAATAAAATTCCTGATAAAGCGCTGAAGGCTGAAATAGCTCAGCTGCTACAACAATTACAGTAAAATTAGCTCGTTGATTATGTTTAAGAGGTCACAATAAATGGATGTTACGCTAGGCACTAGCCCTGAACTGATTGCGCAAGCGCATGCTATTCGCCACCAAGTATTTGTGATCGAACAAAGTATTCCTAAGCAGTTAGATTTAGACGGTTTCGACGAACGAGCTGTGCATGTGGTGGTAACAGATGGTGGTGCTTTAGTCGCTACTGCGCGGTTAGTGGAACGTAATCGACGGTGTGGCGTTATGGCAAGGATTGCAGTGTTAAAGCAATACCGAGGATCCGGCATTGCTAAATTGGTTATTAATGCCTTGTTATCACATGCTGGTAAAATTGGCCTTGAGATCATTGAAATTCATGCACATGCCTATTTGCAAGGCTATTACGAAAGTTATGGTTTTAAATATATTAAAGATGTTGAAATAGTTGGCGAACACCAACTTATTGAAATGCAATGCAGTTTAAAAAGTGAAGTGAGGTAACGCCGTAATGCGCGACGAATTAAGGACTAAGATCATTCAAGTTTGCGACAAAAAAATAGCGGCGAAGGGAGATAATGTTGGGCTGTCGTTTTATGCTTTTTTTGCCAACAAAAATGATGATCCAGAATTACTTATGGAAGCTGCGACATGGTGGATACAAACCCACCAATTAGATCACTTTGTTAAAGCGCGGATCATTAAAACCATGATTGAAAATAATCTGTAATAGCGTGTAGATGTTTGATTGTATATTAACCACAATAGCGGTTGAGATATTTATTTTAGTGAGGTGTAGTGCTGGTGGTTGATAGTTGGATTGCCCAAGGGTTTGGTTTACTCAGCTTTGTTTTAGCATTGGTGTGCTTTTATCAAAAGGATGATCGTCGTTTAAAAATAATGATGGTGGTGATGAATCTAAATCATGCACTGCACTTTTATTTACTCAATGCTATCACTTCATCATTGTGCTGTTTATTTTCAGCGGGGCGTACAGCCGTATCAATGCGGGTAAAATCGGTGTGGATAGCAGCCATTTTTATTATTTTAACCGTGGTTATCGGTTATCTAACAGCCCAGCAATGGACGGATTACCTTGCGATTGTTGCCGCTTGTTTGGGTTGTTTTGCACTATTTTGCTTAACGGGCATCAAAATGCGTGTTTTGCTGTTTGCAGGATCGTGTCTATGGTTGGCAAATAATATAATTGTTGGATCTATTGGCGGCGTGTTATTGGAAGCGACTGTAATTATTATTAATATATCGACTATCTACAGACTACATAAACAACGCTTTACCCGTGAGGCGCTGACTGAACATGGTTAATAATGAAGAGCTTAACAAAGCCCTTCACAGTAAATGTTAGTTATTGTCTGGTTAACTCAAACATTTGATTTTCTGCTCCTGAGGTACATGTCCATTGCAGAATATTAGCATCATCGGCAGTTTTGCTACCTGCGACGTCTAAGCACAACTCACTATTTCGGTTGATGATACGCCACTTACCAGAGCCGGCACTTTGCAAACGAAACTGCTGGTTATAGCTCCCTGTGTATGTCCAGATATTGATATTTTCACCCGCTGTAGTTGAATGCGTATAGACCTCTAACCCTTTAGAAGGAGCATTGACTGGTGAAATACGATGCCACACCCCATCGACTGTTGAAATATTAAATTTTTGGCAATCATTGTTAAGCCAAGACCACTGCCTAACATTTGCCCCATCTTCACTTTGACAGTTAGCAATATCTAATGATGCACCACTGTGTTTTGGGGTAATGCGGTAAGTACCATTGACTTGTGTATTGGTTGGGTTGCCATTATTGCCGTCGGTATAACCATTGTAGATTTCAAACTCTGCAATTTGCGGTACGCCATTGGCGGAATGAATCACAAAACTTACTTTGGATAAGTTAGTGTTAGAAAAAGTGATTACATTTGGCACAGCACCACCGTTAGTAAGTGTTACACCTGTATCGTAGTTCACTAAAGACCAAGCTGTAATGCTTCCTTTACTGGCTGGGGTTTCAATTATTTTAATCGCATTTATGGTGGTGTTAAGGTTTTTAATATTGATCGTGCCCGTGGTAGCTGACGGTGACCAGTAAGTTGACATATCGCCGTCGTTCACATTGCCATAACTCGAGCCACTGGCTTTAGAACTGCCATCAACACCGGCACTGATAGCAAGATTTTCCCCTGATGGCGTTGGCTCAGGTATTGGATCTGGATCCGGTGTTGGATCAGTTGGGGTAGTCGAGCCACATTGGCCATTCGATGTTTGCAAGCCTTTGTTCGCGCCAGCCGTTGCTGCAATGATGTTGGGTATACACTGTGCATTATCAAGTTGATAGTTATAAGGAATGTTGATTGTTGTGGTTGAGGTCGGATTAGGGCCTGCTGGGTGAAGCTTGTTTTCTTGTTCAGACCAATCGATATTATCCCAAACATTGCCACTGACTTGCCAGTAACCCATATCATTTGTATAAAAAGTACCGAGTGGATCTTTGGAATTTTTAAAGTAGTTGTTTTCGGCGCGCATTTTACCGCCAATTCGTGGATTCATGCCCGATGACACGAGTCCATAGTAGTAGTTGTTGTAAGCATGCGCTGTCGCGTGTCTTAGTAAAGGCGTGCGAGAATTAATATTTTCATAGTAATTGTGATGAAAAGTAACAGGGCCGTTAGTATTGTCACTATCACTTGAGCCAACGAGACCACCGCGTCCAGAGTTGCGCAAAATACTGTAAGATAATGTCACGTATTTGGTATTACTCTTCATATCGAACAAAGCATCATATCCTGAACTTTCGCCACCACTGGCCTCAAGTGTAACGTGATCGACCCAAATATTTCTGACGTTTGACTCCATGCCAATCGCATCACCGCCGTTGGAGGTGGGGGAGCCTGATTTTTTGACGTTTCTAACGTGAACATTTTGAATAATGATATTTGAAGATGAACGAATATGGATGCCTAATTGGTCAAAAAGAGCACCGCTACCAACACCGATAATAGAAACATTACTAATTTCTTTTAGTTCAATTAGATCTGGCCCAGTATTGCAACTATCTCCAGATACTTTACTGGTGTTGCCATGATTTATGGTGCCTTCAACGTGGATGATAATTGGTGTGTCACTTGATGCTCGGTTACATAAAGCCTGGTGAATTTGGGTTCCAGTTGTTGCATAAACAACATCGCCACCAGCACCACCGGTTGTACCACCATTCGTTGCGGCAAAGCCTGACGCATTAGCAAGTGCACTGTTTCCATATATAGCAGTTGTTATGGCCAAAGCATGCAAAGAATATTTAAATAACGTACGTTTATTCATTGGTTGTTCCTAATTATTGTATGTTCAGATCAAAACAATCAAATAAATTAATTGTTAAAAATGTTAACACAATCAAGTCCTGTTTATGCTTGCACTGCAGTGCTACCGGTGGCATTATTGCGCTAAATATGACTTTCTGCAATGCTAATTACTGATTGATTAGTTTTAATTTCATTATTTAGTTTTGTTTTTATGCGTTTTAAATAAATATATTTAATTAAAATTAACAGGTTAGGCTTTGTTTTAATTATTTTAAAAAATATAAAAATAATAACGATTTATTTTCTAGTTTTTATTATAGTGTTTTTTTGACACTTGAAATTTATTTAACATTTGTTCCTTTATTGTTTTTTGATATGACTAGATATTAGCATGCTACGGGGCTGGTTCTAACGCAGTATATATATGTTTTATGGATGAGTTAGTTGTTTATAGGTGTTGTTGTGAAGTACTAGAGCATGTTGACCTTTCAGAATTAAAATTTGTTTAATCTAGGAGTGATTTAATCATGACAAGAGGTTTGTAACCTAGTTGGATCGATAACTGCTACCGCGTTATTCTACTGGCGGAAGTAATCTGAGCTTCGGATAATAAATCCATCTCCAGCGGCTATTTTTCAATGTTAACTGCGTTGAATTTACTTGTAATAGGCATGCTATTGACGCGTAAATTCGCCTTATTTTCCCTGAAAATTTCGGCTGGAGAGTAAAAGTAATATTAGTGCTTTAAATCAATGCGTTAGAAAACACATTAACCAAAATTTAGGTTAAGCAACAAAGAGTTAATCGCACTTAGACAGACCACGTTGGGTCGCGAGTTTTTTGAATTTATGATTATTTATAAATACTTACGGTAAAAACTACACTCTAAGAAAGTGTTACACGCTGTGGCATTTTTTATATTTTTTACCGCTACCACACGGGCATTCATCATTGCGGCTAATTTTTATATCTGCAACAGGGAAGATATCACCATCGAGATAACGCCACTGCCCATCTTCTTTTATGAAGCTTGATTTTTCATGTAGTTGGCAAAACAAGTTTTGATAAAAATAGCTAACACAAAATTCAACACAACCAGTGTATTCTTGCTGGTCTGCACTGATCACTGCTAATTTTATAAAGCGGCAACTATTAGCAAAATCAGCAATTTCTTTGATTGGGTTTGCTGCTTGTTTTTCTTGTGCATAAGTTTGGTAAATATACTTAGCATTTTTTAAAGCATAAGCAACAAAGCGAGAGCGCATTAGTTGCTCTGGGCTTGTTGCTTGTATATTGCCTGAGTGCAATTTTTCACAGCAATCGCTATAGCTTTGTTCGCTGCCACATAAGCAAAGACTGTCAGTGAGTGAGGTCATAATTAAAATACGCTTTATTAAAAAACGGCATTTTAACAGCTTATTGTGCTAATGCTATCTCTGTAGCTTGTTGGGTTTTAGTAAAACAGTATAGTTTTGCACTCGCTTGGTCTAACTTTAATGACAGGTTAGCTATTTGATTGTCTTTCACAATGTCTGTCCAGGTGATCACCGCTGCAAAGTTACCGTTATGTAGTGCTGAATTTAGTACATACTCTAAATTAACCAGATGCTTTTGCCTAATCACTAATAGTTTACTGGTATCAATAGAACATGAATCAAGTAAAGCTTTACTTGGTACGTGATCCGGTGCAATCAGTAACGTCCATGCGTTTTTATTATTGTAATGGTGTAACACCTTTAGAAGTTCAAAAGTTGCAGAGATCTCATCTTCTATCTGAATCAAATTTACTGATGCGCTTAAATTATCTTGTTGATAGCTTTTAACTGTTCTGATGGTAATTGGCTGTAACATAAGTTTCACTCACTGGTTGTTTATACAGTACTCATATACAGTAGTTTATACAGTGTTTGTGTGCAAGTGTTTTTTGCTATCTTTTTGAACGATTTTTAAATTTATTTGATACCATCAGCTTTGAAAATGTGCAGAAAATTAAATAATACTATACAAAACAATGTATTAATTATTTAAATTGAGGTGGCAATTGATTTTAACGAAAAGGGTAGATTAGTCCCTTTTCAAGGTGAGTTGGGGATCAGGTGAGCAAACTGCTGTTGGTGTATTTGTTCATACAGTGTTGCAGCATAACACTGGGCATCTTTAAAGCGGCGGGTGGCTAGATGTTTACGTAAATCAGTTAAGGCGGTTGTTGCAGGCTCATAGCCTTGGCTACTGGCTAAACTTAGCCATACTGCGCCATGAAAAACACTAGTAGGTACGCCTTGGCCTTTGATAAAAAATAATCCTAGATAAAATTGGGCTCGCTGATTACCTGACATTGCAGCTAAGCGCATCCATTTAGCAGCGAGAGGAGGTTGATCATTTTTTAAATAATACAGGGCTTTATTAACAGTGTTATCAGGAGTATCAGCTTTAACCGCACTGTGTGGGGCTTTGCTCGGTTGGGTGATAAACGATAATACGTTTTCTAACTGTTGTTCTAAATCTAAGCCAATTGGCGAGGTATCTGTCATAGTGCCACACATATTATTGTTGTCATTTACCTGCTCAGTTTAGTCTAATATCAGGTTAATTGTCCTGTTATTCTTGAAATATATGATAAAATCACGCAATTATTGTCATCTAAAATGAAACTCACTTATGCTCGACGCGTTATTTAAAATTAGCGACCACAACTCGACTGTGCGCCGCGAATGTATTGCCGGCCTCACTACCTTTATTACTATGGTTTATATTGTGTTTGTCAACCCTGCTATGTTGGCTGAAGCTGGTATGGATCAAGGTGCTGCGTTTGTGGCAACTTGTATTGCTGCGGCTATTGGCTGTTTTATCATGGGCTTTTGGGCAAATTATCCGTTAGCTTTGGCTCCTGGTATGGGGCTTAATGCCTTTTTTACTTATGGTGTTGTGTTAGGCATGGGCTATACCTGGCAAGCAGCATTAGGGGCTGTGTTTATGTCGGGCTGTATTTTCTTGTTCCTGAGTTTGTTCAAAGTCAGGGAGTGGATAATTAATGCTATTCCATTGGTGTTAAAGCAAGCCATTGCAACAGGAATTGGAGCGTTCTTAGCGTTAATTGCGCTTAAAAATGCCGGGATCATTGTGGCCAGCCCTGCAACATTAGTGCAACTGGGTGATATAACGGCTGCCGGTCCATTGTTGGCTATTTTTAGCTTTTTTGTTATTGCAGCGCTACTTTATCGTGATTTTAAAAGTGGTGTTTTGATCAGCATTTTATTAGTAACTGTGATCGCGCTAAGTCTGGGTTTGGTAGAGTATCAAGGCGTGATATCTATGCCTCCTTCAATTGCGCCTACTTTTATGCAACTTGATTTTTCTGCGGCGTTTGAGTTGTCAATGCTTAGCGTCATTTTTGCATTGTTGTTCGTTGATTTATTTGATACATCAGGCACCTTAGTTGCGGTAACTCAAAAAGCAGGTCTTGCTGATGAACAAGGTAATATGCCTCGTTTAGGACGAGCATTAAGTGCTGATAGCGCCGCAACCATTGCCGGTTCAGTATTGGGCACTTCGACCACAACCTCATATATAGAGTCAGTTGCAGGAGTATCTGTGGGTGGCAGAACCGGACTTACAGCTGTGGTTGTAGGAATGTGCTTTTTATTGATGATGTTTTTTGCACCCTTGGCGAAAATGGTGCCAGCTTATGCAACTGCGGGAGCTATTTTATATGTGTCGGTGCTAATGCTACAAAACCTCAAGTTTGTAAATTGGGATGATATGACAGATGCCATTCCAGTGAGTGTGGTATTATTGATGACGCCGCTAACATTCTCTATTGCTCATGGCATTGCACTGGGCTTTATTTCTTATACAGTCGTTAAAGTATTGTGTGGTAAACGAGAACAAGTAAGCATCAGTGTGTGGATATTGACTGCGATGTTTGTGATCAAATTTGCGTTTTTATCTTAGTGAGTTACTAGGGTCTGTTGACTTTTCAAGGTTAAATTTGCAGCAGTCTGTTTGGTATTTAGGCAAGGCAGAACCTATGTGGTGTGGTCATTCCCCATAAATAGGTGATAACGCAGCATCAATGCCAAACAGGCGCTGCCCGAAGGGTTCTGCCTAGGTGCAATTAACTCTTTGTTACTTACATGGATGTAAGTAAGGGGCGTGAGCAGGACGCGGAAGCTTTGCTCGGTTTTTACTTAGCCCACTAGGTTACAAACCTCGCGCCGCGATTAAATTGCCCCTAGTTTGAACAAATATTAATCCGCAAAGGTCAACAGACCCTAAGTTAATACAAAGAAAAAGTGGTTTACCACTTTTTCTTTGGTGCAAAAAGTACGTCTAAATCGTCTTGTTCTTGCTCTGCTTTTTTCTTCAGTGCTGTTGCATTAGATGCTTTAAGCTCTGTGCTTATTGCTTCTAAATAACCTTCGAGCTCTTGGCGTTTAGTGGTTATATAGTCATCGCTATAAGCGACTGCAGATACAGTAGCGTAGGCTTTTTCAAAGTATTGGCGTGCAGAACCGACCATATTCGCAGAGCGTGCGGAGATACCTCGTTTAATCTGGCTTTCAATATTAATTCGTAATTGGAGTTTTTCTAAGCGCTTGTCTTCAGCAATAAAAATTTGGCTGTCTACTTTCCCTTTGCCATGCTCTGAACGAAGTACTGCGCGTACTTTCTTAATACCTTGGATTAGTGCTATTAATTGCTTGTCGTTATCGGGTAACACTAAATTTTCTAAGTTAGTGGTGTCGATTGAGTCTCCTAAACGTTCTTTTGCTTCCTTTAAGCGATTCTTTAACTCTTTCGAATTGGGTGATAGCTGCACCATAGCGACTAAAGCATCATGAATACGCCGTTGTAGAATACGTAAAATATGTTCTGACATAGGGATGTTTGCGCTATTTAATAGAACGTCTTCTGATTCTTCAATGATTTTTTTTTGTTTGGTTAAGTCTTTGCGGCGTTCTGTTTCTTGTTTCTCTTTATGCTGTTGTACCGCACTGACCCAGAGGGCAATGACAATCAGTGCAACAATCAACATAATAATAATAGAAACGATCATGGTTTAGGTCTCAAATTTCACAAACTAATAATTTTAATCTTACATTAAATATATGCTAACAGGATAGTTTTGCGCGGCTTATGTAAAAAAGAATTCACTTTCTCATCATTTATTACTATCTGCGTATGATATTTTTTCATTTTGAGCATCAGCTTAAAAGATGGCTACCTCAAGGCGAGGGATTATGCTAGCCTAAGCAGATAACCTTATAAATACGATTCCAGACAGCCTTTTTCTATTGTTAATCAGAAAAAACTTGGCTTGACGCGATGTAGCATTTATAAATAAGCAGTATAACTACACTAAAAAATGCAGCCATGAAATTACAACAACTCAGATACATCGTCGAAGTCCAAAATCATAAACTTAATGTTTCAGCAACCGCTGAAAGTTTGTTTACCTCACAGCCAGGTATTTCTAAGCAAGTACGTATGTTGGAAGATGAGTTGGGCGTGCAGATTTTTGGGCGAAGTGGAAAACACTTAACCCATGTTACCAGCGCGGGCACTGAAATAATTAATATTTCCCGTGAGATCCTTTCTAAAGTAGAGGGTATTAAAGCGGTTGCAAATGAGCATACACTACCTGATCAAGGTAAGTTGAATATTGCCACCACACATACCCAAGCACGGTATGCACTGCCAAGTGTGATCCAAGGATTTATGAAAAAGTACCCTGCGGTGTCATTGCACATGCACCAAGGTACGCCGCAGCAAATTTCTGATGCTGCTGCTCGTGGCGATGCTGATTTTGCAATTGCCACTGAAGCACTACATTTATATTCTGATTTAGTGATGTTACCTTGCTATCACTGGAATCGCAGTATTGTGGTGGCAAAAGACCATCCACTAGCTAAAAAAGCAGAGTCGCTAACCGTTGCCGATATTGCCCAGTATCCACTTATTACTTATGTATTTGGTTTTACTGGCCGTTCAGAACTTGATAAAGCATTTAATGCGCAGGGACTTGAACCACACATTGTATTTACTGCAACTGACGCTGATGTGATTAAAACCTATGTACGCTTAGGTTTAGGTGTGGGTGTTGTAGCATCAATGGCGATTGATCAAATTGCAGATACCGATTTAGTGTGTATTGATGCCAGCCATTTATTTGAAGCCAGCACCACTAAAATTGGCTTTAGAAAAGGCAGCTTTTTACGTACATATATGTATGATTTTATAGAGCGTTTTGCACCACATTTGACCAAAGAGCGGGTTGAGCGAGCGAGTTTACTACGTAATCAAGATGACGTAGATAAGCTGTTTGAAGATATAGAATTACCGGTTAAGTGACTTTAATCTGTTGAAAACAAAAAAGCCGCATATTGCGGCTTTTTTAATGACTATAAAACTTAACACTCAATTATATTTACCGCTAAGCCACCGCGAGCGGTTTCTTTATATTTAGTTTTCATATCGTTACCAGTATCAAGCATGGTTTTAATAACTTTATCCAATGATACTTTTTGCTCGCCACTACCACGAATAGCCAAACGCGATGCATTAATTGCTTTGATAGCTCCCATAGCATTACGTTCAATGCACGGCACTTGTACTAATCCACCGACAGGGTCACAGGTTAACCCTAAGTTATGCTCCATGCCAATTTCCGCGGCATTTTCTACTTGTAATACACTGCCACCGACAATTTCAGTCAGTGCACCAGCAGCCATTGAACATGCGACGCCAACTTCGCCTTGGCAACCAACTTCAGCACCTGAAATTGAGGCATTCTTTTTATATAAGATGCCAATTGCGGCGGCAGTTAATAAATAACGAGTTGCAATATCGCGGTCTATTTCTTTAATGAATGTGTGGTAGTACATTAATACCGCAGGTAAAATACCTGCTGCGCCATTAGTTGGTGCTGTAACTACACGGCCACCTGCAGCGTTTTCTTCATTAACAGCAAGGGCAAATAAATCCACCCAGTCCATTGCGCGAAGGGGGTCATTGCTGACTTCAATATTGAGCTTTAAGTACAGGCTAGGGGCGCGACGTTTTACTTTCAAACCACCAGGTAAAATTCCTTCGGTGCGCATACCGCGTTCAATACAGGCTTTCATTACTTGCCAAATATTGAATAGTTCATCTTTTATTTCATCTTCTGTGCGTAAGGTTTTTTCATTTTTCATCATCAAGCTTGATACGCTATAACCTGACTCCTTACACATTTCTAATAATTCTTTGGCACTGCCAAATGGAAAGGGGGCTGGGTTTTCTTCACGGACAGTGAGCGCAGCTTGTTTTTCGTTTTCAAATTCTTCATCGGTAACAATAAAACCGCCGCCAATTGAATAGTAAACTTTACTATGGAGTTTTTCGTCGCCTTTAAAAGCAATGATCTCCATTGCATTTGAGTGTTTTGGCAAAGTTTTACGACGGTGGAATACAATCGCTCCTTGTTTTGGAAACTTTGCTTGATGCACTTGATTTAAGTGGATCACTTGTTCATTTTCAATTTTAGCGAGAATATCGTCTACTAAATCGGCATCAATGGTTTCCGGATCATAACCCGCAAGTCCGAGGATAACTGCTTTGCCTGAGCCATGGCCGATACCTGTTTGTCCCAATGAGCCATATAGCTCAACTTTAATGCTGGTGACATCGGTTAACAAGTTTTGTTGTTGTAGTTCGTTAACAAATAAACGCGATGCGCGCATTGGGCCGACGGTGTGTGATGATGACGGGCCAATGCCAATACTAAACATATCGAATGCACTGATCATAATAACTTTACTCTACTTTTACTCAGCACGATTGCTGCCTTTGAACGGTCGCACATAATAACGCGTAATTGTACCCTTGTAACCCTTTGCAATAGAGATTTAAACTGGTATGGCAAGCTGTTTTGTAAAGTTTTTTATAATGCTAGCAGTGGCTCCCCAAAGTAGTCCGTAAGGAGTTGAAAAACCTTGTAAAGTAATAGTTTTGCCAAAGCGATGAAAAGGTAAGGGTTGCCAATTGTTTACATCAGCGAGTGCGCTGATGGGCAGCAAAAAACTGGCGGCCACTTCATTTTGGTCTGCATGCCAATGTGTATCTGGGGCTAATACACCAACAAACGGTGTAATCGTAAAGCCGGTAAGAGTAGAGTAATCGCCTAATTGACCGATGACAGTGACATTTGATGGGGCGATATTTAGCTCTTCACTTAGTTCACGCAGTGCAGTATGGCGTAAGTTTGCATCGCTCAACTCATGCTTACCGCCTGGTAAGCAAATTTCCCCAGGATGGTGATTTAAGAACATTGGGCGTTTGCATAGTAATATGTGCGCGCTGTTATCTACATCAATCAGCGGTAACATAACGGCACTGGCTCGTTGAGGACGTTGTTTAAAATGTCTCTTATCAGCTGGCTGTATATACTCATTGGCAGGCGCAGTTAGCTGAAAACGAGCCATAAGCTGTTTGCTATTCACACAGGTTACTTCAATAAAGGTAAGATTTTATTTACTTTATCGTAAGTTTCTTGGTATTCCAAATCCACTTGTGAATCAGCAACAATGCCGCCGCCAGCCCAACAATAAATATGCTGTTTGTGACACACTAAAGTTCGGATGGTAATACTGGTATCCATATTGCCACAAGCGCTTAAATAACCGATTGAACCACAGTAAATACTGCGCCGATGCGGTTCTAATTCTTCAATGATTTCCATCGCACGAATTTTGGGTGCACCGGTGATTGACCCTCCCGGAAAAGCAGCATACAACTGATCAACCGCAGTTTTATCGTCAGCTAACTGCGCTGTCACGGTACTGACTAAGTGGTGTACTGCAGGAAAACTCTCAATCGCAAAGAGTGACGGGACTTGCACGGTACCAGGTTTGGCAACTTTACCTAAGTCGTTGCGCAGTAAATCAACAATCATCACATTCTCAGCGCGATCTTTCGCTGAATTTTGTAATCGAGTTGCTTGTAACGCATCTTCTTTTTTATCAAGACACCGTGGCAGCGTTCCTTTGATTGGCTTGGTTTCAACCTGATTATCATTAATCGCAATAAAGCGCTCAGGGGAAATAGATAAAATAGCGCCATCAGGATGATTAATAAAACTTGAAAAAGGTGCTTTGTTAGCTTCGCGCAAAGTACAATAAGCATGCCACGGTGAGCCTTGATACTGCGCTGTAAAACGCTGTGCTAAGTTAATTTGATAACAATCGCCACTTTTTAAATATCCCTGAATTCTTGCAAACTTAGCGCTGTATTGTGCGCGGCTCATATTTGATGACCAGCCTCGGGTGATTTCAAATGGCGAGGTAATTGGAGAGGCGTGAGCTAACTCCTGTAGATACATTGCTGATCTATCAACATCAGGCTGTGCGACATAAAACCAACTGTGCAGCTTTTTATCATAGATAAGTGCATCCATATAGAGACCAATAGCTAGTTGTGGCATATCGATATCATCGATAGCTTGGCTGGGAAGTTTTTCAATGACTCGGCCAAGGTCGTAACCAAAATACCCGAGCCAGCCGCCACTAAAAGGTAGGTTAGGCTGAGTTTTACTGCTATCTAGAGTATTTAGCTGTGCTTTAATGATGCTAAAACAATCTTGTTCAGTTGCCTTGTCATCAATAAACGTGTGGTTATTTTTAACTTCTAGGCGCATTTTTGGCGCAATAGCAATCAGATCGTAACGACTATTTATATGGTCGCTGTTGGCTGAATCCAGCAGAACGGCATAAGGTAAATGGGCAAAATAGGCGAAAACCTCTAGGCAGTTGAGCGAAATGTCTAATTGAATACAGGTTTTTTGTTGCTTTATCATCTATTTTTTTACCCTGAAGAACTGGCTCGAAACGGGCTAGGAGGGTATCATAAGTTATAATTTTTTGGCAGCGTTTAGTGACGTTGCCTAAGCGCTGTACAAACCACCGTCACTGGTTTGGCCTAGTTTACGTGTTCTCACGTAAAGGTAATTTAAGGAACCCCTATGAGTACAATTCGTCAGCAAGACTTTATTGATAGCATTGAAGATGCATTGCAGTATATTTCGTTTTATCATCCACTTGATTTTGTTCAAGCGCTCGAAAAAGCCTATAACAAAGAACAAAGTAAAGCGGCAAAAGATGCCATTGCGCAGATTTTAATTAACTCGCGGATGTCGGCAGAAGGCAAACGTCCTTTGTGCCAAGACACAGGTATTATTACTTGTTTTGTGAAAGTAGGTATGGATGTTAAGTGGGACAAAACAGATTTAACCGTACAGCAAATGGTTGACGAAGGGACGCGTCGTGCTTATTTGAATCCAGATAATCCATTACGTGCATCTATTGTTGCAGATCCTGCAGGTAGCCGTAAAAACACCAAAGATAATACGCCTTCGGTCGTGCACATTGATTTAGTGGCAGGCGGCAATGTTGAAGTAATGGTGGCAGCAAAAGGCGGCGGCTCTGAAAATAAAAGTAAAATGGTGATGCTTAATCCATCTGATGATGTGGCTGAATGGGTCGAAAAGACCTTGCCGACCATGGGCGCTGGTTGGTGTCCACCAGGCATGCTAGGTATAGGTATTGGCGGAACGGCAGAAAAAGCCGCAGTAATGGCAAAAGAATCACTTATGGATCCAGTTGATATCCATGAGCTTATGGAACGTGGCGCAGAAACCACCGAAGAGAAACTTCGTTTAGAAATATTTGAGCGCGCAAATAAGCTCGGTATTGGCGCACAAGGCCTTGGCGGTTTAACAACAGTAGTTGATGTGAAAATAAAAACCGCACCGACTCATGCGGCCTCAAAACCTGTGGTTATGATCCCTAATTGTGCTGCGACTCGCCATGTACATTTCACATTAGATGGTTCAGGTCCTGCAAACTTAAAAGCGCCAAAACTTGAAGATTGGCCAGAAGTCACATTTGAAGTGGGTGAGGGCACGCGTCGTGTTGACTTAAATACGCTAACTAAAGAAGACACGCATGAATGGAAAATGGGCGAAACAGTATTACTGTCAGGGACTATATTAACTGGTCGTGATGCAGCGCATAAACGTCTGCAAGATATGATCAATTCTGGTGAAGGGTTACCTGCAGGTGTTGATTTTGATAATAAGTTTATTTACTACGTTGGCCCAGTTGACGCGGTACGTGATGAAGCAGTGGGCCCAGCGGGTCCTACAACAGCAACTCGGATGGATAAATTCACTGACATGATGCTAGAAAAAACCGGCATTATTGGCATGATTGGTAAAGCGGAACGTGGCCCTGCAACGGTTGAGTCTATCAAAAACAATAAATCTGTGTATTTGATGGCCGTAGGTGGAGCAGCTTATTTAGTATCTAAAGCTATCAAAAAAGCCCGTGTAGTGGCATTTGAAGATTTAGGTATGGAAGCTATCTATGAATTTGAAGTAGAAGATATGCCAGTCACTGTCGCAGTGGATAGTGAAGGCGCAAATGCGCATACCCAAGGCCCAGCAATTTGGAAAGCTAAAATTGCAGAGTTAGACGCTAAATTAAAATAAGTATTCGCTTTATTATGCGGTATTTGAGTTTTCTCAGATACCGCTTATCAGCTCAGACCAGTTGGATGTAAACCACCTAACCTCCCGCAAAGACCCATCATTACTCTCTTGTTGCTGTTTATTGCCTTGTAATTTAAACTTTACAATAATATTTAAATTGACGTTCACGTAAACGTTATCATGCTATATTTTTAGTTAAGTTAATTAACTATTCTAAAAAGTGACTATTTTTGAATTTAAAATGTTTAAAATTGCGATAATTTAGCTTGTTCATTACGGCGCCTGATATTGATAGGTTTTATCATCTCATATAGTGGCAAGCTGTAATATGAAGTGGTAGAGTCTCGGCAATTTCAGCGTGCATACCCTCTCACGGGTTACAAATTTCGGAGTAAGATAAAGTGGCTGTGTTCAATCGAGTTGATTTTGATAACCACGAACAAGTGGTTTTTTGTTCAGATAAAGAATCAGGCCTTCGTGCAATTATTGCCGTTCATAATACTAATTTAGGTCCTGCTGTTGGTGGTTGCAGAATGTGGGATTACGCAAGTGATGACGACGCTGTTGTCGATGCGCTTCGTTTATCAAAGGGTATGACCTACAAAAATGCGGTAGCACGTTTACCATTTGGTGGTGGTAAATCTGTGATCATTGGAAATGCCAAAGAAATTAAGTCTGAACAATTATTCCGTGCATTTGGTCGCCAATTAGAGCGCTTAAATGGTAGTTACTATTCCGCTGAAGATGTAAACATCACCTGTGATGATGTGGCTATCATGAATAAAGAAACTAACTATGTATTAGGCCTTGAAGGTAAAAGTGGTAACCCATCACCATTTACAGCGTATGGCACATTTTTAGGAATTAAAGCGGCGTTACAACATCAACGTGGTCACCAAGACTTGAGTGGCATTAAAGTGGCAGTACAAGGCTTAGGCGCTGTTGCTTATGGCTTGTGTAAACATTTGCATGACGCGGGTGCGACCTTGTTTGTAACTGATATCAACCAAGTGGCAATTGACCGAGTCGTGAATGATTTTGCAGCGACTGCTGTAGGCATTGATGAAATATACGACCTTGATGTCGATGTATATGCACCGTGTGCACTTGGTGCAACAGTAAATGATGCGACTATTCCACGCATTAAAGCGACAATTATTGCTGGTTGTGCAAATAACCAATTAGCCGAGTCTCGTCACGGTGAGATCATTCGTGAAAAAGGTATTTTATACGCACCAGATTATGTGATTAACGCAGGTGGTATTATTAATGTTTATTATGAAACAGCGCCAGAAGGTTACAGTGCTGAGGCATCAAATAAACATGTTGAGGGGATCTTCAAGACCTTAACTGAAATTTTTTCGCGAAGTGAGAAAGAGCAAAAATCAACGCATTTGATCGCAGACGAACTCGCACAAGAGATCATCAAAAACGGTTTATAATAAACGCGTTATAGGCGTGCAATTGCACGCCTTTACATTATTCAGTAAATCCCTCACGATACGGTCAACCTGACCTGTATAGTTTTTAAAGATATGACGCCCATCGATTTAGCCACATGGCCACGCGAACAACATTTCTCACTGTTTAAAGAGTTTACGCAACCCTACTTTAATGTATGTGTACAATTAGATATGGGGGCGTTGTATCAGCATTGTAAATCACAGCAATGCTCTTTTTTTCATGCCTATATCTATGCGACATTGCAGGCAAGTAATACTTATCAACCAATGTTACTGAGGATCATTGACGGTGTACCTTGGCAACTAGCTGCTCAACGTGCCAGTGTTGTAGAGCTTGCTGATGATGATACCTTTAGGTTTAGCTACTTTTCACAACAAGCTACGTTGAACGACTTTCAAATACATGCAAACAGAGTTAGCTTAGCGGCAAAGCAACAGCCATTATTCTCAACTGCTTTTGCGCAAACCGAAGGTCAGACTGATTTGATCCATATTTCGGTTTTACCGTGGTTGAACTTTACAAGCTTCTCTCATGCACATACACAAGGTAATCATTTCGGCATTCCTAAATTAGTGTTTGGACAGTTTGATGCACAAAAGGGGACAATGCCTATCTCAATAGATGTACACCATGCATTGATGGATGGTTTACATGTAGCGAAGTTTATTGAACAGCTGCAGCAGAGTATAGACGCTCTGTGTGCTTAGCGTGGCCGTAAACGAATTGTGTTATTTAGTTAATGAAAATAAAACTCAGACTATGTTAGTATAATTCATATACAAGAAAACATAATGATAGTTAACTACTGGAAAATCATTATCTATTTAATTTGCGTTCATGCTAAGTTGTTAGCTCGCCATAATTACGAAGGCGTTTAGTATAATGATTCGTTTAGGTCTTTGCTTTTTCTTTTTTGTTGTTTTTAGTTGCTTTGCTGCTGAGCAAACCCGCTTACCTCTTAATGACTACTTTGCTGAAACCTGGAATACCCGTTCTGGTTTGCCTCATAATAGTATCAATAGCGTGGTACAAACAAATGATGGTTACGTGTGGATTGCCACTTGGGAAGGATTAGCCCGATTTAATGGCCGAGAGTTTAAACTGTTTACACGTACGGAAATAACTGGTTTACCAGATTCTGGTTTACGTAGTTTAGCCCCACAAGCTGATGGCGGTCTATACATAGTGGGCGCTCGAGGGGGGATCAGTCATTTATATCAAGGGCAATGGCATGCCAAGCCAAATGCGACTGCGATGGTAAATCACGTATTAAAAACGCCTTCAGATGAAACTTGGTTAGCCCTTGAGGGCCAAGGTGTTGTATATCGAGAGTTTGATAGTGCGCCGGACACGGCGATTTTAGAAAACCTCAGTGCTTATCGTCTAATAGAAGACAATGCAGGTATTATCTGGGTTGCAACCAGCAATGGCTTGTATCAAATTAATAATAAAACAGCGCGTTTAATCACTCCCGATTCCGGTTTACCACAAAGCCCAATATACACCTTGTATTTGACCCGCCAAGGTGAGCTCATAGTCGGCAGTGAACAAGGTGCATGGAAACAGGTAAACAACCGTTTTATCAGTATTCATGCTCAACTTAAAAATGAGGCTATCTCAAGTATTTTACAAGATGACCATGATGATCTTTGGTTTGGTACGATCAATAAAGGGGTGTTTCGATTAAGCCCGTTAGGACTTGAACAACTTGATGCTGACGCTGGTTTACCTGCAAATCGGATTTTATCGTTATTACAAGATCGTGAAAATAGTATTTGGGTTGGCACAAATGGCGGTTTATACCGATTGCGTGAAGCCGCTTTTTCGACTTGGACCACAAAACGAGGGTTGACAGGCGATTATGTCCGTACCGTGTTGTCGCATTCTGATGGTAGCTTATGGGTAGGCAGCAGCCTTGGTTTAAATCGCATTGAAGATAATAAAGTAAACACATTCCCTCCTGCTTATGGGAATGATCCGTTATCGGTTTTAAGTTTAGCCGAAGATGCGCAAGGTCAAATTTGGCTCGGGACCTATACTTCAGGTTTGATGCGGATTATCAATGGTAAAGTTTATCCTGTTCTGGATCGTCAAAATGGCTTAGCCAGTAATGAAGTTAGGGCGTTGTTATTTGATAGTGCAGGGCGCTTATGGGTGGGAACTGCAGCAGGTTTGACACGAATAGACGTGGATGGCTCTCTGAAGCAGTTTTCAAGTACAGATGGTTTACCTGGTGATTTTATTATAGCCCTTAGTGAAGACAATTATGGCAATGTATGGATTGGAACCGGCGTTGGAGTAGCATCTTTTAGCCCAAATTTAGAAAAATTTACGGCTAAAGTGTTTCCTGCCCATTTTGATGCTGAATATGCTTTTGGTTTTTATGCTGAATCTGAATATATTTGGATGGCGACAGACCGTGGTCTTGTCCGGTGTCATATCCCAACTGGAGAAATGAGTATTCTTGGGCGTGAACAAGGCTTGCCAGTTGATAAGTTGTTTCAAGTTGTGGCACAGGGAGATTCGTTTTGGTTATCTAGTAATCGCGGTGTGATCCAAGTAAATCAAAAACAGGTCAAACAGCGGCTAGCGCAGTTAGCACAAAATAATGCGTTGCCAATCCAGTATCAGCTATATGATGAAGGAGATGGCATGCTAAGCGCTCAGGCTAATGGCGGGTCTAATCCTTCTGCAGTGCTGCACAAAGATGGCAGTATTTGGATTGCTACAGCGCAAGGGGCAAGTACTATCGTCCCTGAACGATTAAAGCAAGCTACAAAGAAAACATTACCGACAATTATTGAGGCAATGTATGTAGATGGCAAAATGACCCCCTTGGTGCAGCAAGATGAAGAAATTATTTTACCGCTTGGCGTTTCGCGGCTCTCTTTTCATTATGCTGGCCTAAGTTTTATTATGCCTCATCGGTTGAATTACCAGACCCAATTGACTGGTTATAATAATGTGTGGGTTAATCGTAATCAATTAACCATTACGGAATACACTAATTTACCACCGGGAAAGTATACTTTTAAGGTACGTTCGGGCTACCCTAATGGGCAATGGCAAAATAATGATAAAACCTTAACGTTTGTGATTCAGTCATATTTTTGGCAAAAAATTACTTTTAAAATAATGGTTTTTATCGGTTTATTAGCATTAGTCTACGGGCTTTATAGATACCGGCTTTATCATTATAAAAAAATAGAGATAGAGTTGATTAAGCGGGTTGAGCAACAAACTAATGATCTGCAACAACAAACAGATGCCTTTGCTCATCAAGCAACCCATGATCAACTAACTGATTTACCAAACCGTCGTGCCTTTGACTGTTGGCTTGCGGACAATTTTGCTGATTTTAAACAGCATGGTTCACCTCTCGCTATTGCGATTATGGATATTGATCATTTTAAGCGAATTAATGATGGGTGGTCACATATTGTTGGCGACCGTGTAATTTGTGTGGTTGCTCATATGCTAGGAGAGCTCAATGAGAGTGATGATAGTCAAGTTGCTCGCTGGGGAGGTGAAGAATTTACATTACTATTCCCTCATAAAACCGCGCAACAAGCCGCTCAATTATGTGAAGAATTACGTGTGCAAATTGCAAACTACGATTTTTCAAACATCGCTAGCGGGTTATCGGTAACGGTTAGTTTTGGAGTCGCTGATTCATTGGCAGTTAATGACTATGACAGGTTACTGGCGCAAGCTGACCAAGCGCTTTATCAAGCAAAAAGTAATGGGCGAAATCGAGTCGAAGTTATAACACTCTAAAAGTTATAGTAGAGTATTTGGGAAAACACGCTACAGGCCATTGCTTTTCGGGTACATAATATATACTAATACATATATTAAGACATTTTATTAACATTTAATTGGGTTTGATGCTATACCTTTCGTTCCCTCTTTGGGGTCTTTTGATGTGAACAGAAGGAACAAAAGATGAAAAGTAAGATGATATATGTAGCATTAGCAGGTGTTTTAGGTGTGTCGCCAGCGGTGTTTGCACAAGGCCATAAGCAGAATGATTTTAACTTTACTGCACAGTCCATTGAGTCACTTAAGTTAACCTCCTTGGTGGCTGTGGACGATACTCAGTTTGTGTTCAATAATGACTTGTTGCATGAAGATTGGGATAATTTCTTTGCTCTGCATGCGCCAGTACTGGAAGATAAAAAAGAGCGTGTTTTGCACTGGGCAGGTTATACAAGTATCAACCCTAAAGTTATCTTAGCCTTGATTGAGCTGCAAAGTGGCTTACTTTCTGATCCTGACGCAGATCTTAATAATGCTTTTGCAGGTTTATCGGACGAACACGGTTTTGATGCCCAGCTTGAAGATGTCGTAATGATGTTAAGTCAACGTTTTTATGCATATAAACAGTGGCAAGATAGCCAAGCCTCCTCGAATACATCGAAGTATGCGGGCGAGGAAATCACGAATAGAGTCAATACCAACAGCAGTACTGCAGCGACAGTAGCATTGGTCAGTGTTCTTAAAAAACAAGCATTAAGCAAAGATAATGTTAATTACGCTAAGAGCGATCTGACCGGCTTTTTAGCGACGTTTGAGCGTCTATTCCCTGATAGTCGCGCTCAGTTACAAAGATCCTCTAAAAGTGCACTACAAAGTAGCAATCAGCAGTTTGCTGCGGCTAGTTTTTCAATGAACTTACCATGGTCATCAGGTTATTATTGGTACAGCGGTGGGGCTCACTCTAATACTGGCTCTGGTTATCCATATTCATCGCTTGATTTTAATAATGGCTCTGGTGGTTGGGGCGCAAATACACCATATGTTCAAGCGGCGCATGGTGGTACTATCACACGTTTTTCGTCATGTAATATCCGCGTAACGCATTCGAGTGGTTATTCAACCAACTATTATCATATGTCTAATCTGCAGTATAGTAGCGGTGATTTTGTGCAGTCAGGTGCATGGCTCGGTCGTTATGCGAACAATTATTACCAAGCACTATGTGAAGGGGGACAATCATCAGGTCCTCACGTGCATTTTACTTTGTTGTATAACGGCCAGCAGGTGTCATTACATAATCAATATATTAGTGGTCATCGTATTGATGTCGGCAATAGCAACTACGATGACAATTGTAATAACTTTTACTTTGAACGTAATGGTTACCGTACTTGTGCTTGGGACCGTTTATATCGTTAATATAATTGATTTTACGAAATAATATAGCTGACCGTCTATAACATAGTTATGGGCGGTTTTTTTAGCTGTTGCTAGGCTAGATGATTGAATTTTATCCTCACAGGACATATTAATAAGCTACACCTGTTGATAGGACCTTTTAATGGTAAATGGATTATTAATATTTGCGCTGATTGCGTTTGTAGTTGTTTATTGGCGTTGGCCGGTTATTCAAAACCGCTTGTGGCAAAAAAAGTATCAAGATTATCGTTTAGATGAAAAGCAAAAAACATTATTGTTACGGTATATGCCTATTTATCAAAAAATGACGGATGCTGATCGGGAAAAATTAGAGCGTCATATTGTCTGGTTTCTAAATGAAAAACGCTTTATTGGTTGTGATGGTTTAATTCTTAACGAGAGTATGAAGTTAATAATTGCTGCGGATGCGTGTGTGTTGGTGCTTAATAAACCATGGCCACTTTATCAAAATGTGAAAGAAATTTTGCTGTACCCAAGTGCTTATTACGCGCCGCAGACATCTCGTGATAGTGCCGGATTAGTAAGCTATCATAATACTGTTCGTCAAGGCGAGTCATGGCCTGGAGGGACTTTAGTACTGAGCTGGCACGATGTGCTTGAAGGGAACCGCTTACCCAGTGACGGACATAATTTAGTGTTTCATGAATTTGCTCACCAACTCGATCAAGAAACAGGTAAAACCACAGGCACGCCTATATTAGCTAAAGAAGTAGATTATAAACAGTGGGGGCGTGTTTTTAGCCGCGCTTATAATCAGTTAAAAACGCATGTTGCGTATAATATGCCGCATGTTATTCATAGTTATGGTGCAACAAATGAAGCCGAATTTTTTGCCGTGATCACCGAAACTTTTCTCGAAAAGCCCAGTGAGCTGCGCCATTATGATCCTGAAATATACAATTTATTGGTCGGCTATTATCAGTTTGATCCAATAAAATGGCATTAACCGCCAAATAACGACGCTTTATCAGATATCGCTGGTAAGTTGCTGCCGTTTTTGTTGCAATCATGTTTATAAGATGAAAAACCGCAATAAAAATAAGCGAGAAGGCGATGAAAAAAATGCTTCATACAGCAATGGCTGTAGCTGTGTCACTGGCGCTATATGGTCAGGCTCAGGCACAAGATAATGATGACAAAAAATGGCAAGTGGATGCGCCACAAGGGCAATTTGTTGATGCTAATATAAGTGTCTCTCAAGGCACTTGGATGAATATCGATGTCAGTCCTGATGGCAAAACCATTGTGTTTGATTTGCTGGGCGATATTTACACTATGCCGATGGCTGGTGGCACTGCCACTCAACTGACCTCTGATATCGCATGGCAAATGCAACCGCGTTTTAGTCCTGATGGTAAACATATTGCGTTTACCTCTGATCAAGGTGGCGGCGATAATATCTGGTTGATGGATTTAAACGGTGAGAATCAAACCGCGGTAACCGATGAAACGTTTCGCTTATTGAACAGCCCCGCATGGAGTCCCGACGGCGACTATATTGTTGCTCGTAAGCATTTTACAGCGAGCCGTTCATTAGGCGCAGGTGAAGTATGGCTTTATCATAAAGCGGGTGGCAAAGGTGTACAACTCACTAAACGTGAGAATGATCAAAAAGATTTAGGTGAGCCGATGTTTTCACCTGATGGCCGATATGTTTATTTTTCACATGATGCGACGCCGGGTAAAACCTTTCATTATTCAAAAGATTCGGTTGCTGGCATTTATAAAATCAAGCGTTACGATCGCGAAACGGGTGAGATAGAAACGATTATTGATGGTATGGGCGGCGCGATTAGACCAACCCCGTCGCCAGACGGTAAGAAGCTTGCGTATATTAAACGAGATGATTTTCAAACTAGCCTCTACCTATATGACTTAACCAGCGGTAAGCATACTAAGCTATATGACAAGCTTGAACGTGATATGCAAGAGACTTGGGCTATTCATGGCGTGTATCCAACCATTGCATGGACACCAGATAATAACCAACTGGTATTTTGGGCTGGCGGTACTATTCATAAACTTGATGTGCAAGATGGCGATGTAGAAACCGTACCATTTGAAGTAAAAACCAGTAAAAAAATTCAACAAGCAGTGCGTTTTACACAAAACATTGATAGCGATGAATTTGCTGTAAAAATGTTGCGTAATGTACAGATTTCGCCGGATGGTGAAACAGCAATTTTTGAAGCGCTAGGACATATTTATAAACGCGATTTAGAGTCAGGAAAAATAAAGCGTTTAACTAAACAAGATGACCACTTTGAGTTGTTCCCGCAGTTTTCCCGTGATGGTAAAAAAATAGTTTATGTAACCTGGGATGATAACGAACAGGGTGCTGTTCGAGTTGTCTCTGCGCGCAGTGGTCGCGGTGATGATATTACCACAGAGCCAGGTAAATATGTTGAGCCAACATTCAGCCCTGATGGCAAAACAGTGGTGTACCGTAAAGCCTCAGGAGGCAGCATCTTAAACCCTGATTGGTCACTGCATCCGGGTATTTATGCAGTGAGTAGCAAAGGCGGGAAAGCTGAGTTGATTTCTAAAAGTGGTTATCAGCCGCAGTTTGCATCAGCTAATGATCGAGTTTTTGTGATGAGCCCATGGCCTAAGCCAACGCTAAGTGTGGTTGAACTTGATTCGAAAAAAATCACTAAGCTTTATGAGTCAGAGCATGCTACTGAGTTTAGAGTATCGCCTGATGGCAAGTACCTCGCTTTTGCTGAACGTTTTAAAGTGTTTGTTACGCCATTAGTGCAAAGTGGTAAAACCATTAATATTGGTCCTAAAGACAGCCAATTTCCGATTGAGCAGTTATCTGTTCGTGCCGGTGAGAATATCAGCTGGAGCGCCAGCAGCGATAAACTGTATTGGACGCTAGGCCCAGAGCTTTATCATGCAAGTTTGGCAGGTTTATTTGATATCAATAAAGCGGATGACGCTGACTTCAAAGTAAAAAGTGGCGATAACATTGGCTTTAGTAGCAAAATGGCTGAACCAAAAGGCATGATAGCTTTAACGGGCGCACGTATTATTACCATGAAAGGTGAGCAAGTCATTGAAAATGGAATACTATTAACCGATGGTAAACATATTAAAGCCGTTGGCACAGCTGCTGATATTAACATTCCAAAAGGCGCACAGGTAATTGATGTATCTGGCAAAACAATTATGCCAGGAATTGTTGACGCGCATGCGCATGGTTCACAAGGCAGCGATGAGATCATTCCTGAGCAAAATTGGAAAAACTTAGCGGGCCTATCGTTAGGCGTCACGACAATTCACGATCCATCAAACGATACAACAGAGATTTTTACAGCCAGCGAAATGCAAAAAGCGGGGACTATTGTAGGCCCACGTATTTTCTCAACCGGTACTATTTTATATGGTGCCAATATGCCAGGTTATACATCACACATTGATTCGTTAGATGATGCTAAATTTCACTTAGAGCGATTAAAGAAAGTTGGCGCGTTTAGTGTTAAATCATACAACCAACCACGACGTGAACAACGCCAACAAGTAATTGAAGCTGGCCGAGAGCTTGAAATGATGGTGGTGCCAGAAGGTGGTTCATTATTACAGCATAATTTAACGATGGTGGTTGATGGTCATACGGGCATTGAGCACTCAATTCCCGTGGCGAATATTTATGATGATATCAAGCAGCTTTGGTCACAAAGTGATGTAGGCTACACGCCAACACTTGGTGTGGCATATGGGGGCATCTGGGGAGAAAACTATTGGTATGATAAGACTGATGTGTGGAATCACCCGCGCTTAAGTAAATTTGTGCCAAAAAACCAATTACTACCACGTTCAATGCGCCGTGTTAAAGCACCCGATCACCACTATAATCACTTTAACAATGCACGGGTAGCAAAAGAGCTACAAGATTTAGGTGTTTTAGTGAATCTAGGTGCACATGGTCAGCGCGAAGGCCTTGCAGCGCACTGGGAGATTTGGATGTTTGCTCAAGGTGGTATGAGTCCACTGGAAGCTATTCGTGCGGCGACGCTTGATCCGGCCAAGTACATCGGCCTTGATCAGAATATCGGCTCATTGGAAGTCGGTAAACTGGCTGACTTAATGGTGATCGATGGTAATCCACTGACTAATATTCGTGATACAGATAAAGTTGATTATACGATGATCAACGGTCGGTTATTTGATGCCGCGACTATGAATGAAGTTGGCAAAAAAGCACGCGACAAATTGTACTTTGAAGATAAGTAATTATTAGTGTTATAAACAATCAAAAGCGGCTGAATAGCCGCTTTTTTTATATGCTACTTGCTATAAGTTGGCGTAATAATACTGGGTCTTGCATTAGTGTATTACTGGAGTGCGTCACTCTAGCCTGACAGATCATACCTTCTTTTAAGGTCATTAATAATTGTGCTAACTGTATGGTTTTTTCTAACTGACCTTTAAGTTGTTCTGTGTGTGAGAGTTTATCGAACAATAACTGTAAAACTGATTCTTTGTGTGCTTTGCAAAGCATCGCGATAGGGTGCTCGCTGTGTGGAAACTCCGCTGCGGTATTAATAAAAAAACAGCCATTAAAAGGTCCAAGCTCAGAGACTTTATTGTCTATCCAAGCGGAGAGTGCGCTAAAAAGTGCATCAGCCACTTCGAAGGGGGTATTGCAGTTTTCTAATTGTTCATACAACCACTGATTAAAGCGCTGATCTCTGAGCTCTAAACACGCACAGATCAACTCATCTTTACTGACAAAATGATTATAAAGCGTTTTTTTTGCAACACCTGCTTCTTTAAGTATTTCATTAATGCCTACCGCATGGATCCCTCTTTGATAGAACGCACTGAGTGCGGTATTAATTATCTGGGTACGTTTATCCATGGTTGCTCCTAGTCAAAAAGTAAGCTTGACATAAGTAGACCGAATTGTCTATCATCTAAATGTAGACAAGTCGGTCTACCGCTGAAGGAAGTAATATTAATGAATGATGTATTTTACAAAGCCGTTATCGCGGGTATCTTTTCAGCACTGACACTTTCGGTATTAGCATATTTAGAAAGTTTAGGGAATTATGGTGTATGGCTTATGGCACCATTTGGCGCAACTGCGGTACTGGTGTTTGGTGTACCAAACAGCCCTTTAGCAAAAGCAAAAAATGTTATTGTAGGGCATTTCATCACTGCCGTGATAGGTTTGGCTTTTATTAGTTTTATAGGCGTGGATCCGATCAGTATTGCTATTGCGACTGGATTAGCTGTGACCGTAATGATGTTGACTAACACCATACATCCTGCAGCAGGGGCCAACCCTATTTTGATTATGGTCAGTGGTCAAAGTTGGGACTTTTTGATTATGCCAGTTCTTGTTGGTACCGTGTTTATTGTTATCTGTGGGTATATATCAGGGTGGTTGAATACAAAACTCAACGTTGTTGGCCATAAAAAAACCGCTTAAAAGCGGTTTTTTTATGCTATGAGTCTAAAGTTATTACACAACACCGCGAGGTAAGCGGCAATCGTGATCTTTTTTAGCTAGGTACACAATCCAAAACTCTTCGGCAGTGTAACCTTCTTCATTAGCTGTTGTTATAGTAAATGGTGGTTTTTTAACAGCTGCTTTAGCTGGCACTGCTGATTTAGTTTTAGTTTTCTTAGCAGGTGCTGTTGCTGCAGGTTGTGCAGACGTATCGCCTGAAGTTAGCTGCTCTGTTAATTCAGCAACTTCTGCAAGGCGCAAGTTTTTGCCGCCGTCGATGCTGTACCAACCAGGTTTGCTGGTGATTTCAGGTTTCTTACCATTGGCTGCTTGGTATGCTGCTTCAAAGGCATTTAATACTTCTGTTTTGTCTAGTTTGCTCATCAGAGGCCCTATACGTTGTAAACACAGATTGAGAATATTTATTTATACCTATTTTTGACTTACTTTTCAATTTTTTACGATTTTCCTTCCATTTTAGCCCTATAAACGCCAAAATTTGCACAAAATTTAACGCTAATCTGGAATAAAAAAATGCAGCGCAGAGAATTTAACCAATTACTAAATACCATTTTAAGACCTGATTCTATTCAAGACTTTTGCCCAAATGGGCTACAAGTCGAAGGACGTGAACAGATTAAAAAAATTGTTACAGGTGTCACTGCTAGTCAAGCATTAATCGATGCTGCAATTGCACATGGCGCAGATACAATATTGGTTCATCATGGTTACTTCTGGAAAGGTGAAGCGCAACCTATTACCGGTATGAAAAAGCGTCGCATAGCTGCGTTACTTAATCATGATATCAATTTATTTGCCTATCATTTACCTCTTGATGTGCATCCAGCAATCGGTAATAACGCGCAATTAGCACAGCTACTTGATTTAGAAATACTCGATGGTTTGGAGCCTGTAGCAAATAGTGTCGCAGTCAAAGGGCGTTTAAAAATCCCAATGAGTGGTGAGCAATTTGCACAAAAAATATCAACAGTGCTCGCTCGTGAACCTTTAGTTAGCCTAGTACGTGATGAGCTAATTGAGACCATCGCTTGGTGTACTGGAGGTGGTCAAGGTTATATTGATTTGGCTGCTAGCCAGGGGATTGATGCCTATTTAACAGGCGAGGCTTCAGAGCAGACCATTCACAGTTCTCGTGAGCAAAAGATCGATTTTTTTGCCGCAGGCCATCACGCCACCGAACGCTATGGCATAAAAGCGCTCGGTGAGTTATTGGCTGAGCAACATGGCTTTGATGTAACCTTTATTGATATAGACAACCCAGTTTGAGTTGCCAGCTACTTCACTTTAAGTGAGTGAGATGTTAAAGCGCTTCTGGATCAATCCAGCGGCGCACACTTATCCACGTACTACCGATTACTTCATGCCAATAACTTGTGACTGCCTTTAATACTTCAACACTCGGAATATATTGTTTGTGATGAGGCCACGCTGAGAAATCGTAAAAATCAGTGGCGGCGGGAATAACATCAACGCCTTGGCTATTAAATAGATCTTTTGCTCGTGCCATGTGACTTGCCGAAGTTACCAGTGCAACTTTAAAATCAACTAGAGCAGGTGCTAAAAGCCGTGCTTCATCGGCGGTATCCATAGCCGTAGGATTTTGTTTAATACGCTGCGCATCAATACCTAAACTTATCGCGGTTTGTTGCATCAAACTACTGTTGGTCACTTTATTGTAACCGCCACCTGAAACAATAAGTTGAGCTTGTGGGTACACATATGCTAAGCGCATACCTTCGATTAGGCGGCTTTTAGCACAATTACCAAGTTGGCTATTGGCGTTAAGTTTTGGGTTAGGATTTATATCACAACCAAGTACCACTATTTTATCGAGTATCGGCTGTTTACTTGTATCAAAAATATACTTTAACTGTGAATTTGGAGCAATTATTTTTTGACCAATAAAAGGGGTACTAATCAGCAATAAACTGGTGATTGCGATTAAACCAATAAATACGCTGACTTTCTTGGTACGCAGTGCGATTAATAAGCAAACAAAGCACAGTAGAGCAAACAGAGGCAATGGCATCAGCATTGCACCGAGGATTTTTTTCAGTTCAAACATCACAGTAGCACACATAAAGGGGTTTTCTGTATGCTACTGGGTTAAACCTATTTTATCGACCGTTATTTAACTTACAGGTATTTAAAAAGTGGCGATACACTGGGTTATCTTTCATATTCTTTTTCATGGCTAAATACATTGGACGGGTTAATCCCAGTGCGCCTAATGGAATCGACTTAATGAGTCCTTGGCTTTCATATGGTGTTACTAACCAATCCGGTAATGCTGCAACCCCCATTCCGGCACTGACAAGCTGAAAAATGAGCAAGCCCTGATCTACGGTTTTCAAGGTGCCATCAAAACGTGCATTTTGAATAAAATGTTTGAAGATATCCTGACGCTCTCGTGGAATAGGGTACGAAATAATCGTCTCGTTTTTCAAATCAAGTGCCGTTACATAGGCTTTTTTCGCTAGTTCATGATCAGGAGCAACAATTAATTTAAGTTTAAAATCAAATAAATGTGCGTATTCAAGTTTATCTGGTTCACGAATGTCTGAAGTGAGTACTAAATCTAATTCATCACTGAGCAGATCAGGAATAGCGTCATAACTAAAGCCGCGCTCATAATCAACTTTGATATCAGGCCAAAAGTTATTGAATTCTTTAATTGTTGGTAATAACCAATGAAAACAAGCATGGCATTCAACACTAAGTCGTAATTGTGAAATTGGTTGATTAAGACTTTCTTTTAAACGGCATTTGGTTGCTTCAACACGCGGGAGTACTTCGCTGGCAAGTTCAAGTAATAGCATACCTTGTGGGGTAAAGCGCACCGGTTGAGTTTTACGTTCAAATAGTTGGCAATCAAGTTTGTTTTCTAAATCTTTGATTTGATGAGACAAAGCGGATTGAGTCAAAAATAATTCGCGCGCAGTATTTACCAAGGAACCGGTTTCTTTCAAGGTTGCGATGGTCTTTAAGTGTTTTACATCAATCATCTTTAATAATTCTCATGGTAAAGGTGAGTTTAACTCAGATTACAGCCATAATACGCCTTAAATTAAGATGCATCAACGTCTAGATGGCTATAAACCCCATTTTTTTACGTGAAATTTACAAATATACTATGGCATCATATTTGACAGCGTTGTCATTATATTTTTTGAGTTTGCAAAAAAATATTTCCATGAATTTACCTCAAGTTGAAACTGAGGAAGCATCAATTGTTTGATGTCAGGTATAGGTTTATGGTTTTAGCTATCTAAACAGCTGGAAGGGAATTTCAACATGGCACAATTACATAACTTAGGTTTTCCTCGCATAGGTAGAAAGCGTGAACTAAAATTTGCAGTAGAATCATACTGGGCTGGTAAAATCAGCCAAGCGCAGTTGCTTGAACAAGGTAAGACGATCCGCGCAGAAAATTGGGCTCTTCAAGCAGATGCTGGGATTGATTTATTACCGGTAGGTGACTTTGCTTGGTATGACCATGTGTTATCTACCTCTTTATTGATTGGCGCAGTGCCCAAGCGTCATCAAAAAGCGGATGGTAGCATTGATCTTGATACATTATTTCGTATTGGGCGTGGTCGCGCACCAAGCGGTTGTTCATGTGCAGCAAGCGAAATGACAAAGTGGTTTAATACTAATTATCATTACATAGTTCCAGAGCTAACTCATGATCAGCAGTTTCAACTAACCTGGACTGAGTTATTCGAGCAAGTTACTCAAGCACAAGCATTGGGGCACAATGCAAAAGTAGTATTGGTCGGCCCAGTCACTTATCTTTACTTAGCAAAATGTGCAGGTGAGGAGTTTGATAAACTTAGCTTACTTGAAAAACTATTAGCTGTTTATCAACACGTGTTCGCTAAATTAGCGCAGCAAGGGATTGAATGGGTACAGGTTGATGAGCCTATATTAGGTTTAGAGCTGACAGAAGATTATCAAGAGGCATTAAAAACAAGCTTTCGTGCACTTGCAGGTCAAGGCGTGAAGTTGTTACTTGCTAGTTATTTTGACTCAGTCACTGCCTACTTTGATGATATTGCAGGTTACCCTGTTGATGGCGTACATTTTGATTGTGTTGCAACAAATGTTGATGTTGCAAAACTAGATATATTATTAAGTACAGATCAAGTTTTATCATTAGGCGTAGTAAATGGCCGTAATATTTGGCGTACTGATTTAGAGGTTGTATTTAATAGCATAAAAGACATTGCGCTAAAGCGCGGTGATAATCTATGGCTTGCTCCATCTTGTTCTTTACTGCATACACCGGTTGATTTAGAGCAAGAAGAAAAGCTCGATGATGAGCTTTGTTCATGGCTTGCATTTGCAAAACAAAAAGGCCAAGAGTTGTCATTATTAAAAGCCGCGCTTGAAAGCAATGATAGCAGTGAGCTCGTTGCTTATTCAGCACCTATTAAAGCACGCTTAACCTCTACTCGTGTAAATAATACAGCTGTACAAAAGCGTGTAACTGCACTCACCGCAAAAGACGGTAAGCGTAATCATGCATTTTCCCAACGTATTGAAAAACAACATGCAGCACTTAATTTACCGCTACTGCCGACCACCACGATAGGATCATTTCCACAAACTCAAGTAATTCGTCAAGCACGCCGTGATTATAAAGCCGGTGAATTATCTGCGGATGATTATCAAAGGCAAATGAAAGCAGAAATTCGTTACGCTGTTGAAGAGCAAGAGGCGCTTGATTTAGATGTGTTAGTGCACGGCGAAGCGGAGCGTAATGACATGGTTGAATACTTTGCTGAACTATTAGAAGGCTTTGCTTTTACCCAGTTTGGTTGGGTGCAAAGCTACGGCTCGCGATGTGTGAAACCACCTGTAATTTGGGGGGATGTATCACGTGAACAAGCGATGACGGTTCAGTGGACAAAATACGCACAGTCGCTGACGAGTAAGAAAATGAAAGGCATGCTAACAGGTCCTGTAACTATTCTGTTTTGGTCATTCATTCGTGATGATTTAGACAAACCCACCATCGCTAATCAAATTGCACTTGCGTTACGTGATGAAGTGGTCGATTTACAAAATGCCGGTATTGATATTATTCAAATTGATGAACCTGCATTTCGTGAAGGTATGCCGCTTAAATGTAGCCAATGGCAAGCATATTTAGAATGGGCAGCGTATGCATTTAGGGTCTCAGCAAGCGGTGTGAAAGATGAAACACAAATTCATACTCACATGTGTTACGCCGAATTTAACGGTATTATTGCCGCGATTGCAGATATGGATGCCGATGTGATCACCATTGAAACCTCACGTTCTAACATGGAACTACTTGAAGCATTTGAGAATTTTGATTATCCAAATGATATTGGTCCAGGTGTATATGATATTCACACTCCGAATGTACCGGATATTGCATGGATGAAAACGTTGATCCATAAAGCCGCACGAAAAATACCGGTTGCGCGTTTATGGGTAAACCCGGACTGTGGTTTGAAAACCCGTGGTTGGGAAGAAACGCGACAAGCTCTTGATAATATGGTTAAAGCAACCAAAGAGCTGCGTGAGGAGCTGCAGTAAAGAACATCTCCTACGATGTAAAGCCCTAACAAAACTTAGTTAGGGCTTTTTTTGTTGCTCTGATTTTAGTTCATCTTCATCGGTTGGTTTTTTAAAATCCATTTTTGCTGAGTGTTTGATCAGCAAAATATTACCGATAATGATTGCCAACACTAAGATGATGATGAGTATATGCCAAATTTGCATGGTGATCTCTAATGAGTCATTTATAAGTACTCAGTGTAGCAAAGATTTCTAGGGTTAAAAACGTCTAGAAAACGACAGCGAAATAAAATCAAGACCTGGGTTTGGTCTTTTAAACCCTGCATTTGAATAGTGTAAATAACGCACCGCAGCTTTGGTTTTTCCAAAATCAGCAATAAAGCCTAGTCGGTCTTCAAACTGGTAGTGGGTACTCACATTTTTGCCGGCGAAGTGAGTGTCATTGACTAATGAAATTCCTATGCCGGCTTCGAAATACAGAGGAATACCGCGCACTGAGCTGATCAGATGTTGAAATACCGGGGACATTGCAAGGACAACATTTGTCTGATGGCTATTATCTGCGCCGTATTCCCAAATATTAATACTTGATTCTAAGTAAATATGGGTATTTTCAATTAATGATTGTAGTGCCGGAGCATGGTATTGGTATGCCAATTTTAAGCCTTTAACATCACCTTCCCCCTGAATGTAATTAATGGCATAGCCATGAGGGGAAAGTGTATAGGGCGCACCATAAGATAGTCTGCTGAACATGGAAATAGATAATAAAATCAATACAGTTAATGTTTTAAATAACATGGTAAAGCTCTTTAGATGAAAACGTTATTTACAAAATAAGGGCGTGGGGGAGGCTAATTCAAGTGGCATAAATTCACAGACTCTGTGTGTTATTGCATGAGCTTAGCTAACAATATGAAATAAAAAGATTAAATCAATTGATGCCGTGCTGGCACTAATAAGGTGCTATTTTGAGGCTTTTTAATCTCTTATGAACAGCGTAAATTACGCTACAAGATTTACTTAGGACTTATCAACAATGATTTCACTTGGTCGTTATTTATTATTAATCGCGCTAGTTTTTAGTGCTTCCTTGTTTGCGCAAACACAACAGTCACCTAATCAGTTATTAACTCAGGTAGGCGATCAGCTGTTTAGTGAAATTGGCAAAATAAACAGCCAAGGCACAGCGAGTAAAAGTGACATGGCACACATTGTTGATCAGTATTTAATGCCTAATATAGATGTTAAATTTGTTTCCTATAAATTATTAGGTAAGCACATTAAAGGTATCGATCGCCAACAAGCGACTGCATTTATAAGTGCAGTGGAGCATTACTTAACCACTACCTATGCTAGTGCATTAATGAAATATACCGGGCAAGAAATAAAATTCGAAGAGAGTAACGATGCTGCAGAGGGTGAGTTTGCCACGGTTAAGACGCAAATTATTGCAGATAATGCGCCAACGATTGACTTACACTTTAAGCTTCGCCAAGGTAAAGATGGTAGCTGGAAAGTATATGATATTGTCGCTGAAGGTATTTCGTTACTCAGTGCAAAGCAAAAAGAAGTTATTCAACGAATTTCAGAAGTTGGCCTTGACCAAGTGACAGCTGAGCTTAACAGTAAGTAATCATTTTCAAGTAAGTCTCCAACCTAAAGCACCATGCAGTGTTAACTGCATGGTGCTTTGTTATTTTCTTTTAAAATCACACGGTTTGGCTATAGCGTGTGGTTTTGGGTATGCTAGAATAAGCGCTTACATACCCACTGGTATCACTAATTTACTGGGGTACTTAAAATTATATTAAGCGCAGTGTCAGTTTGTAGTTGTTAAACTCTTTTACTGACCTTTGTACCGAGCAAGATAGACACTGGAGTTGTGTTTTTTTAATGGAAAATGTACTTATTTGGCCTAAAGAATACCCGTTATTAGTCAAAGGACTTATTGAGCAAAACGGTGCATTTATTTTAGACGCTTTAGAAGCATGGCCGGCTTGTCGCTCGACTGAAGAAGACAATGGCGTGTGTACAACTGTGCTACCGCCTATCTATTATTTAACCTGGTTAACTCCCCTTGAGCCATTTGAAGAGTGTTTTTTCCAACATATCTGTGAATATGATGAAGCCGCTCAACAGTATATTTCGGCAGCTAAAGATTACTATTTTGATAACGAGTATAGCCCAGAGAGTTTAGTGCTATTACTTTGCCAACGCCTTGAAAAATATGCAGCTGTAGCGTCACAAACAACGATAGAAACACCCGTTACGTTATTATCTCAGTTATTCTCAAAACGCTATTTTACAATCATCGAGTATGCGCTCAATGCGGGCAGTAAAATGAGTGCTGAAGATGCTTTGGCACTGTGGAAAGAAGTTGATTTTCGTGAACGTTTTAGCACCTTTATACCTGACTCAATCGATGACGTTAATGCGTTAAGTGAATTAGCGGCGAAAAAAGTTGCTGGTGGAAAGGATTATTTCACCTTATTGACCCAAGTATCACCAGATGTTGACTCAGTGGTGCTATTAGAACAAGCACTGTTGGCGCATTTGCGTTTTGACACAGCTAAACAAACGATGGCGATGCGTTTTATAGAGCAAGGTGCAACAGGCACGTTGGCGGATGAAAATGGTAAAACGGCCTTTATGTGGGCAGTTGAAAAAGGGTTTGTTAATTTAGTACAAACCTTATTAGATAAACAAGATAAAAAACAACGTGATGCCCTTGGTAACAGTGCTTTACATTATGCGGTACTAGCAAAAAATGAACCTTTGATGGTGCTATTATTGAAGTCTGGCTATGACTTTCGTGTTCGTAACTGTGATGGCTTAAGTTGTTATCGTTTAGCAGTGAGTGTTAAAGCCAGTCAGTTAGTGAAATGCTTAGAGCGTGATTTTGGTATTAAAGAATTATCGCCGGATGGACAATTTTCGCGGATCAAAAAAGTTCACGCCTTACATGCCATCGTGACTTTATTGTTGCCGCTACAGTTGTTTTTCTTTTTTGATGATACACTTGCGATTAAAAGTGAGTTGACGCTTTGCTTGACTATATTAGCTATAGTTTGCTTCTTTTTTGCAATGAGTTTGAAGCGCTGCGCTTTATACCCGCATATTAAACACCCATGGGGGTTATTTGTACTGCGTTGTTGCTCATTGATCAGTTTAGTTGGGCAGCTAGGCTTAGCAAGTATTGTGGCATTGGCAACGTTAAGTGAAGTTGTTTAAGCTTCTTGCATGCACCGTAGACAAAAACGCGCTAATTAAGCGCGTTTTTTAGTTGTTATACCAATCGTGTTAAGTTACTGACCATTTAGCTCGCTAGAATGGTTAAATATTTAAGTCGTTTGGTATTAACTTTAGTCTTTTTTATTAAATTCATGAGCCGCTTTTTCTGTTGCTAACTCATCTTTTAGTTTTTGAATTTTTAGTCCCAGCTCTTGACCGCGGTGACGTGCATAATAAGTACAACCAATAAACATCATACTGGCGAACAGCAGCTCTAAAACGACCCATATTAGTTGTTCTTGTGCGACCCACAGTAGGGTAAAACCGTGAATAAAATAAAACATAACGATAAAGTTTGCCCACGCATACGTATAAGGTTTATCTTGAATGATGCCTTTTAGCGGCAGTAAAAGCGGCAGAATATACACAACAAAAATAAATCCATTGCTATGACCTTCTCTAGGCTCTAATAAAAACAACCAAAGTGGCATCAGCAGTAACAAGCCAATATAACCAATTATTGCAATACGTTGAAAACGGATAGTGATAGCCTTTTTCGGCGTCAGTTGTGGGTTTAAATCGCTGTGCGATGTCATTGTAATTTTCTCGTAATTTTAACTAAGCGTTGGCCAACGCTTTGGCAAATTTTAATTTCGTCTTTACTTAATTGCGCGCTATTTTGTGCACCAGCAACATGGCTTGCACCATAGGGAGTGCCACCGGTTTGTGTGGCAAGTAACTCAGGTACTTCATACGGCACACCCATTAACAGCATACCGTGGTGTAATAACGGCAGTGACAAATTAAGCAACGTTGCTTCATTGCCACCATGCATGCTACTTGATGATGAGAATACACAGGCTGGTTTATCTATTAATTGCCCTTTTAACCATAAGTCGCTGGTGGTTTCCCAAAAAGCTTTGGCTTGTGAGGCCATCATACCAAAGCGAGTAGGGGTGCCAAATGCTAACCCATCACACTGGATTAAGTCATCTTTGCTGATCACAATATCGTGAGGTTCTCTTGCTACAAAGGTTCTTAGCATTGCAGTACCGCCTTGGCATTCAATCGACTCTGCAATCTCATGTGCCATGGCTGCAACAGAGCCGTGACTTGAATGATACAACACAACAATAGTGACGCTCATTAAAGTACGCTTAGTACGTTTTCTGGTGGGCGACCCAGAGCGGCTTTATTGTCATTTACCACAATAGGGCGCTCAATTAATTTTGGATTGCTAACCATGGCTGCAATGAGTACGTTTTCATCATGCTCATTTTTAAGGTCTAGGTCTTTGTAAATATCTTCTTTAGTGCGCATTAGTTCACGAACTGAAGAAAACCCTAACTGTTTAACTAAAATGCTGATTTGCTCATGATTCAGTGGAGTTTTTAAGTATTCGATTATCTCTGGCTGAATCGATTTTTGTTCAAGTAGAGCTAATGTTTCACGCGATTTTGAACAACGTGGATTATGAAAAATAGTAACAGACATAGTAACAATCCAATTAGATAAAGTAAGGCTATTTTAGGGCAAGCAGCACCAGACTTAAAGCCTTGCGAGCTCTTTTTGCATTTGTCGGTATTGCGTTAACAATGCTTTGAGACGTTGTTGTTTAATTAGCTCTTGCGGTTCTACAAAGTTGAGTGCTTTTTGTACTTCGTCAGCGGCTTTTAAGTAGGCGCCGTATTGTGCAAGAACGTCGGCATTTGCTTCATGATAAGCGGCTAAGTTATCTTGCTTTTTATAGGCATCTGCAAGAAGTTGCATGCCTAAATTATGTTCAGGTTTTTCGAGTAAAAATGATTTTAATATTTGCACTGCAACATCGTATTGCTCAGCTTCAAGTGCTGCATTGGCAAGGTTTAAGGTAATAACTTGATTGTTAGGACGATTTTCATGCAATGCGGCTAAAAATTTTACTGCCTCGGCGGCTTTTTTTTGTGCTATCAGTAGATCAGTATGCGTATCAATGTAGAATAAATTTTTAGGATCAGACTTTAAAAGTTCGTCTAAAATAGGCGCCGCTTCATCGAGCTTTTTTTGATCCAATAAACTAATACCCAAGCCATAATTAAGCGCTGTTTTATTATAAAAACTGTTTTCACGTATGAGCTTTCTAAAGAAATTTTCAGCTGCTTCTGGTGTTTGGTGGTAGCGAGCAATCACGCGGCTTTTGGCAAGATTAAATTCTAAGCTATCCGGAAGTTGGCGTTTTTCAAATTGCTGTGCACGCAAGCGCACATCAGACACGCGGCTCTCAGGTAATGGGTGAGTAAGTAAAAAGGCCGGTGGCTTGTATTTATAACGAATTTGCGCAGCAAGTTTGGTTAAGAATTCACTGGATGCGTATGGGTCAAATCCTGCATTATTGAGTGTTTGCATACCAATTCGGTCGGCTTCTTGCTCAGCTGAACGGCTGTGAGTGAGTTGACTAAATGCGCTTTGTGTTTGACTAGCTGAGATAATCGCGATACCGGCATCTGGTGACACAACTGATGCTAAAATACCGGCAATCATACCGGCAATAGTGAGGGCGCTGTTATCTTGTTGTTGTTGCATGCGACGTGCAAGATGGCGCTGGGTAACGTGGGCAATTTCGTGACCAAGTACTGAGGCAAACTGACTTTCGTTATCGGACTGTGCAATTAAACCGGTGTGTACCCCAACATGGCCACCATAAAAAGCAAATGCGTTTATTTCCGGATTGTTGATCCAAAAAAATGAAAACGGAAAGCGAACATCATTTGCATTAGCAACCAGCTTGTGGCCGATCGTTGTTAAATACTCATCAAGCACAGGATCATTAACAACCGGTGATGAGCCACGAATTTGCATCATCATTACTTTCCCGATTGCTTGCTCTTTTTCTAGAGGCAAAGCTTGCAATGCTGAAGTACCAAGATCGGGTAATGTAAAATTAGTTTGTGCCTTTAATGGCTCACTTACCAGCACACTAAAAGTTAAAAGTGTAGTGAGTAATGTAATAAAGGCTGATTTAAGCTGCATTTTATTCCTTGTTATGATCTTCACCTAGCATGAGTTTAGCAATGTCAATTTCATCACTGCATGCTCTGCTATCTCGTTCGCACAATTGATACAATTCTTTGATTGTGACCCCATCTAGCTTTACAACGTTCAATTCTCGTTGTAAAAAACTAATGATTTTATGTACTACTTTGTGCGCATGAAGAATAAGTGCTTTATCTGCTTTGTCACCACGCTCAAAGTAAAAGCCAATAAACTTATGTAATTGATTAATCCGAATCAAACTTTTCATTGACACTGGATCCCACTCGTTAAACTCTATAAAGCGGTTATCTTTTACGTATTTATCTATTGTAACGTCTTTTGCATAAGGCAGTGCCCATAATTCAAAGCCTCGGTCGGTAAATACTTGGTGCAGCGCAATTCTTGGCTTGTTTTCACAATATATCTCTCCAAGAGCGTCTTCATGACCTCCGAGTAAATCGAGGTTCCAATTGCGCCTATCAATTATTTTTTTTACGGCATTATCAAAACCATGTTCTAATATCCCCTCTGACTCGCTCACTGATGAGGCGACAAGGTGATAGAAGGGCGGAAGTTCGCCCCAGTTTATTTGTTTTTTATACCAGTTAATTTCTTTAAGAGTTGGATTACTCGGTAGTTGCGCTTTATTATGCGTGCCAGACATTAACTTATCCTTACTACTAACTATGCTATAAGGATAAACTATTGCGATGCGTGTTTTAAGAAAAAGTTACATTTGTTATTAACAACGCTGACAAAGACCGTATTATTATTCATTTTTATAGGGCAGATAATTGGTTATGCTAGAGCAAGACTTGCGCGGATTCAAATGTCCGCAGCAATTTATCCAGTTTAAGTTGACTTTACGCCAAGCTTTAGCAACTGCGCAACCGATAAAGTTTACATTATTAGTGGATCAACCAACTCAAGATATGGAGCGCTTTTTGCTAAAAAATCATTATCCGTACAAATTAGATCAACAACGTGGGTTGTTAATCGTGGAGCTAAATCGTGTTTGAATATGTAAAAATTTGGTACGAAAGGAAGTTTTCAGATCCACATTCAGTAACTCTATTGTTTTTATTACTCGCTTTAATGGCGATGTTTTATTTCTTTGGTGCACTTATTGTACCTGTTTTGATTGCTTTAGTGATTGCTTATCTGCTTGATTGGCCGGTTGCGCATTTAGAGCGTTTTGGCTTACACCGCTTTACTGCCACTATTATTGTGATGTTAATTTTTTCAGGGTTGATGCTGACCTTAGTGATCGGCATGGGTCCAATACTGTGGCAGCAAGCAAGTAATTTAGTGCAAGAAAGCCCGCACATGATAGAACAGGGAAAATCTTTTCTACTGCACTTGCCTGAGCAATACCCCAGTTTAATTAATGCAGAGCAAGTACAATCAGTGGTCAGCAGCGTTGAAGCCAAAGCAATTGAGTTTGGCCAAGTACTATTGTCGGTCTCGTTGACATCATTAAAAGATGTAGTGGCGTGGTTGATCTATCTTATTTTAGTACCATTACTGGTGTTCTTTATGCTCAAAGATAAGCTGGAGTTGATCAGAAGTGCAGAAAAACTCGTTCCAAAACAAAGACGCTTAATCCTGCAGGTATGGCACGAAATGAACCAACAAATCATGAATTATATTCGTGGTAAGGTGTTTGAAATTTTGATTGTAGGCTCAGTATCGTTTATCGCGTTCACTATTTTTGATTTACGTTATGCAGCGCTATTGGGCGTATTAGTGGGTTTATCAGTATTGATCCCTTTTGTGGGTGCGGCACTTGTTACCATACCGGTTGCGGCCGTGGCATTATTTCAATTTGGTTTAGAAACCCAGTTTTGGACCATACTGATCATCTACGGCATTATTCAAGCATTAGATGGTAATGTGCTGGTGCCGTTACTATTTTCTGAAGCGGTTGATCTGAACCCGGTATTTATTATTGTTGCGGTACTGTTTTTTGGTGGCTTATGGGGTTTTTGGGGCGTGTTTTTTGCAATTCCACTAGCGTCATTGGTAAAAGCCTTACTCAATGCTTGGTCAACGAAACAAGAAGAACAACTGATTGAGCATAGCTAACACGAACTTTGGTTAATTAGCTTTATACCTAAATCACCTGAAGATTTAGGTATTTTGGGTATAGTATCAAATGGTATAGAAAACGCACCTGAGAGACTAATTGATTCTTACGCGGCCCATTAATTTTATGTAGAATGGGTTATAAGATATATCTTTTAGTAATATGGTGCGTTTTTTAATGTCTGATTTAATATTACCTACTGACTCATCGTCACAAATTTACCTTGATGCAAACGCAACAACACCGGTGCTACCTTGTATTGCAGAGGTTGTTTCGCATACTATGCAAATCTGCTTTGGTAACCCTTCTTCTTCACACATTACCGGTATTCAAGCTAAACACTTATTAGAGCAAACACGTCAAAAAGCACGTGATGTGATAGGTGCACAGCAGGGGGATATTTTATTCACTTCTGGGGCTACCGAAGGAATTCAAACAGCTGTCGTGTCTACGCTCATAGCAGCTAAAGATCATGCTAAACCAAATCCAGTATTACTGTATGGCGCGACTGAACATAAAGCAGTACCTAATACATTAATACATTGGAATGCCGTATTGGGTATAAACGCAACCGTGCTTGCGATCCCGGTATCGAGTGATGGCCTTTTAGATTTAGATTTTATTGCTCAACACGCTGGTGATGCACTGATGATTTGTACCATGGCGGTTAACAATGAAACCGGTGTTTATCAAGATTTAAAAGCGATTGAAAAGGTAATACGAGCACATAACACGGAAGTTGCGTGGATGGTGGATTGCGTACAAGCGCTAGGGAAAACCGCATTGGCCCTTAGTGATACAACGATTGACTACGCGCCATTTTCAGGCCATAAACTTTACGCGCCGAAAGGTATAGGCGTGTTGTATATTCGTCAAGGCAGTGCTTATACGCCATTTATTGCCGGTGGTGGTCAAGAAAGTGGCATGCGCTCCGGTACTGAAAACCTGCCAGGTATAGCAGGTCTTAACAAACTGTTTTGTTTATTGCTGGATAAAACAAACGATACGTTTAAATCAATCGATGTGTTAAACGGCTATCGTGAACAATTACATCAGGCTTTAGTAGATACCTTTGGTAATATAACCTTTAATCATACTTTTGCATTGTCAGTACCAACAACGTTAAATTTTGCTGTTGATGAACTCAGTAGTAAAGAAGTGATGGATTTGTTCGATGCGGCAGGTATTCGTATCAGTGGTGGCTCAGCCTGTAGCTCAGGCGCAAATCGTAGTTTTGTGTTAGATGCCATGGGCGTGAGTGATTGGCGTAGTGAAAATGCAATACGTTTATCATTTGGACCGGCGACAACACAGGCTGAAATAACCACTGCCTGTGCGCGTATTCGTTCACTTAAACCAATATTACAAGCTAATTGTTTGGTGGTTTCAGATTCGTCATCACCACAGCAAGAAGCGTGTGCATTAGGGTTAACACAATTTAGACATCAAGGTGCGTGTTGTTGGTTGTATGTCAGTCAAGATAAACAAGCAGTGATCATTGACCCAATTATTGAGCTTATCCCGCGGCTTGAAAAAATAGTACACACACAAAATTTAACGGTAGCAGCCATTTTAGACACACATGCCCATCAAGAGCGATGCTGTGCGACTACATTGTTGGCTCAGGCCTTAAAATTCAGTTTGCAAGACGAGCATGAATTGGGGTGGCCAGTGCAGCAAACGAGTATTGCATTACCTGAATGCACCATTGAGCGCTTAGCAACACCCGGGCACAGCCAAGATAGTGTTAGTTATTTATTGCGGTGTAACAACTCTCAACAAGTGCTATTTTGCTTTTGCGGTGATTTGCTGCTGCCTGCTGGGCTTGGTAATACTGCAATTGACGGTGGGGATGCGTTAGCTATGGCACACTCATTACGTCAACTATCAACATGCTTAGCAGAGTCGACAGTTATTTGTTCTGGTCATGACTACCAGCAATGTTTTGCTATTAATTGGCAAGTTCAACAGCAGCAAACGCCGTTATTGCATGCATTATTGAACAATGAACTAAGTGATATTGAATTTGCTAACAACAAGCAGCGCAGCGATGAAGATAATTTATGTAAATTTGCAACTTTGTGTGGTTATGCTGACAGTTTAAAATACAGTAGAGCTTACGAACTGAACGCCGTGCAAGCAAAAGATATGTTAACTGAAAGCGATGTATATTTAATTGATACCCGTGAACCATATGAACATGGGGCAAACAATATTCCTCAGTTATTTGCAGTTAGCCCCGCGCGAGTGATGAATATTCCGCTAAGTAGAATGGCAAATGCATTAGTGGACAGGCAATTGAGCCCACAGGGTAAGTATATTTTACTTTGTCGCAGTGGTAATCGTTCAAAACAAGCGGCAACTAACTTATCTCAGCTTGGCTTTACTGACGTGTATAATCTCAGCGGTGGAATGGCACTGTTATAATAACAGGGCAGAAGACTGGCAATTGACAGATAATAAATAAGGCGCTTATAGCGCCTTATTTATTATCAGTGAAGGCTGTAGCTACTGTTTAGGCCCTGAACTTTCACGGATCACAATTGATGGTGTAAATGATGTGATGATGTCTTTATCTTGGTTACGAGCACCGCGAGTTTTGGTAAATAATAACCGTGCTGCATGTTGAGAGATAACATCGTTTGCTTGATGAGCGGTAGTTAACTTTGGCCATGTCTGACGGGAGAAAGGAGAATCCTCAAAGCCAGTAATAGATAACTGTTCAGGAATGGCAATACCCATTAAGCGTGACGCAAATAGAGCGCCAGCGGCCATTTCATCATTGCCACCTAATATAGCGGTTATAGCCAAGGTGTTATTCTCTGCTAACAAATGCTTTGCACCTTCAACACCCGACTCAAACGAATATTTACCATCGTAAATAAAGCGTTTATCAAATTCTTTATGATGATCTGCCAGCGCTGCTTTATAACCTTCAAGGCGTTCAGACGTCGATTTATGTTCTTTATCGCCACAGATAAAGCCAATATTTTCATGTCCATGAGTTAAAAGGTGAGTGGTGATCTCATACGCGGCTTTATAATCGTTAACATAAATACAGGTGTCTTGATCATCATCTGATGGTCGCCCAGATAACACCCTAACGTAATGAATATTTAACTCATCGAGTAAATTGGTGATGCTACTTTGCTCTGATAATGGCGGTGTAAGCACAAGCCCAGCTAAGCGAGAGCGCTTTATCATGGTGATAAATTCATCTTTCATGTTTGCATCTGTATAAGTGCATGGATGGATCACCAATTCATAGCCTTCGTCTTTACAGCGAGAAAGCACACCATTTTGCATATCAATCACATAATACGCATTAGGATTGTCATAAACTAAGCCTACCGTAAATGATGACGTACCAGCTAGGTTTCGTGCTGCAAGATTTGGCTGATAGTTCAGCTCTTTTACAGCATCCATGACTGTATCGTAAGTTTTTTTACGAACAGATGGTTCTTTATTTATTACCCGTGAAACCGTTTTCATCGAAACCCCGGCGAGCCTCGCTACATCATTTATAGTTACTTTCATAGAGTTACTTTTAGGTTATTGTTTTAGTGTTGTCATGGTCCTGATAAGAATACACCTAAGTAGACTTAACAAACGTGTTATTCATTATTTCTTCATCAAGACCAGTTAGTGTATCTAATGTTCAGTAAAATTAGCAGTAAAATAATTGAGATAATTTTTATGATACCGGTGTCAAATGAGTAAAAGTGCGTTATTATCTCGATTGTAAAATATAAAAGTAGCTTGTTGACAGCGTTGTCATTCTAACTTATCGTTAATTTTCTTTGTAAGTTAATACGCTATCAGTTCACTTTATTAATATAAAGATAGTTATAAATCAGTTTGTTGCAAGTTTAAGGGGATGTTAAAAATGAGTTGTCGTTCACAGTTAGCTAGTTGGCAAGCATTAAAAATAAGTGCAAATAAGATGAAGGAAGTTCATCTTAAAGATTTATTTGCCAATGACAGCACGCGATTCGAGCAATTTTCGACTCAGATCCCAGGTGTTTTATTTGATTATTCAAAACAATTGATTGATAACAGTGTGATGACACAGTTACTGTCTTTAGCACAAGAGTGCGATATCGCTAACTGGCGAGATAAAATGTTCAGCGGTGAAAAAATTAATATCACCGAAGATAGAGCCGTGCTTCATACTGCACTTCGTAACCGTAGTGCATCATCATTAGTTGTAGATGGCGAGAATGTAAGTTCGGTGGTTAACGCTGAATTACAAAAAATTAAGTTGTTCGTTGAAAAAGTACGTAGCGGGAAATGGTTAGGTTATACCGGTAAAGCCGTGAAAGATGTTGTGAGCATTGGTGTTGGTGGTTCAAACTTAGGCCCACAAATGGCCACGGAAGCACTAAAAAGCTATGCAGATGACTCATTAAAAGTACATTACGTTTCAAATGTTGATGGCGTACAAATTGCGTCAGTATTGAAAGACATCGATCCTGAAACAACTTTGTTTGTGATTTCGTCAAAAACCTTTACTACATCTGAAACCATGACCAATGCAAAAACCGCCGTTGCATGGTTTTTAGAGTCAGCCGATGACAAGCAAGCTATTGCTAAGCACTTTGTAGCAGTGAGCACTAATTTAGAAAAAACGGCAGCGTTTGGTATTGCTGATGAAAACGTATTCACAATGTGGGATTGGGTAGGTGGTCGCTTTTCATTATGGAGTGCGATAGGCTTACCAATTGCATTGTATTTAGGCTTTGATGCATTTGAAGCGATTCTTGAAGGCGCTTTTGAAGTTGATGAACACTTTAAAACGGCCGAATTTGCAGAAAATGTACCATTGTTAATGGCTTTGTTGAGCGTATGGAATACCAGCTTTTTAGGTTTCGACTCACAGGTTATTTTACCTTACGATCAAGCATTACACATGTTGCCAGCTTATTTGCAGCAAGGTGAAATGGAAAGTAATGGTAAGCACGTTAATTTTGCGGGTAATACCGTACCGTATACTACAGTGCCAATTATTTGGGGTATGACCGGCATTAATGGTCAACATGCTTTTTATCAGTGTTTGCACCAAGGCAATGTGATTGTACCGGCTGATTTTATTGCCTCTATTAAACCTCAGGTTAATATTGGTCAGCATCACGATATTTTATTATCGAACTTTTTTGCACAAACAGAAGCGATGATGATGGGGGTTGATGCAGAGCAAGTTCGCGCTGATTTAACCGCAAAAGGTAAATCAGAGGCTGAAATAGCCGCGCTAATTGATCATAAAATCCACCGTGGTAACCGTCCTACAACATCAATGCTGTTAGATACGGTTGATGCAAAAACGGTGGGTCGCTTAATTGCCTTATATGAGCATAAAATTTTCTGCCAAGGCATCATTTTAGAGATCTGTTCTTTCGATCAATGGGGTGTTGAACTTGGTAAAGGCTTAGCCTCAAAAATTGAAGCTGAGTTACTGGATGATAATATAAACCATCCACATGATAGTTCGACAAATGGCTTAATGAGCTATTATAAACAACGTCGAGAGCAGTAAAAAATTCGCACAGCACAATCAATTGTGCTGTGCAACCAAATACCTTTGAACGGGTAGCGCTGGAGTTCTTAGGGCCTGTATATTTGTGAGAGGATATACAGAGCCCCTAAGACTCATTTAATTACCAGTTTGAAATGAATACAGCTGAACCAATATTCAGCGATAAAACAAGCGAATTCAACAGGCTTTTTCTCGAGTACGATGCCAAAAAGCTGACATCAACTAAACAACAAGAATGTATGCCCGCACTATCAATAGTGGATAGTCGACAACGGGGCATAGCAAACGTAGAGAGTAAATTATGCTAAATCCTTTTGATATTGTAATTTTTGGGGGCGGTGGTGATCTTGCATTACGCAAATTATTACCTGCAATGTATCGCGCATATCAAGAAGGCAACCTTCCACAAGGTTCGCGTATTTTACCGACGGTTCGTGAAGAAAGTAAACGTGCGGAATACATAGAAACAGCTCATCAAGCACTAAAAGAATTTTTAGGTAAAGGTGAGTTTAATGCCAAAGATTGGAAAGCTTTTTCAGCGTGCTTGGTGCCAGTAGTCACGAATGTAACCGAAGCAGACGATGATTGGGATAAATTAAAAACAATACTAGATGAGCACGATGCAGACAAATCTCGGGTGTTCTATTTATCACTTCCACCTGCGGTATATGGTAGCTGCTGTGAAATACTGTCTAGCAAAGGTCTGATCACTGCTACATCACGTGTCGTTGTTGAAAAACCAATTGGTTATTGCGGTAATTCAGCAGAAGAGATCAATGCAAAAATTGCTGAATACTTTAGCGAAGAGCAAATCTTCCGTATTGATCATTACTTAGGTAAAGAAACGGTACAAAACTTAATGGCACTGCGTTTTTCAAATTCATTATTTGAAAATATGTGGGATGCTAAATCAATCGATAATATTCAAATCAGTTTATCTGAAACTGTTGGCCTTGAAAGCCGTGCTGGTTTTTATGATAAAGCCGGCGCTTTACGTGACATGGTGCAAAACCATTTATTACAATTGTTATGTTTAGTCGCGATGGAATCACCAAATAAACTTAATGCAAACAGCATCCGCACCGAAAAGCTGAAAGTATTAGAATCATTACGCCCACTTGTTGCAACGGATGTAGATGACAACATCATTCGTGGTCAATATGTACCCGGTGATTTGGATGGCAAAATTGTCCCAGGTTACTTAGAAGAGTTAAATGAAGGTTCAAGTAAAACAGAAACATTTGTTGCTATTCGTGCTCATATTGATAACTGGCGTTGGGCGGGCGTGCCATTTTACCTTCGTACAGGTAAACGTATGGCAAAACGTTGTGCCGAAATTGTCGTTGAATACAAAAAAGTATCACACAATGTTTACGGTGATAATGTTGGCAATATTGAACCAAACCGTTTGGTTATCCGCCTTCAGCCTGAAGAGACAATTCAATTAACCTTGATGTCAAAGCGTCTTGATAATTTAGAGATGCAATTAGAGCCGGTAACCATGAACATTGAACTATCGCAAGCTTATAGCAATGGTTTCCATTCAGATGCTTACAAGCGCTTGATGTTAGATGCGGCTGCAAATAATCCATCCCTGTTTATTCACCGTGATGAAGTACGTCAAGCTTGGAAATGGATTGACCCAATTATCGAGCGCTGGCAAGAAAAAGGTAAGCCTGCTTTATACCGTGCTGGTAGCTGGGGGCCTGATGATGCTGATGAACTATTAGCTGAAAATAACCATGTTTGGTTTAACACTGGCGATAAGGCATAACAATGGCAACCATCGTAGAGAAATTTTTTGATTCAAAAGATGCATTAACCGCTGAGTTATCTACAACACTTGAACAAAGTTTAGTCAGCGGTATTGAAGCTGATGGCCGTGCCGTACTGATGGTATCAGGTGGTTCATCACCTGCACCCGCTTATAAGCACTTATCTAATCTAGCATTAGATTGGGCAAAGATAGATGTTGCTATGGTTGATGAACGTTGGGTTGATGTAGCACATGAAAAAAGTAATGAAGCGTTTATTAAGAGCACGTTATTACAAAATCATGGCGCGGCAGCTAACTTCATTACTATGAAAAATAATGCCGAGACTGCGCAACAGGGTAGTGCAGAATGTGAAGCTGCGTACCAACAACTGAAACGTCCATTTGATGTTACTATATTAGGCATGGGACCGGATGGTCATACCGCTTCATTATTTCCACATGCGGGCGGTTTACAGCAAGGGCTTGAAACATCACAATTGGTATGTGCAATTAATGCTATTGAAAGTGAAGTAACAGGGAATATTACCGAACGTATGACGTTAACTTTAGCAGCGATTGCGCAGTCTAAAGTGGTTAAGTTACTGATCAGTGGAGAAGAAAAGCTTGCTGTATATAAAGCAGCAAAAGCCGGTGGAGATGAAAACGACATGCCACTACGTGCAGTTTTAAATCACCCAACAATAAATATTGAAGTTTATTGGGCTCCGTAACGACCCCAATCGACCCAAACTTTAAAATGCAGGCTATAAAGCCTGCATTTTTGTTTCTCTTCTAAATTTATCTGTATCGCACTTGCAAGATCTTTATTATTTTCGCTTATTTATTTTTATCGAAAACAACAGTTATACAATCGTGTTAAGTTACTGACCATTTATAGCTTCGCTAGAATGGTTAAATATTTAAGTCGATTGTTATTATATAACGCCCGGCAATTATTAAGTTTGGAGCGTAATGTGATCTATCTGTAAGTGACTTATCTTCACTAAATAACAAGCCTCACAAATAGTGTGAGTTAACTAGTTGTTTGTTGAAATGTGGCTACTTATGCCTACTTTATTAAAAACATGAGCATCTTAGTGGTTTAAAAAACTTCACTAACTACATTAAAAATTATCCATATAGAACAATTATATGAGTAATTTTCACGGTTCCTATAGCTCTCTAAAATTTTCAATGAAAAGGGTAGGCTATGGGGGAAAATAAAGGTAGACATTAATAGCGTAACTCTTTAAAATACAAAATGACAACGCTGTCATTGATATTGATAACTATTAATAAATTCCCCTTGATAAATTATTTGCCCTAATTTTTCTGCAATATTAATGTGAAAAGATGTGTTTTTGTTCATCCAGCTAAAGTTATATCTTTATCAGCAAATAAGCGAAATGTCATTTCTGTATAGTTGAAGTGGAACGTTTTTTTTACACTAAGACTTATCTAAAATCATAAAATTACCTAAAACAGTGCATTTGGTTTTCTCTTTTTGAACTTAACCATGCTATATTCCCGCCGTAAAACTGTAACAATTTATAAACTCTATTTTTTTAATCTATTAATATTCAATTGGTTAGTATTTTTATAGCTATTTTTTTGCACAAAACGGCTAAAAAGATGTAGCACAAATGTAATTTAGAGTGTATGGTTTGTTACTAGATGACAACGCTGTCATCATCACTGGGCAGAAGTGATAAATAAAACCAACAAAATGATTCAAGGGGAATCCTGTGTTAGCTAAAAATTTTAAAAAAAGCTTATTAGCAGTAAATATCGGTCTTGTAATGAGTGCCGGATTCACTGGTGCTGCATTCGCAGCTGATGAAGTAAAAGTTCAAGAAGACGTAGAAGTCATTGAGGTACGTGGTATTCGCGCTTCAGCTAAAGCTGATATTAACAATAAGCGTTTTGCAAATGCTGTTGTCGACTCCATTACTGCAGAAGATATTGGTAAATTCCCAGATAAAAACGTTGCTGAATCACTTTCACGTATTACAGGTGTTGGTGTTAGCCGTGAGTTTGGTGAAGGTGAAAAAATTACTGTTCGTGGTTCAGATCCGACTAAAAACCGTACTTTATTAAATGGTCAAAACGTAGGTACAGCAGATTGGTTTATACTTGACAACCCATCTCGTAGTTTCAACTTCACTATGCTACCTTCTTCACTTGTAAGTAGCCTTGAAGTATACAAATCACCAGAAGCCCGCTTAGATGAAGGTTCAATTGGTGGTACTGTTATTTTAAGAACTCGTAAACCACTCGATTTAGATTCTGGCACTACTCATATCACGTTACAGAGCCAGTACTCAGAATCATCAGAAGAACATGATCCATTAGTTGAAGGCTTTTATTCTTGGAAAAACGAAGACGAAAAGTTTGGTATTTTGATCTCAGGTTCAAAATCTGACCGTACAGTTCGTCGTGAAGGTTTTGAAGTACTAGGTTGGGATGCAAATTCAGCAGACGGTACTTATACTCCACGTACTATGGGCGTTCCTGTTTTCCGTCAAGATCGTGAAAGAACAACTTTCTTCAGTTCAATTCAGTTTGCACCTTCTGATGATTTTAGCGCAACATTAAACATCTTAGATTCGAAAATGGATGTTAATAACACTAACTCTAATTTCTTACTTATGAATCCTGGCGCAGGGGCTGACTTAACATACGTAGGCAGTAATGCAGTAAAAGGCACTGGTGGTACCGATGTTCGCTGGAACCACATCAACCGTATTTCAAAAACAGATACAAACTCAATTCACCTAGATGTTGACTTTGCAACTGATTCTTTCTCTATGAATGTTGAGTTAGGTACTACTGCAGCTGAAGGTGGTACTTTAAATGAAACATCATGGGAATATGGTGGACAAGGTGACTATAACTTCGATCTAACAGGCTCTACACCTACAGTAAATGCTGGGGTTGATGGTACTGATCCTTCTAAATTTAATGGTGGTTGGATTTGGGGTGGAAATAAACCAACAACTGATGATGAGTCATATGGACAAGTAGACTTTGATGTTCCTGTAGAGTTAGGTGCATTCACAGCTGTTAAATTTGGTGTGAAATATCGCGATCAAAAACGTACACAAGACAGAAATGCATATAGCTGGCATTGGGGTGTTGCAACTGATGGTACAAGCCCTAATTACATGGCCCAGATTTTGTCTTCGCAATGTGATACCTTAGCTAAATGTGATCTTGCGGTAGGTACTGATAGCGTTGGTGCCGATGTTGTTAACGGTGATATCACTCAACAATTAACCCATAACAGCGCTCAAATGATAGAACTTGGCTTAGGTCCAAATGCATCTTATGCTGTACATAAAAATTTAGGCGAGATCTTTGAGGTAGTTGAAAAGAAAACATCTTATTATGTACAAGGTGATTTTTCTGGCGATGATTACCGCGGTAATATCGGTATTCGTGTAGCGAGAACAGATCAAGACTCTTCAGGTTACTTATACTCTTCAGACTCCTTTAGTCTATTAACAGTTAAAAATCCAGGTGAAAATGCAGATTTAGCACCTGCGACACTAGAATGGGTTACTGAATCTCGCAGCTATACAGAGATTTTACCTAACTTTAACTTGTCATATGACTTAGCCGAAGACCAAATTGTCCGCCTTTCTGCTGCTAGAACAATGGCTCGTCCTAACTTCTTTGATATATCACCAATTACAGCGCCTGGTGATTTAGGTGAAACCAACCCTACAGCACAAGCCGGTAATCCTAATCTAGCTCCACAAATAGCAAATCAGTTTGATGCCGCTTGGGAGTTCTATTTTGATGATGCGTCATTATTCGCTGTAACTTTATTCTATAAAGATATTGAAAGTTATCAAACTACAGCTACATCTTCACAAGATTTTTATGATCAGCAAACTTCTAGCTGGGTTACAGCAACAGTTTCTCGTCCTGCAAATGGTGAAGGTGGTACTACAACAGGTTTAGAAGCATCACTTCAGTATGATTTAGGTAATGGTTTTGGTGTGTCTGCTAACTATACATACACAGATGCAAATAATGATGGCGAACGTGATGTAGCAAATCCTGGTTCAGGTTTAGTTATGGGCGCATCAGAAAATATGTTAAACGCTTCTGCATTTTATGAAAATGATATGTTTTCTGTTCGTGCAATGTATAACTATCGTACTAAATGGTACAAAGGACTTCATTCATCAGGTACAGAATTGTGGAATGATGACTACGGTCAGTTAGATTTTAGTACTACTTATAATGTAACTGAAAATATTTCGGTTGTATTAGAAGCTATAAACTTAACTGATGAAAAAGTTGTTGAGTTCAACACTAGTGAAGATCGTGTACTATCTATCTACCAAAATGGTCGTAGATTCGTACTAGGTGCAAACTTCCGATTCTAATTGAACAGAGTGTAAAAAAATGCCGCTGTATAGCGGCATTTTTATTTTTACTATTTCATTCTTTCTTTTAATGCACTTGCAACTGACTTTAGACTTTCATGAGAGTTTGAAAGAATACCGTGATATTCATTACTTTTATTTTTAAATTCATCTGTTTTCTCAAATACATAATGAGAAAAAATAGCTTGCCAAGCAAGTCTCTGTGATTCAGGCAAATTACGAAGTGTTAATATACTATGTAATAAACTATCTGTTGCCTCTAATCCTAAATCCGATTTTGTAGATGTCGGATCCCACCAATAATTTACTAGTATATTAACAGGATCAATGGCTTTTACATTATGCCACCAAAGTGGAGGTATATAGAGAGCTTCACCGATCTCTAAACTTGCAGTTAACACTTTCTCCTTTGTGGCTTTAAACTTTGGATACTTTTCAAAATCAGGGTTTTCAAAATCCACTAAGCTGATTGCAGGGCCAGCCACAGTTCTATCAATGGGTGCTACGTAAAGATTTTTTATTTCATTTGCGGGTAACAAATAAAAAGTTCTTTTACCACAGAGGTTTAGGGCTATATTATGTTCAGTGTCATAATGTCCAGGAACCGTAGCAGCATTGCCTAGCCAGATACGAGGAGGAACGTTAGCTAAAAATTTAGGTGCAGAGTTCTTAATACAAAAATCAGGTAAACATTCATTTATTAGTGCACTTTGCACTGCAATAGTATCTGAACCTTGATTATTAAAATTAATTATTAATTTTTTAAGTACAGAAATAAGTGGTGCATTGTGTTTTTCGAAAGTGTAATTTTTAAATTTATTATCAGTATAACCAATTAGGCCTTTATACTTCTTGTCAATAATTAAAGTATCCACTAATTCAGTAGATGCTTGAGTAACAAGGCTTCTAAGAAGTGCTAAAGGTGATTGTTTTGCAAGTGTAACACTTGGCCAATTAGAAAATAAATCTGTTATTATAATTGGCTCATTTAAATTGCACAAAAATTCTTGTATATTTTTTATGTTATTAATACTTAATCTATCTATTTGCATACTTTAAATTACCTCTTATACGTGCTATTTTTAAGTAAATAATAATATATTAATAGGTGTTTAATGTCAGATAAATTTGAAGTTTTTAACGTGGAAAAACACAAAGGGCAGTATGTAAAAGTTGATGCTAATTTTTCACATATAAAGGATCAGCATGTTGTTCCTATCACCCCTATTGAAATTGCAAAAGTAGCACTCAATTTTCCTGTATGCTTTATGAAATCAAGCGATGAGAACCCATTTAAAATGGTTGCTATTTTAGGGCTTGAATCGGGTCGAAATGTTTTTTACAACGATGGTCATTTCAATGCAATGTACGTGCCTCAACATGTTAAAAAACACCCATTCACGCTAGCTAAAACCCCAGAAGGTCAAGTTTTTCTTGCTGTTGAAACCGCTGCATTAAATACAGAAAAAAATGGTGAAGCACTATTTGACAATGTAGGAGAACCTTCTGACTATTTGATTTATAAGCAAGTTGAACTAAAAGAACTTGCTCGACAAGAGGAGTTATCAACACAGTTCACTAGTCGACTGGTAGAACTTGGGCTACTCACTGAATGTTCTTTTAAATTTGATTTAGGTGATGGTCAAAAAAAGCAAATTTCAGGCCTTTATTCTGTTGATAGGGATTTATTAAAATCTCTAGATGATGAGTCTTTATTATCTTTGCAAAAACAAGGGATGCTAGAGGCGATATATTCACACCTTGTTTCACTTGGTCAATTTCAACGTGTTATAGATTTATCTGCAAATACTTAATATAACGAAAAATTAAAATTAAAATTAAAATTAACAGTAATTTTATTTTTTATGAATAAAATATAATAGATTTAAGAAAAAGCTATACAGAGAGCAGTATTAAGGAATTTAGCTAATAGTACTCAACGTCAACTAATTAATTCATAGCTTTTTTAAAAATGGTTATTACCAGCCATATACTTTTTAGGAAGCTATAAAACAACGATAAACTTTTTATCTGTATGCAACTGTTTGAGAGGCTTATTTTACTTGGTAACATGCAAATTGACACAAAATTTTCACTTCCATTTTTGTAGCAAAACCTTTAGCCTTAGGGTACTAACAGCAAAAATATAAACTTATTAATAACGGAGCAGTAACATGGCGGAGCAACAAGTACAGCCTTTACACAATGAAAAGCATGCCAACACTAAAATTCAAAACGGCATCAATGTAGAATTTTTAAAAACTCAACACTTAGTGCCTGTCGTTGCACATGAGTTCGCGCGTGTAGCAAATGAGTTTCCAATGTCTTTCGTAAAAAATAACGAGACTGGTCAATTTCAAGCTGTAGCTATGTTTGGTTTAGAGCCTGGCGAAAACCTTTTTGTAAAAGACGGTAAGTGGACTGCAGCGTTTGCTCCTATGGCAACAACACGCTACCCACTGGGTCTAGTTAAACACCCACAAGAAGATCAATACGGTATTGTGATTGACGAAGCAAGCCCATTAGTGGGTGAAACTGAAGGAAATGCATTATTTGAAAACGGTGAAGAGACAGATTACTTAAAACGTCGTAAAGAAGCACTTGTATCATTTATTGAGTTTTCTCATGTAACTGAAGCATTCACAAAATATCTTGCTGATAAAGAGCTTTTAGTAGCGCAAACACTAACAGTTGATATTAAAGGCGAGAAAAAAGACATCAATGGTATTTATCTTATTGATGAGAAAAAGCTTAACGAGTTAAGCGACGAAGACTTTTTAGAGCTTCGTAAGCGTGGTTATTTAGCGCCTATTTTCTCTTTCTTAACGTCTACGCATCAAGTAGCACGTTTAGCTCGTTTGAAAGCGCAACAAGCGTAATTTAAACGAAATATTAAAAAGCGCCTTTGGGCGCTTTTTTTATGTCTTTTATCTGGTTAGGGTTGTAATTTAGCGCCAATTTATTCACATTGGTTATACTTATTTCCAACACAAGCTACCTGTATGAACAAGTCACTTTTTAGCGCTTTAGTTAGTGCGTGCTGTATAACGTTTAGCCCATTAGCCATAAGCGCTAGTACACCTTTGGCTATAGCTATTCACGGTGGGGCGGGCACGATTGAAAAAAGCCGTTTTACTCCAGAGCAAGAAAAAGCTTATCGCTCTAAACTCAAAGAGGCGGTAGAAACTGGCTATAAAGTACTTGAGCAAGGTGGCGAAAGCCTAGATGCAGTAACCGCTGCAATCAATGTATTAGAAAACTCGCCATACTTTAATGCCGGTCGAGGTGCGGTATATACCTATGACGGCGGCCATGAATTAGATGCGTCAATTATGGATGGTCGTGATCGTCAAGCGGGCGCTGTTGCGGGTGTTAAACATATTGAAAACCCGATTAATTTAGCGCGCTTGGTGATGGAAGAATCGGTTCATGTGATGCTCAGTGGTCAAGGTGCTGAAGAGTTTGCCAAAGAGCAGGGCGTTCCATTGGTCGAAAATAACTTATTTGATACGGATAACCGTTATAAAGCGTTATTAAAAGCAAAAGAAAAACTAGATAAAGCCAAAGCTACCAGTAAAGATTATCAAGCTGCGCATCAGGCGTTACCCGTCAATTATAAAATGGGCACTGTGGGTGCTGTTGCACTTGATAAAAATGGTAACTTGGCGGCAGGTACTTCAACGGGTGGGATGACTGCAAAGCGTTTTGGTCGCATTGGTGATGCCCCTGTAATTGGTGCAGGTACATTTGCTGAAAATGCGTCATGTGCGGTATCTGCCACTGGCCACGGCGAGTATTTCATTCGTTATAACGTCGCGGCTGATATTTGCGCACGAGTTAAATATCAAAGTAAGACTATTACACAAGCGGGTGATGAAGTGATTAATAGTGTGCTAAAGCCCATTGGTGGTACTGGAGGAGTGATCATCGTTGATGGTAAAGGTAATATCAGTTTACCGTTTAATACTAGTGGTATGTATCGGGCCAGTAAATCGAATACGCAAGCGACCTACGTGGCAATTTTTAAAGACGAATAATACGATTATGCAAATGTACTACAGCCAGAAAATTATGCTGGCTGTATGTTAGTATTGAGGCGCTTTTTTTCATAATCGCTTTTGATTATTTCAAGTGCTTTGAGCACATCATCAGCGGCAACTTCATGTTGTTCAAGCAGCATTATTAAGTCTACGGCTAATTTTACGTGTGTAGGTGCTTGGGTTAACTCTTTACTCATGTCCGCCCTTTTTTTTCGCTATTTGGCTGATTGCTACATCAATGGCAATATTTACTCGTTCCTCCATATGGATCCGTTCGACCTGTGGTAAGTAAAACTCCATATCCACATCATAACGAATGTATCGGGCAGGTAGTTGGTTTAATACAGTACAGCAAAAATCAGCCATTACGTCTTCATTATAATGCTTTTCAAGTTGTCGTTTAATGATTTCTTCAATCATAATTTTTTCATAGTAATTGTGTATGTCGTCATGTAATCGCACTGTGTTATCTACCTTGGTAGTATTAAGCTGTTTTTAGTTTATACCAAGTGCGGGTATAAATCGACAATCGCTTGAAAAAGCAGCTTATGAACCTCAACTAACTTTTGTGTATCTCGCTGATAACCGCCACCGAGCGCGCACATTAAAGGAATTGAGTGCTGTTTGCAGGTTGCTAAAACCAGCGAATCGCGTTGATATACACCCTCTAAACTAACATCAAAATAGCCTAATTCGTCTTGGCTACAAATATCAGCTCCGGCGTTATATAAAATAATATCAGGCTGATGAAGACGGATACAAAAATCCAAGGCATTAGCGACTGTTTTTAAATATTCATTATCGCTGCAGCCAGTGTTGAGTGAGAAATCATAATCAGAATGCTGCTTTAAACGTGGAAAGTTTTGCTGACAATGAATCGAACAGCTAATCACTCCATCAAGAGAGCCACAAATTTCTGCTGTGCCATCACCTTGGTGTACATCACAATCAAAAATCAGCACCTTTGATGCTTGCTCAGTGTTAATGAGATGAGCGGCGGCAACCGCGAGGTCGTTGAAAATACAAAAACCACTGCCGTAAGCATTATAAGCATGATGATATCCGCCGCTGAGATTTACCGCCAGCTGCGTTTTTAAAGCGTATTCAGAGGCTTGAATACTTGCACCAACAGAAAATAAAGTGCGCTCTACCAGTTGATTTGACCATGGGAAACCCATTTTCTTTATTTCTTTGTCAGTTAACTGCCCGCTAATAAAGCGTTCAACATACTCATGGCTGTGGCAAAGCTGGAGCTGTTCATTAGTCGCTTTATTTGGGTTAATAAAGTCAGTAAAACCAAGCTCTGCAATTTCTTGTTTTAGCAGTTTATATTTAGCGATTGGAAAACGATGGCGTAAAGGCAGTTCAAGCGCAGAGTATAGTGGATGATAAAAAACAGTCATAGCTAGCGTAATTGTTGTTTTTCAACTATTTGAATTTTTTCTTCGGTGGCAGATATTGCCTTACGGCAGCGACCAAGGCGGCCATGAAGAGCAAGGATCTCTAAATTAATGGCTTTTGCTTTTACAGGACCCACATTTTGCATTCTTAGCTTACATTCTTCAACCATTAGCACTAAGCGACGCTCGAACTCATGATTTTGTTTGAGTTCGTCATATAGCTCATGGGCGGGTTGCATAATTTGTTTTACAGCTTGTTGGTAAGGTGCCGATTTATTATAGGTTTTACTACGGGGTTTGTAAGTGCTTTTGTTTTCTTTTTCCCAAATAGGGGTTGATTTAATGACGTTAAATACGGCTTGCACCTGATTACCGATACGCTCTAAAGCATAATTATGAGCATGGCGACGCTCCAGTGGTGGAAGGCTATTAACTTCATCTTCAATTTCTAACACATAATCAACTAACTTCATGCTTTTAGTAGTAAACACACCTCGGTCAAATAAACTGGGTTGTGCCTGCATATAGCGGTTTTTAGCAAATAACTTGGCTTTATCAAATTGCTCAGCATGCTGCTTTAAGGTTGCAACTTGTTGGCAAAGCTTATCAAAAGAAGCTGTTCGCATTTTATAAATAAGCCTCGTAAATTAGTTTTAACGCTAAAATTATCACCACAGTATTAAAAACAGGACGAATAAACTTACTGCCAAACCGAATTGCTGAATGAGCTCCAAGCCAGGCTCCAAACATCAAAAAGAAGCCCATTGTGATGCCGAGTAAAAAGTTAACATGACCAAGCGCTACAAAAGTGATCAGTGATACAAAATTTGACACAAAATTCATTGAACGGGCTAAACCACAGTTTAGCAGTAAACTCATTTTGTAGAGTAAACTATTTGATGCAGTCCAAAAAGTCCCGGTCCCAGGGCCTGCCAAGCCATCAAAAAAGCCTAAGCTTAAGCCTTGTAGCCATTGTTTTATTTTAGTTGTTTTGTTCAATGGTGGTAATTGATCATGTTCTACCGTACTTAAACTGCCAAATAAGCTATAGCAGGCTACCATAATGATAACAATAGGCAGTAGTTTGTTTAAAAATTCAATACTCAGGTAGTCAACAATAAGGGTACCAAGTAAAGCGCCAATGGCGGTTGCTATAATTGACGCTGCCCAGAATCGAGGATTAAATAATTGCTTACGGAAGTAAGTAACACTTGCTGTGAGTGAGCCAAAGCTAGCGGCTAATTTGTTAGTGCCAAGTGTTAAATGGGGCGGCAATCCTGCTGTTAAAAGTGCTGGCACGGTTAACATGCCACCACCACCGGCTATTGCGTCTATAAAGCCTGCGGCAAGTGCCACTGCGCAAAGAAGTGCCCAGGTTGTTGGGTCTAGTGCAAGTTCAAACATTAATAATCTATTTGTCTTTTAAAGGGTGGTAATGTGTCAAGCATGGCTTTGCCATATCGCTTGGTCACTAATCGGCGATCTAGGATTGTAATGCGCCCTTGATCGTTCTCTTTACGCAGCAGTCTACCACAGCTTTGCACTAATTTCTTAGCCGCATCAGGCACCGTGATAGATAAAAACGGATTACCCCCTTTACTTTGTACAAACTCTGCTTGTGCCTCTTCAATGGGGGAGGTGGGTACCGCGAATGGAATTTTAGTGATCACTAAGTTCTCAAGGTATTTACCCGGTAAGTCGAGTCCTTCGGATAAGCTTTGTGTGCCAAATAAAATACTGCCTTTACCCGCATCTATATTCTTTGTATGTTGCTTTAACAGTGCTTCACGCGACATTTCACCTTGTACTAAAATGTCGAGGTTTTTAGCGCGCAAGGCTTTTACTACATGATCCATTTGCCAGTAAGACGCAAACAACACTAAATTAGCATGTTGTGTATTTAAGTGATCCGGCAATACTTTGGCCAGATGATCACTAAATTCTTTATCGGTCGGCTCGATGTGTGATGTTGGTATGTGCAAAGTGGCTTGATTAGGATAATCAAACGGAGAAGGTACTTTTAAGTATTTTACACCTTCTTCTTTAGTAAGACCGCTTTCGTAAGCAAAATGATCGAATGAACCAAGTGCAGTCAGGGTCGCTGAGCATAAAACCGCACCGGCACATTGTCGCCACAGTTTATCTTTTAAATAGTAGCCAACTTCAATAGGGCAATCGCTGAGTAGATGGTCGTGATGGTTTTTGTATTCTAAACGCTTTATCCAACGTGCATGTGGTGTGCCTTCACCCTTGGTGGCGTAGCTATACCAAAGTTTGTTTAGTTGCTCTAAACGATTAATGTAATGACCGCTTTCGCCTAAAATAGGATCGGCAACATAGGGTTTGATATCACCATCACTGACATCTTGTACTAAGGTATCGTGCATTTTATTTAAGCAGCGCAGAGCATCGAGGGTCGCCTCGCTGATATCTTTGGCTTTAGCGTGTAACGATTCAGGTATTTCACCATGTTCAAATCGGTATGTATCGTCTTTCGAATAGTTAAAATCGGCATTATCCAAAATATCGCGAACAACTTTTAAGTCTTTATTGGCATCATTAATACTGTCACAGAGCTTAAAATTTTGCCCAATGGCTTTTTGACCTACTAATACTTTGGCCATTTTGCCACTAAATTTAGTGAGTTTATCAAGCCAATCAATGGTGCCTTTAATCGTCGCTGCGGCAGATGAAAAGTCACGCGTAATATGAGCAAGATGATGAGCTTCATCAATAACGTAAATACTATTATCTGGCTCGGGCAAAATTTTCCCGCCACCTAAATCAAGATCAGCTAATAATAATGAATGGTTAATCACTAATACATCCATTTGCATCAAGCGTTGACGAGCAAGTTGAAAAGGGCAGGTTTGATGTGCTTTCATTTGTCTTTGACAAGCATGTTTATCGCAAGCAATTAATCCCCAAACGCGATCAGGGATAGTATCTGCCCAGCTGTCTCGATCGCCTTGCCACTTTTTATTGGTGTAAGCATCATAGAGTTGCTGCAAACATTTAGTTTCCATCGCACTTAATGGCGAAGTAAGGGTGGGCATAAAGTCCATTTGTGTTTGATTGTCACCATTAACCGCATTATGTAGCTTGTGTGCACATAGGTAGCGCTGGCGGCCTTTGACTAAATCAAACTTGAAATCAAGGCCTGAATGTTTTTTAAAAAAGGGGAGTTCTTTACTTATTAATTGCTCTTGCAGAGCTACTGTTGCAGTAGAAATAATTAACTTCTTTTTTTGTGCAAGCGCCAGCGGTAATGCACCTAAACAATAAGCCAGCGATTTACCCGTACCTGTACCAGCTTCAATAACGCAGATCCGCTGTTTTTTGTGGTATTCGCCAGCCAGTGTTTTTGCAATTTCTGCTACTAAGTAATTTTGGCTACTACGAGGGCGATAATCACTGAGGTTATCGGCCACATGCTTGTGAATTTTTCTTATCGTTGTTTTTAATGCATCAGAAAGCATGGGTTAATAACCTAAAGTATGTATATAATCACAGTGCTGTATATTAATTGGGATCGAACATTGACACAAGCAATCTATCAAGGCTTTATACTTTCTAGGCAACAATATTCTGCTGATAAGTATAGCCGCCATAGCGGGATCACACTGTGCTATTGGCTAAGCTCTGATCACGGTCCAATAAAAGTGTTAGTGCCAAATCAACAAGCGGTATTTTTTATTTTAATAAAACAACGTGCTTTAGCTGCTCAGTTGTTATCAAAGCACAATATCAATGTCGAATTTAAAGACGTTGCGATTAAACACTTTAGTGGCGAACAATGCATCGCTTGCTATTTTTCAAGCTCACAAGCGTTATATCAAGCAAGGCAGCTTTTAGAAAACCAACCCCTAGAAAACCAGATCACAGTATATGAAGGTGATGTACGCCACAGCGATCGCTTTTTAATGGAGCGTTTTATTCGAGGTGGGGTGTGGGTGACAGGCGACGTTACTCAACAAGCTGGCTTTATCCAAATCGACAATGCCCAGTTAAAAGCAGCTGATTCGTATAAACCACGTTTTAAAACGCTGTCATTGGATATTGAGTGCAGTGGTGAAGGCGTGTTGTTTTCAGTTGGTTTAGTAGGTGAGGGGATTGATTGCGTTATTATGGTTGGCGAGCCACAACAGAGTGAACAGACTATTCATTGGTGCCATGATGAAATTGATTTGCTGACTCAATTACAACAGCTGGTACAACAAGCAGATCCTGACATTATTATTGGTTGGAACGTCATTGAATTTGATTTTAATGTACTTAATCGACGCGCGGATGCCCTTGGCGTTAAATTATTATTGGGTCGAGGTAATGGTCAATTACAGATCAGAGAAGGACATTTTACCCGTTTAACTCTGCCTGGGCGCTGTGTTATCGATGGCATAGATACGCTAAAAAATGCTACTTATCATTTTGATAGTTTCTCACTGGCTAATGTGAGCCATAAAATACTAGGCGAGAAAAAGTTAATCCAAAGCGATAACCGCTTGAGTGAAATTATTCGTCAATATAATGAAGATAAGCTCTCGCTAGCGGCGTATAATCGTCAAGATTGTGTGTTAGTTAATCGTATCTTTGCAAAGTTAAAACTCATTGAATTTGCTATTGTTCGCACGCAGTTAACAGGATTAGAGTTAGAACGAATGGGTGGCTCAGTGGCTGCTTTTACTAACTTATATTTACCGTTATTGCATCGAAGCGGTTATGTTGCACCGAATCTAGGCGATCATGGCTTATCGTTTGAAAGCCCTGGCGGTTTTGTGATGGAGTCAATTCCTGGGCTTTATAAAAATGTTATCGTGTTGGATTTTAAAAGCTTGTATCCATCGATTATGCAAACGTTTTGTATTGATCCGCTTGGGTTAATTCGCGGCTTAGAGGAGCCTGATAACGCGATTGCAGGTTTTAAAGACGCTTTTTTTTCTCGCACTGAGCATCACCTTCCTAATTTAATAAAAAAGTTAGCCTCATCAAGGCAACATGCAAAAAACACTGCTCAGCCCATGCTATCGCAAGCTATAAAAATCATCATGAACAGTTTATATGGGGTGTTAGGTTCAAAGGGGTGTCGTTTTTACGATCCACGCTTATCAAGCTCTATTACTTTGCGTGGTCATGAAATAATGCAAACTAGCAGACTGTGGATCGAAGAGCTTGGTTATACTGTTATTTATGGTGACACCGATTCAACATTTGTGAGCCTACCAGATGAACTTGATTCAGATAACTGCAAAGAAATTGGCAAGCAATTAGCGAATACTATTAATGAAAAATGGCAGCAAACAATAAAACAGCGCTTTGCGACACAAAGTTATTTAGAAATAGAATTCGAAACACTTTATAGCCCATTCTTTATGCCGACTATCCGTGGCAAAACCACCGGCTCAAAAAAACGTTATGTTGGCCAGGTACAATGCGAAGATAAAAAAGAGCTAATTTTCAAAGGCATGGAAACCGTGCGAAGTGACTGGACAGAATTAGCGCATGAATTTCAAACCAAACTGTTTGAAACTTTATTCAGCGACAGTTTTACTGTTGAAATGTTAACACCGATTATTGAAAGTTACATTACGCGTTTGTATGCTGGGGAATTTGACGACAAACTCGTATACAGAAAAAAACTCGGCCAACACTTGGCTGATTATCAAAAAAACATCCCTCCTCAAGTCCAAGCTGTCAAAAAATACCAAGCAACTCACCCTGAGTTTGTCATTAATAAAGGCCAAATTGTTGAATATGTGTACACCCATATTGGTGCAGAGCTCTATGCAAACATGCAGCAAACCCAGACAAGTCAAAAATATGACTATGCAATTTATTTAGAAAAACAACTCAAACCAATCGCACAAATGATCCTGCTTCCCTTGAATAAAGATTTTAACTCGTCTAATAAAATACAATTACAACTCCTTTAGATAGTTCCAAATATGGGTATTATTGAGCTGTTTTTGTTGCTAAAAAGTATACATAGGAAAGTGTTTTAAATATCACTGTTGCTATTTTAGTCGTTTTAGTACCTTTTTTCAGTATGTTATCGATTTTACCCCACATTTAAATTAAATTAATGTGAACAAATGTTGGCATCTTGGTTTTTTTTGTTTACTATCATTGTGCAGTTGCAACATTAAGTGTTGCGATAGTTTACAAAAACTAAATAAAAATAACCCACAATATAGTGGTCCAGGGAGAATCAAATGTTAAATAATAAAGTTTCAAAGGCAGTTCGCTTAGCGATCGCTTTTGGTGCAGCATCAACAGCTGCATTTTCAGCAACTTCATTCGCAGCAGAAGAAGAAGGTGTTGATAAAGTAGAACGTATCCAAGTTACTGGTTCTCGTATTAAACGAACCGATTTAGAAAGTGCTAGTCCTGTACTTGTACTAGACCGTTCAGATATTGCTGCAAGTGGCCAGATCAGTATCGGTAATATCTTACAGCAAATCCCTGCCGCAGGTGCTGCATTGAATACTGCATTTAATAATGGCGGTAACGGTGCCACTAACATGGATTTGCGTAACCTAGGTGCACAGCGTCTATTGGTTTTAGTGAATGGCAAACGTTGGATATCATCTTTAGGTTCAACAGTTGATTTAAATACCATTCCAGCAGCATCAATTGAACGTGTTGAAGTTGTTAAAGATGGCGCATCAGCAATTTACGGTTCAGATGCGATAGCCGGTGTTGTGAACATCATCACACGTAAAGATTTTGAAGGTGCAGAGCTTTCAGTTTATGGTGGTGAAAACTTAAAATATAATGATGGCCGTCAATATTCAGCTGATTTAACAATTGGTACCACCTCTGATAAAGGTGGCTTAATGATGAACCTTAGCCACGTTACTCAAGCTGAAATTTGGGCTGGTGATCGTGATATCTCATCAATGGGTAA